>JBGAQV010000068.1:0-15365 GCA_044220505.1 Dermatophilaceae bacterium
GACCAGGTCCAGCGGCACGTCTACGCCAAGGACATCAAGCCCAACCTGCGCGAGGGCGCCGGGCTGCTGTTCGGCCACGGCTTCAACATCCGGTTCGGTTACATCACCCCCGAGCCGGGCTCGGACGTCATCATGGTCGCCCCCAAGGGCCCGGGCCACCTCGTGCGCCGGGAATACAACGACGGCCGCGGCGTGCCGGTGCTCGTCTGCGTCGAGCAGGACGCCTCGGGCCAGGCCTGGGATGTCGCCAAGTCCTACGCGAAGGCCATCGGCGGTCTGCGTGCCGGCGGCATCACGACGACCTTCACCGAGGAGTGCGAAACCGACCTCTTCGGCGAGCAGTCGGTGCTCTGCGGCGGCGCCTCGCAGCTGGTCATGTACGGCTTCGAGACGCTCGTCGAGGCGGGCTACCAGCCTGAGGTCGCCTACTTCGAGTGCCTGCACGAGCTCAAGCTCATCGTCGACCTCATGGTCGAGGGCGGTATCGCCAAGCAGCGCTGGTCGGTCTCCGACACCGCCGAATACGGTGACTACGTCTCCGGCCCGCGGGTCATCGACCCGAGCGTCAAGGACAACATGAAGGCTGTCCTCGCCGACATCCAGTCGGGTGCTTTCGCGCAGCGCTTCATCGCCGACCAGGACGCGGGCGCACCGGAGTTCAAGGAACTGCGCGCCAAGGGCGCCGCTCACGCGATCGAGGCCACTGGCCGCAAGCTGCGCAAGCTGATGAGCTGGATCAAGGACAGCGACTCCGACTACACCGAAGGCTCGGCCGCGCGCCACTGAGCTCGCTGCTGGCCCCGGCGCGCCGCACCACCGGCCGGGGTGGCACGGCATACCCGCCCGTCTTCCCGATGTCAGGGGAGGCGGGCGGTGCCACGTACAGTGTCCGGGTGTTCTCGGATTGGCCCTTCGCCCTCACGTATGCCGTGTTCTTCGCGGGTGCGATGGCGCGCGCCAATCTCACCTACTGGCTCGGCTGGGGAGCGCGCCGTGGGGGAGAGCGGACCCGGGCAGCGCGTCACCTCGACAGCCCGCTGGTGCGCCGTGCGGAGACCCTCGTGGCGCGCTTCGGTGCACCGGCCGTAGCGCTGTCCTTCCTCACCGTCGGGGTGCAGTCCGCGATCAACCTGGCAGCCGGCATTCTCCGTATGCCGTTGTGGCGCTTCGAGATCGGCGCGATCGTCGGCTCCATCGTCTGGGCCGCCATCTACTCGACGGTCGGCTTTGCCGTGGTCGAGGCATGGATCGGCGGAGCCGCCTCGACGGTGTGGGGGTGGCTGGCGGTCGGGGCCGTCGGCATCTGGCTCACTCTGTGGCTGTCGCGGGTCGCCCGGCGTCGCCTGTTGACCGTGCCCGAGGCGCCCGAGGACCTCACGCTGTCCTGATCCGGACGGCATACCCGGGCGGTTGTCTCAATCGGTTGTCTCAGATTCCGCGTGCGAGAGGTCACGTCGCTCGAGTCGAGGCACGGCCCGGTGCCTCAGGGCCGCGCGACTACGCTCGGAGGCGGCACATCGAGGTGCCGACGATCCGTCGTCTCCGGCCTCGCGAGGAGGCCGGCCCAGCCTAAGGAACGCTTGTGACCAAGCCCGTCGTCCTGCTCGCCGAAGAGCTCTCGCCTGCCACGATCGACGCCCTCGGGCCCGATTTCGAGATCCGATCGTGCGACGGTGCCGACCGGTCCGCACTCCTGCCGGCATTGAGTGACGTCGACGCGGTCCTCATCCGCTCGGCCACGAAGATGGACGCCGAGGCCATCGCGGGGGCCCCCAAGCTCAAGGTCATCGCCCGCGCGGGAGTGGGCCTGGACAACGTCGACGTGCCCGCGGCCACCCAGGCCGGCGTCATGGTCGTCAACGCCCCGACCTCGAACATCACCTCCGCCGCCGAGCTCGCCGTCGGCCTCATGCTCGCCGCCGCCCGGCACATCTCCCCGGCCAGCCAAGCCCTCAAGGGCGGGGCGTGGAAGCGCAGCAAGTTCGGCGGCGTCGAGCTGCTCGACAAGACGGTGGGCATCGTGGGACTGGGCCGGATCGGGGCCCTGGTCGCCGAGCGCTTGCGCGGCTTCGGCATGCACATCGTGGCCTATGACCCCTACACCACCCCGACCAAGGCCAGCCAGCTCGGTGCCCGCTTGGTCGACCTCGACGAGCTGCTCGCCAGCGCCGACTTCATCTCCATCCACCTGCCCAAGACTCCCGAAACTCTCGGCCTGATCGGTGCCGAGGCCCTGGCCAAGGTCAAGCCAGGCGTGGTGCTCGTCAATGCTGCTCGCGGTGGCATCGTCGACGAGGCCGCGCTGGCCGAGGCGATCCGGTCCGGCCGGGTCGGTGCTGCGGGCCTGGACGTCTTCGCCAAGGAACCCTGCACCGACTCTCCGGTCTTCGAGTTCGACAACGTCGTCGTGACCCCGCACCTGGGTGCCTCGACTGAGGAGGCCCAGGAGAAGGCCGGCGTCTCGGTGGCCCGCTCGGTGCGCCTGGCCCTGAGCGGCGAACTCGTCCCCGACGCGGTCAACGTCTCCGGTGGCGTCATCGTCGAAGAGGTCCGCCCGGGCATCGCGCTGGTCGAGAAGCTCGGCCGTATTTTCACCGCCGTCGCCGGTTCGGTGCCGCTGCACCTCAACCTCGAGGTCCACGGCGAGATCACCGAGCACGACGTGAGCATCTGGTCGCTGTCGGCCCTCAAGGGGCTGTTCATGGACGTCGTCGAGCAGCAGGTCTCCTATGTCAACGCCCCCGTCATCGCCGAGCAGCGCGGCGTCGGCGTGACGATGACGACCGACGCGGTGAGCGGCGACTTCCGCAACGTCACCACGCTCAGCGGCGCGCTGGCCGATGGCACCGAGATCTCGGTCTCGGGCACCCTCACCGGCCCGCGGATGATCGAGAAGATCGTCGGGATGAACGGTTTCGACCTCGAAGTGCCGCTCACCGACCACATGGCGACCTTCACGTATGCCGACCGGCCGGGTGTCATCGGCCAGGTCGGCCAGTTGCTCGGAGCCGCAGGCATCAACATCGGGGCCATGCAGGTGGCTCGCAATGAGAGCGGCGACCTGGCCCTGATGATTCTCAACGCCGACTCTGCCCTGCCCCAAGAGGTGGCTGCTCAGGTCGCCGCCGCTGTGGGCGCTGAGCACTTCGCGGTCATCGATCTCTGATCCTGCCGACGTCGCTATCGAGCGTTCGCGAACCACCCCCGCTCCCTACGGAGCGGGGGTGGTTCGCTATGTGGAACAGCCATCCTGACAGGCGAGACGCAGCCGTAGCCTGACCGGTATGACTGCGAGTGCACCGACGCCCCCGACCTCACTCAACCTGGCCGTCATCGGCGGCGACGGCATCGGTCCCGAAGTCGTGGCCGAAGGGCTGCGGGTTTTGGAGGCGGTGGCGTCCGGGGTGAGCATTCGGACGACGGAATACGATCTCGGCGCGCGCCGCTGGCACGCAACGGGCGAGACCCTGCCCGCGTCGGTGCTGCAGGAGGTGCGCTCCCACGACGCGATCCTGCTCGGTGCGATCGGTGACCCGACCGTGCCCAGTGGCGTCCTGGAACGCGGCGTGCTGCTTCCGCTGCGATTCGCCCTCGACCACTTCGTCAACCTGCGCCCGGCCAAGCTCTACCCAGGGGTCGCCAGCCCGCTTGACGTTGCCCGGGTCGCCCCGCAGGGGATCGACTTCGTCGTGGTCCGGGAGGGGACCGAAGGGCCCTATGTCGGCAACGGCGGCACGCTGCGCACCGGCACCCCTGCGGAAGTCGCCACCGAGGTCAGCGTCAACACCCGCTTCGGCGTCGAGCGCGTCGTCCGCGATGCCTTTGCCCGCGCCGCGGCCCGGCCGTGCAAGCACCTCACTCTGGTGCACAAGCACAACGTGCTGACCTTCGCCGGCCACCTGTGGCGCCGCACCGTCGAAGAGGTGGGAGCCGAGTTCCCGGACGTCGAGACGGCCTACCAGCACGTCGACGCTGCCACGATCTTCATGGCGACCGACCCCGGGAGGTTTGACGTCATCGTCACCGACAACCTCTTCGGCGACATCATCACCGACATCGCAGCCGCGATCGCCGGTGGCATTGGCCTGGCGGCCAGCGGCAACATCAACCCGGCGCGCACGACGCCCAGCATGTTCGAGCCGGTGCACGGCTCGGCACCCGACATCGCGGGCCAGGGCAAGGCTGACCCGACGGCGGCAATCCTCTCGGTGGCCATGATGCTCGACCACGTGGGCCTGCCCGACGCCGGGCGTCGTATCGAAGCTGCGGTGGCGGCCGACCTCGCCGAGCGGGGCAGCGCGCCGCGCTCGACCCGTGCAGTCGGCGAGGCGATCACCGCACGGCTCGGCTGATCGCCGCCACGGCGCTGATCCGAGATCTGGGCGGCGTCCGCCGTCGCAGCAGGTGACCGACGAGGGGCGCCTGACGAGGGTGTGTTACGGGCTGGCCGTGACCTGAGACGCTGCAGCGGCCGACGGGGACTGTTCGACAACAGGTGTCCGGCCCGTTGTCGAGGTCTCTGGGTCGGCTGTTGCGGTGGTCGGCTCGTTTGTCGAGGCCGGCTGCGTCGTCGTCGGGATGGTCTGGGTGGGTGGCGCATTCGTCGGCTCCGCAGTGGCCGACGGGGACGGCTCGACACTGGGCGCTTCGGTGGCGGAAGGCCCGGTTGAAGACGGCTCGGTGGTCGCTGATGGCTCGGTGGTCGCTGATGGCTCGGTGGTCGCTGATGGCGTGCTGGGGGTTGCGGTTGCCGCAGGGGACTCGGTCGGCGTCGGGAGCGACGCGGCGCTCACCTGGGGGATCGCCGCCGGCAGGGTGACTACCGGCGCGGGGGCCAGCAGCAGGTAGGGAGCCGGGTCGACGAACGCGCCGTTGAGGATGACCTCGAAGTGCAGGTGACACCCCGTCGAGAGACCGGTCGTGCCGACCAGCCCGATGATCTGGCCCTGGGCGACCGACATGCCGGGCGTCGCGGCATACGCCGAGAGGTGGTTGTACGTCGTGATGAGACCGTTGCCGTGGTCGATCGCGACCTGGGTCCCGTTGCCCCCGGCCGGGCCGGTCTTGGTCACCGTGCCCGCCTTGGCGGCGACGACCGGTCGGCCGCACGCTGCCCCGAAGTCGAGACCGCTGTGGAGTTTCCACACGTGCAGGATCGGGTGGTAGCGCGGGCCGAACTGGGAGGTCGGCACCCCGTCGACCGGGCGCACGAAGCCCGAGGACAACACCTGCGAAGAGCTCGACAGACCGAGGATCACGGCATCGAGGTCGGGCAGCAGCTCCGACGCGGCGGGGTCCGGATCGACCGCAACCGGCGGGAGGGCAGGCACCGACGGTGCCGGCAAGGCTGCGGCTCCGTGCGGGACCGGGTCGGGACGGTAGAGGTCGACCCTGTCCACCGGAGCCCAGCTGCCGGAGGTAGTGGGATGCCAGGCAGCCAGGACGATCGTGTCGTCGCCGACCACGGGCGGACCAGCCACAGTGCCGGCGGTGGCGGCCGAGGACCCCATGGCAGCGCTCGCGAGCAGCAGCAGGCTGATCAAGCCGGACCCGGCAGCCCGTCCCACCCCAGACCTGCGGCGACGCGGTCGTTCTGCGCCGGTGCCCCTCGCCGCGGCCGACCGGCCCACGTGCACGATGCGTATAGCCATTTCTCGAGCCCTCCCCTGGATCTCGCCCCCCGGCGTTGTCCCTCACCCTAACCCCGACGGCACCCGGTCCGCTGCCACTTCGGCCCAACGGCCGCAGTCCAGGACCGGTGAGTGCCGTGGCGGCGCCGAGTACCCTCGTCCTAGAGCCCGGTCCGACCGGGCTGGCCCGTGTCCATCCCCCCGAGACGCATGGAGTACGCACGATGAGCCCGAGCGCCACCCCCGAGCCCCTGTCCTTCACTCTCGAGCGGTCGGGGCACCCGGCCAGTGACGAGCAGCGTGCAGCGATCCTGGCCAACCCGGGGTTCGGCAAGTCGTTCACCGATCACATGGTCCTGGCCACATGGACCCGCGGGCAGGGCTGGCACGATGCGAAGGTCACGGCATACGGGCCCTTGCAGTTGCTTCCCTCGGCGGCCGTGTTGCACTACGCGCAGGAGATCTTCGAGGGCCTCAAGGCCTACCGGCACGCCGACGGCTCGGTCTGGTCGTTCCGCCCCGAGGCCAATGCCGAGCGGATGCAGCGCAGCGCGCGCCGCCTGGCTCTGCCGAGCCTCTCGGTCGAGGACTTCGTCGAGTCGCTGCGCGCCCTCGTCACCGTCGATCAGGACTGGGTGCCGGCAGCCGGCACCGGCGAGACCAGCCTGTATCTGCGTCCCTTCATGTTCGCGTCCGAGGCATTCCTCGGGGTCCGTCCGGCCGACGAGGTGACCTACTCGGTCATCGCGTCGCCGGCCGGGGCCTATTTCTCCGGCGGCCTCAAGCCGGTGACGCTGTGGATCTCCTCGTCCTACGCCCGCGCCGGCGCGGGTGGCACGGGCGCGGCGAAGTGCGGTGGCAACTATGCCTCCAGCCTCGCCGGCCAGCTCGAGGGCATCGAGCACGGCTGTGATCAGGCCGTCTTCCTCGACTCGGCGACCCAGGAGTACATCGAAGAACTCGGAGGCATGAACCTCTTCTTCGTCACGAAGGACGGGCGTCTGGTCACTCCCGAACTCACCGGCACCATCCTCGAGGGCGTCACTCGGTCCTCCATCCTCGAACTCGGCAAGGAAATGGGGCTGGACCCCGAAGAGCGCCGTATCCCCATCGAGGAGTGGAAGGAGGGCGCTCGCTCCGGCGACATCGTCGAGATCTTCGCCTGCGGCACGGCGGCGGTCATCACGCCGGTCGGCGAGTTGCGGTGGGAGGGCGGCTCGGTCGACCACCGCCGCGGTGGCCCGGAGATCGGGGAGGTGACCCGCACGGTCCGCGAGCGGCTGCTCGACATCCAGTACGGCCGCGCGGAGGACGTGCACGGATGGCTGACCCGCCTGGTGTGAGACTGCCGTTGAGTCGGCCGGCACTGCTGGCCTCCGATCTCGACGGGACGTTGCTGCGCGAGGACGGCAGCATCTCGGCGCGCACCCGCGCTGCCATCCACGCTGCTCAGGAGGCGGGGATCGGCGTCCTGTTCGTCACGGCCCGGCCGCCGCGGTGGCTCGCGTCGGTGGCCGACGCGGTGGGCGGGCATGGCATGGTCATCGCCGGCAACGGCGCGTGGGTCTATGACGTCCATGATCGCCGGGTGACCCAGGAACGCGGGTTCTCCCGCACCCAGGTCCTCGAGCTCGTCAGGCGGCTGCGCCTGGAGTTGCCAGACGTCGGATTCGCCGCGGAGCGAGCGAGCGGGCCGCATATCGAGGCGCTGTTCCATGAGCGGCATCCGGAGTCAGATCCGACGGGGGCGGTCGCCGGCCCGATCGAGCAGCTGTCCGGCGAGACGGTCGGCAAGTTGCTCGCGACAGCGCCGGGACTAAGCGACGACGAACTGCTGGGCCGTGTGGGTGCTGTGGTCGGCAGCGGGGGAGTGCTGGCCTATTCCGGTGCACCTGGCTTGGCCGAGATCAGCGCGCCCGGGGTGACCAAGGCGGCAGCCCTGGCGCGCTGGTGCGCGGCGCACGGCATACCTGCCGATGCCGTGTGGGCGTTCGGCGACATGCCCAACGATCTGCCGATGCTCCGGTGGGCCGGTGCGTCCTTCGCCGTCGCCAATGCGCACGCCGATGTGCACACCGAAGCCACTCATCGCTGTCCGAGCAACGAACACGACGGTGTCGCCCATGTGGTCGAGGCGCTGCTCGCGCGCTTCACCCCGCGTGTCCACCGGGTGACCGGAGAGTGAAGCTGGACAGCGTGTCCCGCATATCGAGACGGTATGCCGTGCGCTCCCCTCGTGTGAGAGGCTGCTGCCCGTGAGCCTTGGGACCCGTGTGACCACCGTCACCACGATCGTTATTAGCTAGGCGCGACGAGCCGATCTCCTCGTCGCGCAGACCTCCCACACCCCGGGGGGTCTTTTTGTTGGTCCCGGCACCATCCCAGCCGGCTCCGACGGCGCGAGGGGAACGATCAACCCCGGGTTCCTGCTCACGAAATTCATGCCTCGACCGAAAGCCGCAGAGAACATGTCCCGCACGACCAGCACGCCGACCGACCTCCACGTCTACGACACCACGCTGCGCGACGGCGCCCAGCAGGAGGGCCTCAACCTCTCGGTATCGGACAAGCTGGCGATTGCGCGGCAACTGGACGACCTCGGGGTCGGGTTCATCGAGGGCGGCTGGCCTGGAGCCAACCCCAAGGACACCGAGTTCTTCGCTCGGGCGCAGCGGGAGCTCGACCTGCGCCACGCCACGCTCGCGGCCTTCGGGGCGACCCGTCGGGCCGGCGGCACCGCGGCCGATGATGTCCTCGTCCGGGCGCTGCTCGACTCAGGCGCGCCGGTGGTCACCCTGGTGGCCAAGTCACACACCCGGCATGTGGAGCAGGCGTTGCGCACGACGCTGGCCGAGAACCTCGCGATGATCCGCGACACGGTGACCTTCCTGCGCGGCGAGGGCCGGCGCGTCTTTGTCGACGCCGAGCACTTCTTCGACGGATACCGGCTCGACCGCGACTACGCCCTCGAGTGCGTGCGCGCGGCGGCGGAGTCAGGTGCCGAGGTCATCGCCCTATGCGACACCAACGGCGGCATGCTGCCCAACCAAATCGCCGACGTGGTGCGCGATGTCATCGACGGCACCGCTGCGCGGATCGGCATCCACTGCCACAACGACACCGGCTGCGCGGTGGCCAACTCGATGGCCGCCGTCGACGCGGGAGCGACCCACGTGCAGGGCACCGTCAACGGTTACGGCGAGCGCACCGGCAATGCCAACATCCTCACCGTGGTCTCCAACCTGCAGATCAAGCAGGGCCGGCCGCTGGTCGCTCCGGAGCGGCTGCGCGAAGCCACCCGGATCGCGCACGCGATCAGCGAGGTGACCAATGTGCCTCCGTACAGCCGGCAGCCCTACGTCGGAGCGAGCGCCTTCGCCCACAAGGCCGGTCTGCACGCCAGCGCGCTCAAGGTCGACCCGGACCTCTACCAGCACACCGACCCGTCATTGATCGGTAATGCGATGCGCACCTTGGTGTCGGACATGGCCGGCCGGGCGAGCATCGAACTCAAGGCCGCCGAGATGGGTGTCGATCTCGCCGACTCACCGACGCTCGTGGCCGGTCTGCTCGCCGAGGTGAAGGACCTCGAGCTCAAGGGGTGGACCTTCGATGCGGCCGATGCGTCGTTCGAACTGCTGCTGCGCCGGCATCTCGGCCAGGCCGTGAGCTACTTCGACGTGGAGTCGTGGCGGGTGATCACCGACGCTCGGGAGGCCGGCGAGGCCACCTCGGAGGCCACCGTCAAACTCACCGCCGGAGGACGCCGCCATGTGGCCACCGGTGAGGGCAACGGCCCAGTCAATGCTCTCGACCATGCGCTGCGCCAGGCGCTCAGCGCGGTCTACCCGGAGCTGGAGTCGCTCGAGCTCGTCGACTTCAAGGTGCGCATTCTCGACGCTTCGCATGGCACAGACGCGATCACGCGCGTGCTCATCGAGACCGCCGATGCGCAGACCACCTGGCAGACCGTCGGGGTGGCCCCCAACATCGTCGAGGCGAGCTGGCGCGCCCTCGTCGACGGCATCACCTACGGCCTCAACCGCCAGGGGGTGCCATCCCGATGAGCACCTCGATCATGCCGCCGACAGCCGCCATGCCGCCGGCCCAGGGTGGCCTGGTGCTCCGCCCGGCCCAGGCCGCCGATGCTGCGGTCCTGAGCGACCTGGCCTTCCGGAGCAAGGCGTTCTGGGGCTATTCCGACTCGCTCATGGCGGCCTTCCGCGAGGAGCTCACGCTCACCGAGGCTCAGGCCGCCGAGGCCGTCGTGGCCGATGTCGACGGTGTCTTCGCAGGGTTCTACCTGCTCGGTCCCGTCACCGGAGCGCTGCCCGCAGCCGACCGCTCAGAGGTCGAATCTGGCTTGCCGGTAGGCGAATTGGAAATGCTCTTCGTCGAGCCCGACTTCATCGGGGCCGGAGTCGGCCGGGTGCTCTTCCAGGCGGCGGTGTCGGCCGCTGTGACGCGAGGCTGGCGCCGGCTCTACATCGAAGCCGACCCGCAGGCGGCCGGCTTCTACGAGCAGGTCGGCGCCGTCACCGTGGGTGAGCGCCTCGGTTCGGTGCCCGGGCGAATCCTTCCGCTGCTGTGCAAGACCGTGCCAGCTGCTGGGCAGGGTGGCCGGGGGTCGCGGGCGACCTACTGGCGCTGAGCGTCCAGTTCCTCGGCCAAGACCAGGTCACATGCGTCAGCCAGGCGCTGGCGCAGCACCTGGGCCGACGCGGCATACTCGCGCTGTAGTGCGGTGAATTCCGCTCTTCCCGTGGGCGTTTCGATCGCGATGGGGGTGTGACCAAGCGACGTGACGTCGTAGGGGGAAGCGCGCATGTCGAGTTCGCGTAGTCGCATGGCCAACTCGAAGCAGTCCAGAGCCAGCTCGCTGGGAATCCCGGGGGCGAGCTTCATCGCCCATGTGTAGAGGTCCATGCCGGCGTGGAGGCACCCAGGCTGTTCGTGCTGCACCACAGCGTCCCGGGTGAGCGTGCGGGTGTTGCGCGGGCGCGCAGGCTCGGTGAAGAACCGGTAGGCGTCGAAATGCGTGCACACCAGCGGCGCCGCCTCGACAACCGCATCCGCCTCACGCGGATCCAAGCGCAAGGGCACGCTCTGGTGGCGCACCTGCTCGGGTGTCATGCGATAGACCATCGCCCACTCATGGCGCGCGAAGCATCCCCACTGCGGGGCGCGGTGAGCGGTCGCGATCACCAATTCCCGTACGAATCGGGCCAGTTCGCCGCGCTCCTGCAGGTATGCCGTTCGGTCGACCCGGGCGTCCTGCCCCGTGGTGACCATGAAGCGTTGCCGCGCGATCTCGGAGCCGACCGCGTCGCGTAACCGGACGCCGACGCCCGGTGACCACCGGCGCAGGGCGGTCGGCGAGAAGCGGTAGTAGGTGAAGAGGAAATCCTCGACCGCGTGGGGCGTGCCGGTGAGGCGGCGCTGCCGATGCCCGGCGGTGAGCCGATCCGCGCGCTCGGCGTGAGCCTGCGCGGCGGACTCCCATTCATGACGGGCCAGGTCGATCTCCACGGGTCGCCAGGCTAGTCCGGCTACCCGCGTCCCCGTCCCTATCGCGTCCGCCTCGCCGTCCACATCCCGTCCGGATCGCCGTCCGGATCGCTGGGGGCGCGACCGTGGGGCGGCCGTGGGGCGGCCGTGGGAATCGCCGAAACGTCTCCTGGGCGGCAGCATCCGTGTCATCCTGCCCAGATGAGACGCTTCGCTGTCGTCGCCCTCGTCGCCCTCTTCGCCGGCGCCGGTGTGATCGCCGCCCCGAGCGCGGGCGCCGATCCCTCCCCGCAGGGCCGGGCCCACGCCAAGGGCTACTACCTCGCGCTCGGTGAGTCGCTCGCGGCCGGCTATCAGCCGGGCGTCGGTGACGATCGCACCGGCGGTTACGTCGGCGGGGTCGTGACTGCCGTGCGCGGCACGGCGCCCAAGACCGAACTGGTCAATCTGGCGTGCTCGGGCGAAACCACGGTGACGATGATCGACGGCGGGCGATGCACCTACGCCGACGGCTCCCAACTGGCGGCAGCGCGAGCCTTCCTCCATGCCCATGGGCAGTTCGTGCGTGTCATCACGCTCGACATCGGAGCCAACGACATCACCCGGTGCGCGGCGGGCGGGGCGCTGGACCAGGCCTGCTTCGTGCGCGCCATGGGCACCGTGCATGCCAATGCCCGCGCGATCCTCGCCCAATTGCGCGCCGACGCGCCCCATGCCGCGATCGTCGTGCTGACCTACTACAACCCGTTCCTCGCGGCGTGGCTCACCGGCCCGTCCGGGCAGACCTTGGCCACGACCACGACTGCGGGACTGCAGGCCTTCAACGCCGGTCTCGTGGCGGCCGCCACGAGCGTCGGGGGCGTCGGAGCGGACGTCGCGGGAGCGTTCTCCAGTACGGTCTGGACGCTGGTGCCGGCAGGTGGTGGGATGCAGCTGCCCCTGAACGTGCTGCGGATCTGCCAATGGACGTGGATGTGCACCTTGAGCGACATCCACACCAACGACACCGGGTATGCCGTGCTGGCCGACGCCGTGGTGGCCTCCCTGGAGGACCTGGATCTCGCAGCCGCTGGCTAGAGTCGGAGGGTGCGCATCGCGAGATACACCATCGGTGAGGACCCGGCATACGGAGTCGTGCGTGGCGAGGGGCCTGATGCGTTGATCCTTCCGCTGCAAGGGGATCCGCTCTACGTCGGGGTGCGCCCCGCCGGGGGAGCGCCGGTGCCGCTGGAGGACGTGCGGTTGCTGGCGCCGGTCATCCCGCGCAGCAAGGTCGTGGGGATCGGGCGCAACTATGCCGACCATGCCCGTGAACTCGGCAACGAGGTGCCTGCCGAACCGATGATGTTCCTCGTGCCCAACACCGCGGTGTGCGGCCCTGGAGATCCGGTGACCCTTCCGCCAGGAGCGACCGAGGTGCACTACGAGGGCGAACTCGCGGTCGTCATCGGCAAGATCGCCAAGGACGTGCACGTCGAGCAGGCTCTGGAGTGCGTGTTCGGCTACACCTGCGCCAACGATGTGTCCGCGCGCAACTGGCAGCGTTCGGACGGTCAGTGGGCGCGCGCGAAGGGCTTCGACACCTCCTGCCCGTTGGGCCCGTGGATCGAGACCGAGCTGGACCCGGCGGCGTTGCGGATCCGGACTCGTCGGGACGGCGAGGTCGTGCAAGATGGCACGACCGCCGACATGGTGCACGGCGTGGCCGAGCTGATCGCCTACGCATCGGCGGCATTCACGCTCCTGCCGGGCGACGTCATCCTCACCGGGACGCCCGCAGGCGTCGGTCCGGTGGAGGCGGGACAGCGGGTGACCGTCGACATCGAGGGCATCGGGGTGCTCGACAACCCGTTCGTCCGGCGGCGCTGAGGGGAGACGCAGGGTCAGCGCCCGCGTGGAGGCCGCCGCGGCAGGCCCTACGCTGGTGGGACCATGACAGCCTCCAGCACACTCCCGGGCGCGGTGCGTCTGCGCGTCGCGCCGTCTCCAACCGGCGATCCGCATGTCGGCACGGCATACATGTCGATGTTCGACCTCGCCTTCGCCCGCCAGCACGGCGGGCGGTTCATCCTGCGGATCGAGGACACCGACCGGGCCCGGCTGCAGGCCGGCAGTGAGGACCAAATCTTCGACACCCTGCACTGGCTGGGGCTGACCTGGGACGAAGGCCCTGACGTGGGCGGCCCGTGCGGCCCCTACCGGCAGTCCGAGCGGCTGGGAACCTATGCACCCTACGTGCAGCGGTTGCTCGCGGACGGCCACGCCTACTACTGCTGGTGTTCGCCCGAACGTCTCACCCAGATGCGGGAGGAACAGCAGCGCCGCAAGCAGCCGACGGGCTACGACCGGCTGTGCCTGGGCAAGACCCGCGAGCAACGGGCGGCGTTGCCGGGGTTCAGCGAGGCTCCGGTCGTGCGGATGCGGATCCCCGACGATGTCGACACGAGCTTCGTCGACCTCATCGCCGGCCGGATCGACGCCCCCATGCCCGACGACCAGGTCATCCTCAAGACCGACGGCTTTCCGACCTATCACCTGGCCGTCGTCGTCGACGATCATGAGATGGGCATCACCCACGTAGTGCGCGGTCAGGAGTGGATCTCCTCGACGCCCAAGCATCTGCTGCTCTATCGCTGGCTCGGGATTACGCCGCCTGAGTTCGCGCACATGCCTCTGCTGCGCGACGAGAAGAAGGCCAAGATCTCCAAGCGCAAGAGCCCGTGGGCGCGTTTGACATGGTTCCGCGAACAGGGGTATCTCCCCGAGGCCCTCGTCAATTTCCTTGCCCTGCAGGGCTATCCGCCGATCCTCGAAGCGGATGGCAGCGAGCGTGAGGTCTTCACCTTCGACGAGTTCGCCGAGCGCTTCGACTGGGCCAAGGTCAACCCCGCCGGCTCGATGTTCAACCTCGACAAGCTCGACTGGCTCAACGGGGTGTGGATCCGCAGTCTGCCGGTGGGGGAGTTCGCCTCGCGCCTGCTGCCCTTCCTGGAGGGGGCAGGGATCCTCTCGGACAACCCATCCCTGGGGGAGCTGGCGCGGTTGAAGCAGATCGCCGAGCTCATCCAGACGCGCATCGTCAAGCTCACCGACGCGCTCGGGCTGGTCGCGCCCTTCTATCTCGGGGACGACGCCATCGAGATCGCGGCCGACGCCCGCGCGACTCTGGATGCCCGCTCGGCCGAGGTTCTTGATGCGGCACTGGATGCGCTGGGCGACATCGACGACCACGGCACAGGGGTGCTCGGTGCCGACTCGGGGTGGAACGCGGCAGGCATCGAGCAGGTGCTGCGCGAGGCGATCGTCACCGGCCTCGGCGTCAAACCCAAGGTGGCGTTCGGGCCGCTGCGGACGGCTGTCTCGGGCCAGCGCATCTCGCCGCCACTCTTCGAATCCATGGAGATCCTCGGCAAGACCTCGACGCTGATGCGGCTGCGGGCGCTGCGAGACACGCTCTAGATCCTGATCCCGGGTTCCCGCCGCCGCTGCGGCGATTTGGGGCATCTCAGCGGGACCGGTAACATCGCTCTCCGGTTCACTCTCGAAGGCTCACGTCTCGGCGTGCGGCGCGCGAGCAGTGATACCCCATGGGGTATGGTGTAATTGGCAACACGACTGATTCTGGTTCAGTTATTCTAGGTTCGAGTCCTGGTACCCCAGCTCCGGCAGACCCCTTCTGGGTCGCGGTCGGACGATTCGGTGGAAGGCTCCGGTGACCGGTAAGGTTTCCACCGTTGTCCGCAGGGTTTCATCCCTGCAGACGCGCTAGGGCCCCGTTGTGTAGCGGCCTAGCACGCCGCCCTCTCAAGGCGGTAGCGCGGGTTCGAATCCCGTCGGGGCTACGTGTGGCCCGGACTTCGGTCCGGGCCACAGTCATGTCCAGGCCAGAGTCATGTCCGGGCGACAGCCGGTCACCTGATCGGGTCCTTCTCCTGCCGGTATGCCGTGGGGGGGGGGGGGGGGGGGCCCCCCACCGGATGGTGGGCCAGGCACTTTCCCACGTCAGCGGTAGACCACGACCGTGTCGCCGATCCGGGCCTGGTCGAACAGCCAGGTCATTTTGGCCTTGTCGCGCGTGTTGACGCAGCCGTGCGAGCCCACACCCGAGTAGCCAATGGAGGCGAACTCGGGAGAGTAGTGCACCGCCATGCCGCCGTAGAAGAACAGTGCGAAGGGCATGGGGGCGTCGTACTTGCGCGAGTAATGGTCGCGCGACTTGAGGTAGAT
>JBGAQV010000069.1:0-15132 GCA_044220505.1 Dermatophilaceae bacterium
CGACCCTCCAGGTCGAGATCCATTGCGGCCGCTGCTGGCGGCTGAGCGGTATGCCGCGGCGCACCCGCTCGTCTCGACCCTCAGGTCGGGTGACTTTCCGGCTGGAAGGAGTGATCGACGTGCCGTTGGCTCCGATCGTCATGACCGGCAGCGAGGACAAAGTAGTCGCCACCGCCCGCGGTGTTCTGATTCGGTAGGACCTCTCCCGGTTCCAAGGACAATCGGAATCTGGTCAGGTAGGCAGCAGAAATTCGACGTGTGCTGAGGATCAGGACGCCGACGACGGTCCGTGCAGGGTCAGGCGTCGGATCGCAGGTCGGGTCGCGCCGACCAGGAAGGTCACCGCCACGACGACGACGGCGCCGATCTGAGCATCCCGTGCGCCGAACCACCCGCTGGCCGGGCCGACGGCCAATTGACCGATCGGCATGGCGACGAAGCTGAAGAAGCCGTCGATGGCCATGATCCGGGAGAGCATCGCTTCGGGCACCTTCTCCTGGACCGTGAGATTCCACGCGAGGTTGATCAGGCAGAGTCCGCATCCGCTGATCAGGAAGGCCACCGACAGCGGCAGCACCTGGGTCGCAAAGGCGAGAGCGATCATCGGCGCTGCTGTCGCCAGAAAGCCGTACTGGCAGGCCAGCAGGGGACGGCGGATCGTCACCCGGGCCAGGACGAACGCAAACGCGAAGAGCCCGAGCGCCTCGGCCGACCGCGCCACACCCCAACCGTCAGCCCCCACAGTGGTCGTGGCCATGACCGGCCCGAGCACGTTGATCGCCCCACTGGCCACCGCGTTGAAGACCAGGGACAGGCTGGCCACCGGCAGAACCCACCCCAGAGATCGTGCAAACGACCAGCCTGCCCGGAAGTCGGTTAGCACGCTCTCGCCGGCCTCGGGTCGGGCGTTGACCGGCAGTCGCAGCAGGGTGAGGAACACGGCCGCCACGAAGAAGGTGGCGGCGTCGACGAGCAGTGCCCAGCCCGGGTTGCTAACAGCGACAATGATCCCCGCGATGGTGGGACCGAGCACCTGCAGCGCGCTCTGAGCCTGGCCCAGCAAGAGGTAGGCCGCTTTGCGTTCGGCTTCGGGCAGCAGGATCGGCACCATCCCGTGGAAGGCCGGGTAACTCACCGCCACCGCCGTCCCGCCGATGAACTGCAGCACGATCAAATGCCAGATCTGCGCTGTTCCGGAGAGCACGAGCAGGGCCGAGGCCAGCTGTACGCCCCCTTCGATGAGGTTGCAGCCCCGCAGGACCAGAGCCCTCGGCAAACGGTCCGCGAGCGCCCCGCCGATGAGCATGAAGCCCACCATCGGCACGGTCCACGAGGCGACGACCAGCCCGAGCGCCGTGGGGGAGTTGTCGATGTGCAACACCGCGAAGGCCAGCGCGAGCCGTGACATCGACGTGCCTGCCGTATTGATGGTCTCCCCGAGGAAGAACCACCGGAAGTTCGTATGCCGGAGCGGGCCCCACCGGGAGGAGCGCGTCATGAGGCGTCGGCGCGCGAACGACGACCAGGGCCAGACAGCGAGGGCATTCCGGCACCATAAGACCACGCGGCCCCTGCGGAGACGGGGTTCGCTGTCAGCAGACGCTGCCGCTCGGCCGACCAGCCGGTATGCCGTCCGCCGCACCCGGCTGTCGGGGTCCGTCCGGTTCCGTCCGGGGTCCGTCCGGGTCTGTCGGGGCGCCTCGGTCGTCCCGCCCCAGTAGAGTGCCCGCTCGTGATCACTGCGCTCGTGGGCTTCGCCGTCGTGGCCGGCTTGATGACACTGGTGCCCGGGATCGACACCGCGCTCGTGCTCCGAGCCGGCGTCACCCAGGGGACGCGGGCGGCATACGCGACCGTGGCCGGCATCTCGCTCGGGCTCATCGTGTGGGCGATCGCTGCCGCCGCGGGGATCTCCGCGCTGCTGACCGCCTCGCGCACGGCATACCAGGTCCTGCAATGGGCGGGAGCGGCCTACCTGGTGTGGCTGGGCGGCCGGCTGCTGTGGCACGCGCGGACCGCGATGACCGACCAAGCTGCGCCACCGGAGGCGGCGGCAGAGGGTGCCGGCCGGGCCTTCTCGCGCGGGCTGGTGACCAATCTGCTCAACCCGAAGATCGGGGTGTTCTACATCGCGGTGCTGCCCCAGTTCCTGCCGCCGGACACCGCGTCGGTTCTGGCCGGGTTCGCCCTGGCCATGGTGCACGTCGTAGAGGGGGTGCTGTGGTTCAGCGTGCTCATCCTCGGCACGGCCGTGCTGCGCGAGCGCCTCGCCCGGCCGCGAGTGCGCGCGTGGACCGACCGGATCACCGGCTGCGTCCTGGTGGCCTTCGGCATCAAGGTCGCCCTCGCCCGCGCCTGATCAGCCGGTCGACGGGCGTCGACTGGGGGTTAACGCACGCACTGCCCTCGCGGATGATGAGATAGGCCCCATGCACTCAGGGATCCGCGTCGCTCACATCGACCCCGCCGTCCGCCCACAGGATGACCTCTTCGGCCACGTCAACGGACGGTGGGTCGCAGACACTGAGATCCCGGCCGACCGCGGTCGCTACGGATCCTTCGACATCCTGCGCGAAGAGGCCGAGGTTCAGCTGCGGGACATCATCGAGGCGACTGCGGTGGGTCAGTCCAGCTCAACCTCCGCCGCCGGGTCGGACAGCACGACCTCAGCCGCGAAGGTCGTTGCCCTCTACCGGTCCTTCATGGACGAGGCGGCGGTCGAAACGGCCGGTCTCGCCGGTCTGCAGGACCTTCTCGACGCCATCGCCGCGCTGCAGGACACGACCGAGCTGCCTGCCCTGCTCGGAAGGCTCGCCCACCAGGGCGTCGACGGGGCGTTCCAGGCGATCGTCAACACCGACGACCGCCAGTCCGACCGCTACATCGTCTATCTCAATCAGGGCGGCCTCGGCCTGCCCGACGAGTCTTACTACCACGAGGAGCGCCACGCCGAGACGCGCACGGCATACCTCGCGCATGTCGAAGCGATGCTGCGCCTGGCCGGTCACGCCGACCCGGCCGCCGCGGCGGCCCGGGTGATGGCGCTGGAGACCCGCCTCGCTGCCGGACACCTCGACAAGGTCGCCGACCGCGACCCCGTCGCCACCTACACGCTGCTCACGAGCAGCGCGCTGGCCGAGCTCACCCCGCACTTCGACTGGCCCGCGTATGCCGTGTCCGCTCACGCGGGGGTTGCCGCCCTCGCCGAGGTCGTCGTGCGACAGCCGGGTTACCTCACGACCCTCGACACCGCCCTCACCGAGGTGCCCGTCGAGGACTGGCGCGACTGGCTGACCTGGCAAACCGTGCACGACTTCGCCCCCTATCTGTCGGCAGCCTTCGTCGAGGCCAACTTCGACTTCTACGGCCGCACTCTCGCCGGCACGCCCGAGATCCGCCCGCGCTGGAAGCGGGGGGTCCAGCTGGTCGACGGTGCTCTGGGGGAGGCGCTGGGCGAGCTCTATGTCGCCGAGCACTTCCCGCCCGAGGCCAAGGCGCACATGCAGCAGCTCGTCGCTAACCTCGTCGAAGCGTTCCGGCGCAGTTTTGCCGACCGGCCGTGGATGGGCGAGGAGACCAAGGCGCAGGCTCTGGCCAAGCTCGAGGCCTTCACCCCGAAGATCGGCTACCCCGATCGCTGGCGCGACTACAGCGCCCTGCAGGTCGACGGTGATCTCGTCGGCAACGTCCGCCGCGCAGCCGCCTTCGAGAGCGACCGCAACCTGGCCAAACTGGGCGGACCGATCGACCGGGCCGAGTGGTTCATGACCCCCCAGACGGTCAACGCCTACTACAACCCCGGCATGAACGAGATCGTCTTCCCCGCCTCGATCCTCCAGCCGCCCTTCTTCGACCAGGACGCCGACGACGCGGTCAACTATGGGGCGATCGGCGCGGTGATCGGGCACGAGATCGGGCACGGGTTCGACGACCAGGGCAGCCAGTTCGACGGCGCGGGCAACCTGCGGATGTGGTGGACCGAGCAAGACCGCGCCCAATTCGATGCCCTGGCCCAGCAGCTCATCGAGCAGTTCAACCAGATCGAAAGCCCTTCGGCGCCAGGCAAGTTCATCAACGGCGCACTCACCGTGGGTGAGAACATCGGCGACCTCGCCGGCGTCGGAATCGGCTACGCGGCATACCTGATCGCACTCGGTGACCAGCCGGCCCCGGAGTTGGATGGGCTGACCGGCGACCAGCGCTTCTTCGCCGGGTGGGCGCAGGTCTGGATGGGCAAGTCCCGCGAAGAGACGGCGACGATGCTCCTTGCTGTCGACCCGCACTCGCCGCAGGAGGTGCGGGCCAACGCGGTGCGCAACTTCGACGAGTTCCACGCTGCCTTCGGTGTCCAGCCCGGTGACGGGATGTGGCTCGCTCCCGAGGATCGCGTCCGGATCTTCTGACAGCGTCCCCGGACGTCACCGACTCGCGGCGCACTCCCGGCGGGCGCTGGTAGGTCCGGCGCCCGGCCCTGCGAGCGTGTGAGGATAGGCCCATGCTCGAACAGATCTGGCTGATCTTCGTCCTCGTCGTGGTCATCGCCCTCGTCGGGGTGGGGCTTCTCGTCGGCTTCCTGCGCGGCCGCGGCGGCCGCTCGGGCGGCAGGTCCCAGCTCCCGACCCCTTCGCGCCCCGACACCACGGGGTATGCCGGTAGGCCCGGTGACGACGCCGGCTCACGCCCGGCCGGGGTCGGCACGGACGTGCTGGAACGTCCGGTCGACGAACCGGTCGAGACGCTGCCCGAGCTCGCCGAACCCGAGGCACCGGCATACGAGCGGCCCGAATCCGCACGTGGGCGGCTGGCGCGGTTGCGCGCTCGCCTGGCCCGTAGCAACACCGCCATCGGCAAGGGTCTGCTGGCCCTGCTCTCGCGAGGCGGCTTGGACGAGGCTGCCTGGGAGGATGTCGAAGACACCCTGTTGTCGGCCGACCTGGGCGTCGAAGCGACGACCGAGCTGGTCGCGGCCCTGCGCACCAAAGTGCTCATCGAAGGCACGACCGATGAGGCCACGGTGCGCGGCTGGCTGCGCGAGGAGTTGCTCAAGCTCGTCGACCCGAGCATCGATCGTCGGGTCGCGTCGACCCGGGTCGAGCACCGGCCGGCTGTCATCCTCGTCGTCGGCGTCAACGGCACCGGCAAGACCACCACGGTCGGCAAGCTCGCTCGGGTGCTCGTCGCCGAGGACCGCGACGTGCTGCTCGGAGCCGCCGACACTTTCCGTGCTGCCGCGGCCGACCAGCTGCAGACCTGGGGTGAGCGGGTCGGCGTGCCGACCGTCCGGTCCGACCGAGAGGGCGCTGACCCGGCTGCGGTCGCCTTCGATGCCGTCAAAGCGGCCAATGAACTCGAGGCCGACGTCGTGCTCATCGACACCGCGGGTCGGCTGCACAACAAGACCAACCTCATGGACGAACTGGGCAAGGTCAAGCGGGTCATCGAGAAGCAGAGCCCGATCGACGAAGTGCTCCTCGTCCTGGACGCCACGACCGGCCAGAACGGCCTCGAGCAGGCCAGGGTCTTCTCCGACGTCGTCGATGTCTCCGGCATCGTGCTGACCAAGCTCGACGGCACAGCTAAGGGCGGCATCGTCGTCGCGGTGCAGCGCAAGCTCGGGGTGCCGGTCAAGCTCGTCGGCTTGGGTGAAGGTCCCGACGACCTCGCGCCCTTCGACCCGGCCGCCTTCGTCGACGCCATCCTCGACTGACGACAGACCACCTGCTATTGCGGCGTAACACAGCTCTTACCTGCATCGACCGCATGCAACACCGTCGTAACAGAGGACGCCGCACCGGGTAACGCAACCGCACCACAGTGCAGCCATGGATACGATCAACGCGGGCGACACTGCCTGGGTGCTGGCCAGCGCCGGTCTGGTGCTGCTCATGACTCCGGGACTCGCACTGTTCTACGGCGGGATGGTCCGGGCCAAGAGCGTGCTCAACATGATGATGATGAGCTTCATCGCGCTGGGCACGGTCACGGTCGTCTGGGTGCTGTGGGGCTACGGCGAGAGTTTCGGCACCTCCGTCGCAGGTTTGGGGATCGTGGGCAACCCACTCGGGCACATCGGCCTGCAGGATCTGCTCTCGGCCGACGCCGTCATGGGCCCGGCGGGACACCAGATCCCGACGCTGGCCTTCGCGGCGTTCCAGGGCACCTTCGCGATCATCGCCGTCGCGCTGGTCAGCGGCGCGATCGCCGACCGCGCGAGGTTCTCCACGTGGACGGTGTTCACGGTGCTCTGGGCGACCGTGGTCTACTTCCCCGTTGCACACTGGGTTTTCGACGTCGCGACTCCGACCCACCTCGGTGGCTGGATCGCCAACCGGCTCAAGGCGATCGATTTCGCCGGCGGCACCGTGCTGGAGATCAATTGCGGCGCAGCGGGATTGGCGTTGGCCCTGGTCGTCGGCAAACGGCTCGGCTTCCGCAAGGATCCGATGCGGCCGCACAACCTCACCCTGGTCATGCTCGGCGCTGGCCTGCTGTGGTTCGGCTGGTTCGGGTTCAACGCCGGATCGGCGCTCGCCGCAACGGGATCCACCGCCGTGATCTGGATGAACACGCTCGTCGCGGGTGCGATCGGGATGCTCACCTGGCTGGGAGTCGAACGCGTGCGCGACGGCCACGCCACCTCCCTCGGCGCGGCGTCCGGCCTGGTGGCCGGCCTCGTCGCGATCACCCCCTCATGCTCGGCGGTCACCCCGGTGGGTGCCATCGCCATCGGGGGACTCGCCGGGGCGACCTGCGCGTATGCCGTGGCGTGGAAGTTCCGCTACGGCTACGACGACAGCCTGGACGTCGTCGGAGTGCACCTCGTCGGAGGCCTGGTCGGCACCATCGGGATCGGCCTGTTCGCCAGCAAGGTGGCACCCGCCGGGGTCGACGGTCTCTTCTACGGTGGTGGCGTGGACCAGTTGTGGCGACAGATCGTTGCTGCAGTTGCCGTCCTGGTCTTCTCCTTCATCGCGACCGGAGCCATCGGCCTCGGTCTGCACCGGGCGATGGGCTTCCGGGTCGACCGAGACGACGAGATGCGGGGAGTCGATCTGTCCGAGCACCTGGAGACGGCATACGATCTCGTGCCCCGCGGCGGACGTCTCGGCGTCGGCTCGGCCGCACAGCACCTTCCCGACGCCCGCCACCACGACGGTCACGCACCCACGCCCGCGCTGGCGACCATCCCGACAGGAGACCTGCGATGAAGCTCATCACCGCGATCATCAAGCCCCACCAGCTGGAGACCGTCAAGGAAGCGCTCGAGGCCTTCGGGGTGCACGGCATGACCGTGAGCGAGGCATCGGGGTACGGCCGCCAGCGTGGCCACAGCGAGGTCTATCGGGGCGCGGAGTACCAGATCGACTTCGTGCCCAAGGTGCGCATGGAGATCCTCGCCGAGGACGACGACGCCGGCCCGATCACCGACGTCATCCTCGGCGCTGCCCGCACTGGGCGGATCGGCGACGGCAAGATCTGGATCGTTCCGGTCGATGCCGTCGTGCGGGTCCGCACCGGCGAACACGGCCCTGGCGCGCTCTGACCGGCGAGTGTCGACCGACGCCGACCGAAGCTGACCATGACCCGCAGACCATGACCCGCAGACCAGCAGGGTCGCCGGGAGTGCCCGTCGTCGACGCGGACGCCACGTGGCGACTGGGCACCGGTCCAGCCCGCCGAGCGGCCCACGCCGCCGCGATCCGGGACTGGCTCAGTCAGCAGTGGGAAGACGCCACGCAAGGGCTCGATGCCTCCAGGACTGCCCTGGCGTGGGTCGGCAGCCACGCCCGCGCCGAGGGCGGGCCGTGCTCCGACCTCGACCTGGTCCTCGTGCACGACCGGGGCCACCAGGCGCCGGGCCTCGCTGACCTGTCGGACCGGCTCTGGTATCCCCTGTGGGACACCGGGATTCGCTTCGATCACGCGGTGCGCACCGTCGCGGAATGCCGGTCCGTCGCCTCCACGGACCTCGCCGCAGCTGTGGGCCTGCTCGATCTGGCCTTCATCGCCGGCGACGAGGCGGTCGTCCGGGCCGCACGCGAAGCCACCGCCCACGATTGGCGCAAGACGGCTCGCGGCCGGCTGGCCGACGTGGTCGAGACGGTCGAGGCCCGCCACCAGCGCTTCGGTGACGCCGCCCACATGTTGGCCCCGGACCTCAAGGAGGCCAGGGGCGGCCTGCGCGACATGGTTGTGCTTCGGTCGCTCACCGCGGCCTGGCTGGCCGACCGGCCCCACGGAGATGTCGACACGGCATACCAACGGTTGTTGGACGTGCGCGACGCGATCCATCACGTCACGGGTCGACACCGCGAGCGGCTGGACCGCGAACTCGCCGGTCCGGTCGCCGAAGTTCTCGGCCTCGACGACCCGGATGCCGTGCTCGTCGAGGTGTATCGCGCCGCGCGGCAGGTGGCCCACGCCCTCGACCTGACCGTGCGGCGGGCGCGACAGTCCCAGGCCGCGCGTCGGCTGCGGATCGGACCGCGCCGCCCGCAGCTGCGGCCGCTCGGGCATGGGACCTTCGAGCACGATGGCGAGATCGTGCTGGGTGCCGGTGCGGCCGAGGCCGAGCCCCTGGTGACCTCGTTGCGTGCGGCCACCGAAGCCGCCCGGGCGGCGCGGCCGCTCGCTCCGGCGACGCTCGGTCACCTTGCGGCCGCCCTGCGCTCAGCGCCCGGGCCGGCGCAGTGGGACGCGCCCGCTCGGGAGGCGCTCGGTGAGCTGCTGGCGGCCGGGCCGGCGCTTATCCCCACCTGGGAGGCTCTCGACCTGGCGGGAGTCGTCGACCACTGGCTGCCGGAATGGCACCTCGTGCGGTGCCGTCCGCAGCACAGCCCGGTGCACCGGCATACCGTCGACCGGCACAACCTGGAAACCGTGGTGCGCGCTGCCGAACTCGTCCGTCGGGTGACGCGACCCGACCTGCTGCTCATCGCCGCACTGCTGCACGATCTCGGCAAAGGCACCGCGACCATCGAGCATCCCGCCGAGGGGGCGCGGCTCGCCACTGCGGTGCTGGACCGCTGGGGTATGCCGTCCGCAGACGCCGCGCTCGTGCTCACCGTGGTGCGGGAGCACCTCACGCTGGCTGAGCTTGCCACCCGCCGCGACCCGTCCGACCCGGCCACGGTAGACGCGCTGATGACCGCGATCGGATACGACCTCGAGACCCTCGAGTTGCTGCACGCCCTGACGGTCGCCGACGCCGCCGCTGTGGGTGGTCACGCCTGGAACGCGTGGCGGGCCCGGCTCATCGACGACCTCGTCGCCGCCACCCGTCGGCAGCTCACCGGTGCCCCACCGCCGTCGGAGCCGGCGGTGGTCATTCCCGCCGAACTCGCCGAACTCGCCGGCGCGGGAGTGCGCTGCGTCGTCACGTGGGAGACGTCGAGTTGCCGGGTCAGTGTTGCCGCGCCCGACCGGCAGGGACTCTTTGCCGACGTGGCAGGGCTACTCGCTGTGGCCGGTCACGGGGTGCGTTCGGCGGCCCTGCGCACGGCCGACGGCCGGGCGGTGCAGGAGTGGCATGTCGAGGCGGACGGCGGATCGATGCCGGACGCGGCAGCGCTGGTGCGCCGGCTGGCCCGGATCACCGAGGGGGACCGGACCCTGCTCGCTCGGCTGGACCGCTCCCGGGACGTGTCGCCCGCCCCCTCAGGTGTGGGTCACACCGGAATGCCGTTGAGTCGGCATGTCTCCTTGCCGGCCGTCGTCGAGATCGTGCCCGACGCATCGCGCGTCGCGACCGTGGTGCGGGTGCGCGGAACCGACCGCCGCGGCCTGTTGCACGACATCGGCAGGGCAGTCGCCGGCTGCGGACTGGGCATCCGCAGCGCTCACGTCGAGACGTATGCCGGGCAAACCCTCGACACCTTCTACGTCACCACACTCGAAGGCCGTCCGCTCAACCCCACACAGACCGACCAGGTGCTCGCAGCGCTACGCCGGGCCGCTGACCCGGCCTGACGGCATACAGCTGACCCGGCCTGACGGCATACGTCAGCGGTTGCGGGAGGAGAGCACGCAGAACTCGTTGCCCTCCGGGTCGGCGAGGACGACCCACCGCGCGTCGCCCTGACCGACGTCGACGTGCCGGGCGCCGCCCGCGACCAGCGCCGCGATCTCGGCGTCGCGGTCTTGACTGAGGTGAGGGGCGAGATCGATGTGGAGCCGGTTCTTGACCGTCTTGCCCTCGGGCACCGGCACGAAGACCAGGCCGTGGGGCTGGCGTCGCCACTGCTCGTCGGTCTCGATCCCGGCCGTGTCGCTCGCCCATGCGGGCACGATGACGACCTCGTCGTCGGCTTCGTAGATGACCTGGAAGTCGAGTGTCTCGGCCCACCAACGGGCCAGGGTGTGGACGTCGTGGGCGTCGACGACGACCGAATACCAGTGCAGGCTCATGTGGGCAGGCTAACCGCCGGGCCTGACAGGTAAGGTTTTCCGGTGTTCACCTCTCTGTCTGACCGGCTGTCCGCCACCTTCCGCAACCTCCGTGGCAAGGGTCGGCTGACTGAGCACGACATCAACGCGACGCTGCGCGACATCCGCATGGCGCTTCTCGACGCCGACGTGGCGCTGCCCGTGGTCAAGAGCTTCGTCGGCGCGATCCGCGAGCGGGCGCTCGGGTCCGAGGTCAACCAGGCCCTCAACCCCGCGCAGCAGGTCGTCAAGATCGTCAACGAGGAGCTCGTCGAGATCCTCGGCGGGCAGACCCGCTCGATCCAGTTCGCCAAGAACCCGCCGACGGTCATCATGCTCGTCGGTCTGCAGGGTTCCGGCAAGACCACCCTGGCCGGCAAGCTCGGCAAGTGGCTCAAGGACCAGGGCCACACCCCGTTGCTCGTCGCGGCCGACCTCCAGCGACCGAACGCCGTCACCCAGTTGCAGGTGGTGGGAGAGCGGGCCGGGGTGCCGGTCTTTGCGCCCGAGCGGGGCAACGTGTTCGGCCACGACGCGGTCGGCGAGTCGGGGGAGGGCACCCGGTCGTACGGCGACCCGGTCGAGGTCGCACGACTCGGGCTCGACAAGGCCCGGCAGGCGTTGCACGACGTCGTCATCATCGACACCGCCGGCCGGTTGGCCGTCGATGCCAACCTCATGGCGCAGGCCGGCAACATCCGTGACGCCGTCGCCCCCGACGAGATCCTCTTCGTCATCGACGCTATGATCGGCCAGGCCGCAGTTGACACGGCGGTCGCGTTCCAGGACGGCGTCGGGTTCACCGGTGTCGTGCTGTCCAAGCTCGACGGCGACGCCCGCGGTGGTGCGGCCCTCTCGGTCGCCAAGGTCACCGGGCGGCCGATCATGTTCAGCTCGACCGGCGAGCAGGTCAAGGATTTCGAGGTCTTCCACCCCGACCGGATGGCCGGGCGCATCCTCGACATGGGCGACATCCTCACCCTCATCGAGCAGGCCGAGAAGGCGTTCGACAAGCGCCAGGCCGACGAGATGGCCCGCAAGTTCCTCGCCGAAGAGGACTTCACCTTTGACGACTTCCTCGAGCAGATGGCCGCCATCAAACGGATGGGCAACTTCAAGGCCATGCTCGGGATGATGCCCGGGATGCAGCAGATGCGCGCCCAGCTCGACGCTTTCGACGAGCGCGAGTTCGACCGGGTCGAGGCCATGGTCCGCTCGATGACGCCCTTCGAACGCACCCATCCCAAGGCCATCAACGGCTCGCGACGGGCCCGTATCGCGCGCGGCTCGGGCATGCAGGTCAGTGACGTCAACCAACTCCTGGAGCGCTTCGGTCAGGCCCAGAAGATGATGAAGTCCCTGGCCCGCGGTGGCGGGGCTGGCATCCCCGGCATGCCAGGCCTGCCCGGCATGCGCAAGGCCAAGGCTGCTCCGGCCCGCAAGAAGGCCAAGAGCGGCAACCCCGCCAAGCGCGCCGCAGAGGAACGGGCGGCGGCGCAGCGGGCTGCCGAGTCCCGCGCCGCAGCGGTCGGGAGCGCCTTCGGTATGCCGGGTGGCCCCGCCAGCGGCGGGGGTGCGGGTGGGCAGGCGGGCTCGGGCCTGGACCCGGCCAATCTGCCCAAGGGGTTCGAGAAGTTCCTTGGCCGCTGAGCGCGTCGACAGGCGTACCGCCCGCACGGTGGCGCCTGGACGGTGAACCGTTCATCGTGACGGCGTGACCAGCGGGTGACGAGTGGCGGTGACCGCGGGTCGTGGACGCAAGCCCGCGACGACATACGTGCGTTCGATGCGGGCGAGCACCGGAGCGATGTCGCGGTAGATGCGGTTCGGTGTGGTGCCGACGACGATCACCCCACGTTCGGTGAGCCGAGCGTCCTGTTGGACGGTGGCATCCCACGCCGCAGGCGCACTGTGAAACTGTCGGGAATGGACCATGACCGCTAGGGCGACGTCGTCGAACCACACGTCCGGGGTGACCAAGCGCTGACCTGTCGTGTCGTCGATGAGCTGGGGGTTCGCCCAAGGCCTCGGGAGCACTTTGGACATCGCGATGGCCGCCAGCAAGACGGCTTCGGGCCGAGACCACGCTCCGGTGGCGGCGGCATCGAGGGCACGGCGGACGCTCGCCGATCCGCGGCGGTTGCGCAGGTAGAAGGCATGTGCCAGGTCGTCCGAGGCCACCAACCGGCGCTGCACCGCCTCAATGGCGATCGCCTCGGCCCGCTCGGGCAGACCGACGTCCGCACATGCGTCTACGACGGCACGAGCAGGTGACGGCAGGACGATCGCACCACGCACGGCAATCCGTGGGTCCGGGATGGTCGATGCGGTCACGTCCAGCCAGCCGACCCCACGTGGCCGACGGGGCGCTGCCACGGTGATGTGGACCCGCCCAGCGGGGTCGGCGGCAGTGATGCCCCAGGCGCGGGCGGCGGTGAGCCCGCGGAGCACTGCGGTCGGGCCGGCATAGAGCAATCCGGCCACCTGGCGTTGTGGCAGCGTCAGCCCGCCAGGGCCAAGGGCGTAGACGCCTGGAAGCACCACGCGCCAATTGCGCCCGATGTGCCACTGCAGCTGCGCCCGGCTGACTCCTGCGGCAAGCAGTTGGGCCCGAGACACCAGCCATTGCTGATGCCGGGCAAGCTCGCTGATCTCGTCGGGTAGGTGCACGGAACAACCGTGGCTCAGCGTGTCGACAACCTCGTACGCGGACTGGCGGCCCTGTGGACGACGGTGGGGTCCGTTCGGGGGATGGGGACGACGAGAAGCCGCAGATGAACCCGCGTGCGGTACTGCGATCCCAGTACCGCACGCGGGTTCATCTGCAGGGTCACACCCGGGTAACCTCACGCTCATGGTGACCAGGCGGCTGCACCACCTCGACCTCGGGGTGTCAGGCCCACGAATCGCGTTCTGCCACGGGCTTTTCGGTCAGGGCCGAAACTGGACTCAGATCGCCAAGGCACTCGTCGGCGACGACGGCACGGGCGCCCGCGTCACGCTCATCGACCTGCCCGACCATGGTCGTTCGCCGTGGAGCGACCATTTCTCCCTGCAGGCGTATGCCGCGCACGTCGCCGCGACCCTGCGGGGCCTCGCCCCAGGCGAGCGGTGGACCCTGGTGGGCCACTCCCTCGGCGGCAAGGTGTCGATGCTCGTCGCGCTGTCGCAGCCGGACCTCGTCGAGCGGCTCGCGGTCGTCGACATCGCCCCGCGCCACTACCGGTCCCACCACTGGTACCTCGACTACATCGCCGCGATGCAGGCGTTGCCGTTGGACACCCTGACCAGTCGAGCGGAGGCCGACGCGCTCCTGGCTCCGGTCGTTCCCGAGGCGTCGGTGCGAGCGTTCCTGCTGCAGAACCTCCGTCGACACGGTCACAGCTGGAGTTGGCAGGTCAACTTCGATGTCTTGGCCCAGGCGGGGACTGGCCTGCGCAGTGTGGCGGGGTGGCCCGCGGCCGACGCCACGGCATACCCGCCGTATGAAGGGCCGGTCCTCTGGATCGCCGGTGGACAGTCGCCGTACGTGTCCGCGCACGACGTCGAGCCGATGCGCGCGCTCTTTCCCAAGGTCCGGCAGGTGACGATCAAGGACGCGGCCCACTGGGTGCACTCCGACCAACCGGAGGTCACCGTCGAGATCCTCCGGCGCTTCCTTACCGCCCGCTCGCGCTCCCGTTAGCGACCGCGCGCACTTCGGCGGTCAGTCGGACTGCTGCGCCAGGGTGACGATTTCGGCAACCATCGCCTCGGCCATACCCACCGCGATCGACAGGTGACCCTCGCCGGCCAGCAGGTGGGGGTAGACCAACGGCAGGCGGTCGGCGAGCCATCTCCCGTGCGCCGCGGGCACCATCAGATCGTCGGAGCCCTGCCACAGCGAGACGGGGGCAGCGACATCAGCGAGGTCGAAGCCCCATGGCCGGGTGAAGGCCAGGTCGTCGTCGAGCCAGCCGTCCACACTCTCGCGGAGGGCTTCCCGGAAGCTCGCCACGAGGAAATCGCCGAACTCCTCGGTGAGCACGGCCCGGTCGACCTCCGGGAGCAGCGAACCCATCTCGGCGACGAGGTCGGCGGCCTGCGCCGCACGCAACCCGGGGGCCTGCGCGTCGAGGAAGAGCCGCAGCTCCGACTCGGACGCCAAGGCGGCGCCGAACTCGTCGATGTTGTCCTGGCCCATCCCGGCGAGGAAGTCCAGCGACGGCTTGCCGAACGGCCCCACACCTGCGATGACGAGCACCGCATCGACCCGATCGGGCAACCCAGCGGCGGTCGCGAGGGCATGCGGGCCCCCGCCGGACCAGCCGGCGGTGAGGCATCGCGGCGCCTCCAGCCAGTCGAGGATGGCGGCCACATCGGCTGCTGCGGCCCCGACAGCGCGCCCAGCGTGGCGGGTGGAGCGGCCATACCCCGCCCGCGAGAAGGTGACCAGGCGCAGCCCGTGGCGATGCGCTGCCCGGGCCAGAGCCGGGGCGGGCGTCAGCGCACCAGGGGTCCCGTGGTGGAACACCAGCGGCGTCCCACCCTCGGGGCCGGTGACCGACACCTCGAGGCGACGTCCGTCGGGAAGTGGAAGGAACGGCATACCGACAGCCTGTGTCAGTGCGCCGTCGCGTGCAAGCCGCAGCGTGTCAACGGCCAAGCTGAGGTCCCCGCTGGTGGCCAAGTGGAAGTCCCCACTCTCTGCGGGTTGTTCAGTTGGTC
>JBGAQV010000006.1:0-49809 GCA_044220505.1 Dermatophilaceae bacterium
CTCGAGAATCTGCTCACCCCCGAGACCCTGCGCCGCGTCCTGTGGACGTCCCCGAGCGAGCCCTCGGAGGCCGCCTTCGCTGAGGCCCTCACGTCCCTCGGCGCTCGCCGGTGGCAGGTCGAGATCGTCGCCCCAGTGCTCGCGACCGTATGCCGTGACGAGGCGTGAGACGGGTCACCCGAGGCACGTGCGCGGGGTCGGTTACTGACGAGTAGCATTCGGACCGAGGACCGCTTTCGCGGCCCGGAACCGTCCTGCCCGAGGAGGCAACCGCATGCCCCGATCATTGCGTGAGGTCGTGTTCGTCGACGGAGTGCGCACCCCGTTCGGAAAGGCGGGCGACAAGGGCATCTACGCCCAGACGCGCGCCGACGACCTGGTCATCCGCTGCATCCGGGAGTTGCTGCGCCGTCACCCCGAGTTGCCCAAGGAACGCGTCGAGGAGGTCGCCATCGCGGCCACCACCCAGATCGGTGACCAGGGCTTAACCCTCGGGCGATTGGCCGCGCTGCTCTCCGGCCTGCCTCAGACCACCCCGGGATACTCCATCGACCGGATGTGCGCCGGGGCAATGACTGCCGTGACGACCGTCGCCTCATCGATCGGGGTCGGGGCCATCGACATCGCCATCGCCGGAGGCGTCGAGCACATGGGTCGTCACCCCATGGGCCAGGGCATCGACCCCAACCCACGCATCGTCTCCGAACGTATCGTCGACCAGTCCGCGCTGGTCATGGGCAAGACAGCAGAAAACCTGCACGACCGCTTCCCGCAGTTGACCAAGGCCCGGTCCGACGCCTATGCGCTGGGGTCGCAGCGCAAGCTCGCGGCGGCATACGAGGCCGGCAAGATCCAGCCCGACCTGGTGACCGTCGCCACCCGCAACGCTGCGGCCGGTTTCGGACTCGCGACCGCCGACGAGCCTCCTCGCCCGAGCACGACGCTGGCCGACCTGGAGGCGCTCAAGACGCCGTTCCGCTCCCACGGCAATGTCACCGCGGGCAACAGCGCAGGGCTCAACGACGGTGCCACCGCATGCCTGCTCGCCTCCGAGGACGCCGCGGTCGCACTCGGTATGCCGGTCAAGATGCGCTTGGTCTCCTACTCCTTTGTCGGCGTCGAGCCGGAGGTCATGGGCATCGGTCCGGTCCCGGCCACCGAAAAGGCCCTGGCCAAAGCCGGCCTGAGCATCGAAGACATCGGGCTGTTCGAGCTCAACGAGGCATTCGCGGTGCAGGTGCTGGCCTTCCTCGATCACTTCGGCATCGCCGACGACGACCCGCGGGTCAACCAGTACGGCGGCGCTATCGCCACCGGCCACCCGCTGGCCTCCTCCGGGATCCGACTGATGACCCAGTTGGCTCGCCAATTCGAGGACAACCCTCAGGTGCGCTATGGCCTCACCTCGATGTGTATCGGCATCGGGATGGGCGGCACCGTCATCTGGGAGAACCCGCACCACGCCGACTACGTCCCCTCCGCACGGAAGGCCTGACGCATGACCACCACCGTCACCACCGCTGATCTCGTTGCGGCACTGCCGGACGAGGTCGTCACCAAGGCGCTCGTCCAGGACGTCCGCCTGCCCGGCAAGGCCGGGGTCATGGCCCTGGTCACCCTCGACAACGGGCACGACCACACCAAGCCCAACACCTTCGGCCCCGCCACCATGCTCGGTTTCCAGGCCGCCTTCGACACCCTTGCGCAGCGGGTTGCCCAGGGCGAGGTCCAGGCCGTCGGGATCACCGGAAAGCCGTTCATCTTCGCCGTGGGCGCCGACCTCACCGGCGTCGGCAAACTCACCCGTCGCGAGGAGGGCGAGGCAATCGCGCGAGCCGGCCACACGGCATACGCGACCCTCATGGACCTGCCGGTCCCGACCTTCGCCTTCGTCAACGGCGCGGCGATGGGCGGCGGCGTCGAGCTCGCGCTGGCCTGTGACTACCGCACGATGTCCGCAGGCGTCCCGGCAATCGCCTTGCCGGAATGCTTCCTGGGCCTGGTCCCCGGCTGGGGCGGCTGCTACTCGCTGCCCAACCTCATCGGGGTGCGCAATGCGCTGACGATGATCATCGAAAACCCCATGAACAACAACAAGATGCTCAAGGGCCCGCAGGCCTACGAGTTGGGGTTGGCCGATGTGCTGCTCGAGCCGGCCGACTTCCTCGAGGAGTCGATCGGGTGGGCTGCGAAGGTCATCGCGGGCGCGATCACCGTCACCCGCCCCGAGATCGACCGTGACGAAGCCACCTGGGAGGCCGCGATCGCAGCCTCAAAGGCCCTGGTGGACGCCAAGACCGGTGGCTTCGCCCCGGCGCCCTACCGCGCTTTGGAGCTCATCTCCCAGTCCCGCACGGCCACCCGCGACGAGGGCTTCGCCGCCGAGGACGCGGTGCTCGGTGACCTCGTCATGAGCGACGAGCTGCGGGCCGGGCTCTACGCATTCGACCTGGTGCAACGGCGGGCCAAGCGCCCAGCCGGCGCGCCGGACCGGGCCCTGGCTCGGCCGGTGACCAAGGTCGGTGTCGTCGGCGCCGGGCTGATGGCCAGTCAGCTGGCGCTGCTGTTCATCCAGCGTCTCGAAGTGCCGGTCATCCTCACCGACCTCGACCAGGCCCGGGTCGACAAGGGTGTCGCGTATGTGCATGCCCAGCTCGACGGCCTGGCCAAGAAGGGCCGCCTCAACGGCGACCGGCTCGGCCGTTACAAGGGGCTCATTTCTGGCTCAACGAGCAAGGCGGGCTTCGCCGACGCCGACTTTGTCATCGAGGCCGTCTTCGAGGAGATGGGCGTCAAGAAGCAGGTCTTCGCCGAGGTCGAAGCGGTGGTCTCCGACACCTGCATCCTCGCGACGAACACCTCCAGCCTCTCCATTACCGAGATGGCTTCGCAGCTGGCCCACCCGGAGCGAGTCGTGGGTTTCCACTTCTTCAACCCGGTAGCGGTCATGCCGCTGTTGGAGATCATCCCGGGCGCGCAAACCGATGCGGCGGCCTTGGCAACCGGGTTCGCGGTGGGCAAGGCGTTGAAGAAGACCTGCATCCTGGTCAAGGACTCCCCCTCGTTCATCGTCAACCGGATGCTCGGGCGGTTCATGGGCGAGGTCGGGCGGATCGTCGACGAGGGCACCCCGGTGCCGGTGGCCGACAAGGGCTTTGCGGGGCTCACCCCGATGCCCCCGTTCGTCCTGCTCGGACTCGTGGGTCCGGCCATCGCCATGCACAACGGGCAGACTCTCGTGAAGGCATTCCCCGACCGCTTCTACAGCTCCAAGGGCTTGGAGGCCATGGTCGCCGCCGGCAAGCAGGCCTACTACATCTGGCCCGGTGGCGTGCCGCAGGTCGACCCCGAGGTCGAGGCGCTGCTGCCCAAGCCCGACAACCCGGTCGTGCTGACCGCCGCACAAGTCCGCGACGAGGTCCTCGCGGCGCTCGCCGACGAAGCCAAGCGGATGCTTGACGAGGGCGTCGCCCAGTCCCCCATGGACCTCGATCTGGCGATGATCACCGGCACCGGCTTCGCCTTCTGGAACGGCGGCATCACCCCGCTGCTGGATCGCACCGGGATCGCCGAGCGTGTCACCGGCTCGAGGTTCCTTCCCCCTGGAGTTGCGAGCGTGCCGCGCGGCTGACCGTCCTAACCCGCGAGGGGGTATGCCGTCCCGGTCCGGGTCACGGCATACCCCCTCTGGGGTGTCATTGTGGGGACGCGCTATCTCACGACGGATATACAGTGGGGACTATGCCAGAGGACTTCCGGGTGCGTATCGGCGCGCTCATCCGCGACGCACGTCGCCACAAGGGGCTGACCCAGGCGGAGCTCGCCAAGTCGCTGGCCACCAGTCAGAGTGCCGTCGCGCGGATCGAGCAGGGACAACAGAATCTCTCCCTGGAGATGCTCGCCCGCATCGGCGAGGCGCTGGATTCCGAGTTCGTCAGCGTCGGCCAGTCCGGCCCCCAACACCTGCGCATCGTCGGAGGCAAGGAACTCTCCGGGGAGATCACGGTCAAGAGCTCCAAGAACGCCGGCGTCGCCCTGCTGTGCGCGAGCCTGCTCAACCGCGGGCGCACGACGATCCGCGGGCTGGCCCGCATCGAGGAGGTCAACCGCATCCTCGAGGTCCTCACCTCCATCGGGGTGAAGACCCGGTGGCTTCCGGACAGCAACGATCTGGAGATCATCCCGCCGGCTGTGCTCGACCTCGACCGCATCGACGTCCAGGCGGCCCGGCGCACCCGCACGGTGATCATGTTCCTCGGTCCGTTGTTGCACGACCACCCCAGTTTCCGTCTCCCCTATGCCGGGGGCTGTGACCTCGGCACCCGCACGGTCGAGCCGCACATGTCCGCGCTGCGTCACCTCGGCCTCACCGTCGAGGCGACCCACGGGTTCTACGCCGCCACGAGCCGGCCGCACGTGGCTGGGCAACGCATCGTGCTCACCGAGCGGGGCGACACTGTCACCGAAAACACCCTGATGGCCGCAGCTCGGATCCCGGGGACCACCGAGATCCGCAACGCGAGCCCCAACTACATGGTCCAGGATCTGTGCTTCTTCCTGCAGACCCTCGGCGTCCGGATCGAGGGCATCGGCACGACGACCCTGCGGGTCACCGGTGTGCCCGAGATCGACCTGGACGTGGAGTTCGCCCCCAGTGAAGATCCCATCGAAGCGATGAGCCTGCTGGCGGCGGCCGTCGTCACGGGGTCCCGCATCACGATCCGCCGGGTGCCGATCGAGTTCATGGAGATCGAGATCGCGACGCTCGAGACGATGGGCATGCGCCTGGAGATCACGCCGGAATACTTCTCAGCCAACGGCAAGACCCGGCTCGTGGACCTCACGACCGTCCCTGGCCCCCTCCACGCCGCCCTCGACAAGATCCACCCGATGCCGTTTCCCGGCCTCAACATCGACAATCTGCCCTTCTTTGCGCTCATCGCGGCCACGGCCAACGGCACGACGATGATCCACGACTGGGTCTACGACAACCGTGCGATCTATCTCACCGAGCTCAGTCGGATCGGCGCCAAGGTGCAGTTGCTCGACCCACACCGGGTGCTCGTCGAGGGTCCGACCCGGTGGCGCGCTGCCGAGATGCAGTGTCCGCCGGCACTGCGCCCTGGCGTCGTCGTCTTGCTGGCCATGCTCGCGGCCCCAGGCACCTCGGTGCTGCGCAACGTCTACGTCATCAACCGCGGATACGAAGACCTCGCCGAGCGGCTCAACAAGCTCGGCGCCACGATCGACGTCTTCCGCGACAGCTGAGGCGTCGACAGCTGAGGTAGCGGCGTCAGAGGCCGCAGGGTCAGAGGCACAGATCGCCGGGCTGAGCCCCGGCGGAGCTCAGCGGTCGAGGTGCCGCGCCACCGCGTCGATGACCGGACCCAGCCCCGGCCGGCTCAGCACGATCGAGTAGTGATTCGTGTCGGGCACCTTGGTGACCCGCACCTCGTCCGGCACGTGAAGCAACTTGAGTCGCTCGGGGTCATAGAGCCCCTGGGGTTCGTCGAAGAGCCCACGCGGCGCCCACAGGAAGTCGATCGGCACATCCTGCTCGACCGCACGGCGCACGGCGCCGGCGAGGGCGGGGTGGAAGATCACGTCCTTGCCGTCGGCTCGGATCGCCGCGAGCACACACGAGCTCGCGTACTTCGTGGGGTCGGCTGCGCACGGGCGCACGTCGTGGTCGAGGTAGCGGCGCACCTGATCGGCGTCCGGTCCGCGCAGCAGCGGACCGACCGCTTGATGCTCCCCCACGAATTCCAGGTATGCCGTCGGGCTGTCGAACGTGCGCTCCAGCCGCTTCATGGCCGGACCCAAGACCACCCGCAAGGTCTGGTCGATATCGCTGTCGCCGAGGCCGGAGGGCACCGGAAAGTTGACTCCCCCATCGACCAACACCAGTCCACGGATCGCCTCGGGGTGCGTGGCGGCCAACAAGGCGCACACGGCAGCCCCCATCGAGTGACCGAGCAGGAGCGGCGGATGCGGCAGAGAAGACGCCAGGACGAACAGGTCCTGGACGTGCACGGCCAGGCCCAGCGGACCCGGGCCGATATGGCTGTCACCGCGCCCCCGCAGGTCGGGAGCCAGCAGCCGCACCACGCCTGGACCGAAGCGCTCAGCGATCAGCTCGGCGAGTAGGGTCCAGTTCAGGCCGTTGCCTGTAATCCCGTGAACTGCGATGACTGTGGGCGCATCCGGCGCCGCCGTGCCGACCGTGAGGTCGTGGACGTGGAGACTCATGCCCGCATTCTGCCGATCACGTCTGCGGCGATCGCAGCGGGGGTCAGTCCGATCTCTTCGAGGACCTGGGCTCGCGATGCGTGGCCGAGGAAACGCTGCGGTATGCCGTAGCAGTGCACCCGCGCGGGAACGTTCGCCCGTTCCAGGGCGCGGGTGATCTGGCTGCCGACACCACCGACGGCCAGACCGTCCTCGATGACGACGACGGTCTCGGCGCTGCGTGCGAGGTCGGCGATGTCACTGCTCACCGGCAGGGCCCAACGGGGGTCGACGACCCGAGCTGCAAGGCCGGCCTTCCCCAGCCGCTCGGCGACGTCGAGGGCGGTGGCGGCCATCTCGCCGATGCCCACGATGAGCACGGATGGATCGCCCGACGAAGGCTCGGACAGCACGTCGACAGCGCCCTGGCGGCGCACGGCGGCCATCGGTGCGGGTGGGTTCTGCTTGGAGAACCGGATGACCGTGGGTCCGTCGGTGACCTCCACAGCCTCGTCGAGGAGCCGGGTGAGTTCCGGGGCGTCACGCGGAGCGCAGACCCGGACCCCGGGCATGATGCCCGAGATCACCAGATCCCACATCCCGTTGTGGGACGCGCCGTCGGTGCCGGTCACACCGGCTCGGTCGAGGACCACGGTGACCCCCGCACCGTGCAGGGCGCAGTCCATCAGGAGTTGGTCGAAGGCGCGGTTGAGGAAGGTCGCGTAGACGCAGACCACGGGATGCAGGCCGGCATACGCGAGCCCCGCCGCCATGGTGAGTGCGTGTTGCTCGGCAATTCCGACGTCGAACACCCGCTCGGGGAACTCCTGGGCAAACGACTCCAGACCCACCGGGATGAGCATGGCGGCCGTGACGGCGACGACGTCCTGGCGTCGGCGAGCCACGGCGACGATCGCGTCGGCGAACTCGTCGGTCCAGATGCGGCCCTTGACCTGCAGCGGGAGGCCGGTCTCCGGGTTGATCTTGTCGACTGCGTGAAAGCGATCAGCCTCATTGGCGCGGGCGTGGTGATAGCCCTTGCCCTTCTTGGTGATGACGTGGACGATCACCGGGCCACCGAAGGACCGCGCCTTGCGCAAGGCCGATTCGACGGCCGCGATGTCGTGCCCGTCCACCGGCCCGAGGTACTTCAAGCCCAGGTCCTCGAACAGCCCCTGGGGGGCGACCATGTCCTTGAGGCCTTTCTTCATCCCGTGCATCGCCCCGTAGACCGCTCCCCCGATCACTGGGGTCCGCGAGAGCGCCACGCGCCCCCAGTCCAGGACGTTTTCGTAGCCGCGCGTGGTCCGCAGCGTCGCGAGATGGTCGGCCAACCCGCCCTTGGTCGGGGCGTAGGAGCGGGCATTGTCGTTGACGACGACCACGAGCGGGAGGTCCTTCTCGATGGCGATGTTGTTCATCGCCTCCCAGGCCATCCCCCCGGTGAGTGCCCCGTCGCCGATCACCGCGACGGTATGCCGGTCGAGCTCACCGCGCACCAAGCGCGCCTTAGCGATGCCGTCGGCCCAGGACAACGCCGTCGACGCGTGGGAGTTCTCGACGACGTCATGCTCGGACTCGGCCCGGCTCGGGTATCCGGACAAGCCTCCGGCCGCCCGCAGCGACGAAAAGTCGTGCCGCCCGGTGAGCAGCTTGTGCACATAGGACTGGTGCCCCGTGTCGAAGACGAGGGTGTCGTGCGGCGAGCTGAACACCCGGTGCAGGGCAATGGTCAACTCGACGACGCCAAGGTTGGGCCCGAGGTGTCCACCGGTGCGCGACACCGAGGTGATGAGGAAATCCCGGATCTCGGCAGCCAAGGCGGGCAGCTGTGCCGGATCGAGGGCCTGCACGTCGAAGGGGCCGTGGATGGACTCGAGCAATGCCACGCTGCAGCTTCCCTCCACGCCTGTACGGATTCCTCCCGAGTCTAGTTCACCCTCCGGTAACCAGCGCCGACGCGCCGGTCACCAGAGGGACCTGAGCTGCTCGACGGAGCCGGCGTTAGACGTCGGGGGTGAGCATGGCCTGCACGAAGACCGAGATGATCTCATCCGGAGTGATCGCCTGGTAGGCGTGGCCGGAGGAAGCCTCCGCGATCGCCCGCAGCGACTCCATGTCGGCCTCCGGACCCACGCCGACGAGGATGACCGCATCGGCTTGGTCGGATCCTTCATCTGGCGCAGCTGTGCCAGCAGATCCGCCAGCGAACGGCTGTAGGGGTCCTCGTTCTTGCCATCGGTGAGCAGCACCAGCGCGTTGACTCGGGTCTGATCATGTTGTGCCAACAGAGCCTTGTAGGCGTCGAATACCGTGTCGTAGAGACCGGTGCCGCCCGCCGGGCGAGCCGCAATCCGTTGGAACCCCTCGCCCAGCAACTCACCCTGAGCCCGACCGCCGACCTTCTCGGTGACACTGCGCATCGGCACGACCTCGAGCCAATCCTGGTTGACCCCGCCGGGGCGGTAACCGAACTGCCAGAGGCCCAACTGGGTATCGGGAGGGAAGACACCGAGGGCGGTCAACCCAGCCTGGTAGGCCAACTCCCTGCGTGTGCTGGTGCCCACCTTGGTCTTCATCGACCCAGACACGTCGACCACCGCGAGCATCTTCATGGGCTTCTTCACGTTGCCCCACTCCGACAGCAAGCCTGCCGTCGCCTCGGCCGGTGGAGCCGCCAGATAGGTGGGCACGCCATCGGGGATCCCGGTCACCGTTGCGCCAGGATCGGTCGCCGACGTGCGGTAACCGGCAGCTCGGAGCGTGGTCTTGCCCTCGGCGGAGGTGAGTTGGGTGAGCAGCCCAGCAGTGGCTGCCTCAACCGGGGACGGAGCCCCGGTCATCGTCACGAAAGGGTGATCGAGCAGACCGGTGCCGCCCGTGGGCATGACGGCGGCGAGCGGCGCGCTTGAATGAGCGCTGTTGTAGGCCGCGAGGGCGGCCTCCGTGGTCGGGAATGCCTCTGCCGACCCTGGCGCCGCCGCCTTGGTGAACAGCTCGGCCTCGGTCGTCGCCGCCGTCTTGCTCAACGCGATGACTGCGCCCCCGAGCGCGGTGATGGCCTGCTGCGTCCCACCCATCGCCGATAGTGCGGTCGTGAGGGCCAGCCGGCTCGAGGCATTCTTCGTGGGGTCGCTGATCCGCAGCCGCACCTGGCCGCCCACGAGGTCGGTCCACGCAGGTGCGACTGTCCCCTTCGCCGCCAGCGCAGCCGGCATCGCCAGGACCAACGGCGTCGTCGCGACCGGGGCGCCGACCGAGACGGGGGCCGTCGGCATGGCCTTCTTCAGGTCATCGACCCACGGCGTCGCTTCCGGCACCCACGCGGCGGGCACCGAGCCGGCACTCATGGCAGCCAGCGTCTCGGCGGCAGTCTGGGCGGTCACGGCATACGTGGCGCACGCTCCGGCGCGGATCGCGCGGTCGGCGGCCGCGGTGACGACTGCCTTGAGTCCGGGCGCTACCGCGACCGGCACGCCGACCGGATTGGCGCAGGTCGGGCTGGCCGGACCGCTAGCCGTGCCCTGAACGGCCGAACTGGTGGGTGCCGGCTGTGCCGACCCGGACTGCGCCGCACGTCGTTGTGACCAGGCGTAGCCGCCCAGTCCGGCCCCGACGACGACCAAGGCCGCCACTGGGGCCATCCAGCGCGGCCGTGCGGTCGACGGTTGATCGTCTGTCTCGTGTGGTCCCATGACCAATCCACTCACCCCTCGTGAGCCGGCTCCCACAGCCGGACTGGTCGTGGCAGTGTCCCCGACTGCCGACGCGATGCTATCGGGTCAACTCGCCAAAACCACGATCATCGCCAGGTGATCATCGTTTAGAGGCGCGGGATGAACTCACGCCCACGGAGGGCCTCGTGGACCAGCGCTGCCGAACGCTGTGCCGCGACCAGGCGCAGGCCCTCTGCCTCGACGGCGGTGAGGATCTCGGCCAGTCCCTCAGGGGTGACCTGCTCGCCCAGCTCGACGCGGGCCTCGCGGTAGGCCTGCCGCATCACGGCGACCTGGCCGGCGATATGCCGCTGCGTGAGCCAGGCCAGGGCGACCGGGTTCTTGCGCCACCCGGCATACCGGCGGTAGTCAGGCGGGCAGTGGTCCAGCAGCCAACCGACCGCACGGTCCTCCCAGCCGGGCACTTGGGCGGGCGGGACCCCCGGTGGCCACCCGGGTGGGACATGCGTGTTCACGTCAGGTGAGTATGCCGTGCCGGTCCGACACCCGGCCGGATGCCCGACCCAGGCCCGAATCGCTCTCACCACCCCGCGGACGACGACGACGGGCCGCTCCCCGCAGGAAGCGACCCGTCGGCCGTGATGCTTTCGTCCCGGTCAGTCGACCAGGCTCCGCAGGACGTACTGCAGGATGCCGTCGTTGCGGTAGTAGTCGCGCTCGCCAGGGGTGTCGATGCGCAGCGGCGCGTCGAACACGACGACCGTGCCGTCACTCTTGCTCGCCGTCACCCGCAGCGTCTTGGGGGTGCGACCTTCGTTGAGCTCGGTGACGCCCGCGATGTCGAAGACCTCGGTGCCGTCCAAGCCCAGGCTCGCAGCGTTCTCGTCGGCGGGGAACTGCAGCGGCAGCACGCCCATCCCGATGAGGTTGGACCGGTGGATGCGCTCGTAGGACTCGGCGATGACCGCCTTGACCCCGAGCAACCGGGTGCCCTTCGCCGCCCAGTCCCGCGAGGACCCCGAGCCATACTCCTTGCCGGCCAGCACGACGAGCGGGATGCCGGCGGCCTGGTAGGCAGCCGACGCGTCGTAGATCGTCGTCTGCTCGCCCGCCGCGCAGGTGTCGCCGCAGTCGATGAAGCACCGGGTGAAACCGCCCTCGACGCCGTCGAGGAGGAGGTTCTTGAGGCGGATATTGGCGAAGGTGCCCCGGATCATGACCTCGTGGTTGCCACGGCGCGAGCCGTAGGAGTTGAAGTCCCTACGTTCGACGCCGTGGTCTGCGAGGTACTTGCCGGCCGGGCTGTCGGCCTTGATCGACCCGGCGGGGCTGATGTGGTCAGTCGTCACCGAGTCACCCAGCATGGCCAGGACCCGAGCGCCCGAGATGTCGACAACGGCCTCGGGGTGGCGCTCCATGCCCTCGAAGTAGGGGGGCTTGCGCACGTAGGTCGAGTCGGCGTCCCACTCGAAGGTGTCGCCCTCGGGCGTCGGCAGCGAGCGCCAGCGCTCGTCGCCGGCGAACACGTCGGCGTACTCCTTGGTGAAGAGCTCCTTCTTGATCGAGGAGTCCATCAGCGCCTGGACCTCTTCGGGAGTCGGCCAGATATCGCGCAGGTAGACCGAGTTGCCGTCCTGGCCAGTGCCGAGCGCATCGGTCTCGAAGTCGAAGTCCATGGTGCCGGCCAGGGCGTAGGCGATGACCAACGGCGGGCTGGCCAGGTAGTTCATCTTGACGTCCGGGCTGATCCGGCCCTCGAAGTTGCGGTTACCGGAGAGCACCGCAGTGACCGCGAGGTCGTGGGCGTTGATCGCCTCGGAGATCTCCGGCTCCAACGGGCCGGAGTTGCCGATGCACGTCGCGCAGCCGTAGCCGACGAGGTAGAAGCCGACGGCCTCCAGATCCGGCCAGAGGCCCGCGGCCTCGTAGTAGCCGGTGACGACCTTGGACCCCGGCGCCATCGAGGTCTTGACCCACGGCTTGCGGGTCAGGCCCTTGGCTGCGGCCTTTCGGGCGACCAGGCCGGCGGCGATCATCACCGACGGGTTGGAGGTGTTGGTGCACGAGGTGATCGACGCGATCGACACCGCACCGTGGGCGAGGTCGAACTGGCGGCCGTCGGCCATGGCCACCGGCACGCTCTTGGCCGGGTCGGTGGTGTAGGTCGGCAGCGCCTTGGCGAAGGCCCGCTTGGACTGCGACAACTCGATGCGGTCCTGCGGGCGCTTCGGGCCGGCGATCGACGGCACCACCGTCGACAGGTCGAGTTCCAGCTTCTCGGAGAAGCGTGGCTCGACGGCCGGGTCGAGCCACAGGCCCTGCTCCTTGGCATAGGTCTCGACCAGCGCGACCGCTGCGTCGTCGCGACCGGTGAGGCGCAGGTAGTCGATGGTCTTGGCGTCGATCGGGAAGATCGCACAGGTCGACCCGAACTCGGGGCTCATGTTGGCGATGGTCGCGCGGTTGGCCAGCGGCACGGAGGCACAGCCCTCGCCGTAGAACTCGACGAACTTGCCCACCACCCCGTGCTTACGCAGCATGTCGGTGATCGTCAGCACGACGTCGGTCGCGGTGACGCCGGGCTTGGCGGCACCGGTCAGCTTGAACCCAACAACCCGCGGGATGAGCATCGACACGGGCTGGCCGAGCATGGCCGCCTCGGCCTCGATGCCACCGACGCCCCAGCCGAGCACCCCGAGGCCGTTGACCATCGTGGTGTGCGAGTCGGTGCCGACGCACGTGTCCGGGTAGGCCAGCACGGTGTCCCCGGCCGGCCGGGTCATCACGGTGCGCGCCAGGCGTTCGATGTTGACCTGGTGGACGATGCCGGTGCCCGGGGGTACGACCTTGAAGTCTTCGAACGCGGTCTGACCCCAGCGCAGGAACTGGTAGCGCTCACGGTTGCGCTCGTACTCCAGCTCGACGTTGCGCTCGAAGGCCTGAGCGTTGCCGAAGACGTCGATCTGCACCGAGTGGTCGATGACGAGCTCGGCCGGGGCGAGCGGGTTGATCTTGCTCGGGTCGCCGCCGAGTGCGACGACGGCCTCGCGCATCGTGGCGAGGTCGACCACGCACGGAACGCCGGTGAAGTCCTGCATCACGACGCGCGCCGGCGTGAACTGGATCTCGGTGTCCGGTTCGGCGGTCTCATCCCATGACCCGAGTGCGCGGATGTGGTCGGCGGTGATGTTGGCACCGTCTTCCGTGCGCAGCAGGTTTTCCAGGAGCACCTTGAGGCTGTAGGGCAAGGTGGCGCTGCCCTCGACCGAGTCGAGGCGGTAGATCGTGTAGGAAGCGTCACCGACCTTCAGCTCATCCTTGGCTCCGAAGCTGTTCACCGATGTGTCGACGCTGGCCACGTCGGCTCCTTCCTGAAGATATCTTGACGTCAAGATAAATTACCACGTGCCACGCTGATCCTGCCAGCATCCGACGACGCGCGTCAGGGGGCCCGCCGCCTCGGCATGCCGGTGAGGGCGTGAGGTCGGTGACACCATCGGCGCCTGGACCGAAGAGTCGTCCCTGGAAGGGGCCTACCCGGGAACCAGGACCGCAATGCACTCCACATGGTGGGTCATCGGGAAGGCGTCGTATGCCGTGAGGCTCTCGAGGCGGTAACCGCCCTCCAGCGCGTATGCCGTGTCACGCGCCAAGGCCGCCGGGTCGCACGCGACGTAGGCGATCGCCCGCGGATGCAGAGCCAGCATGGCCTGCATGACGGTGCGCCCCGCCCCGGTTCGGGGCGGGTCGAGGACGACGACATCTGCGCCGTGGGCGGCAATGACGGACAGCTGCTCCTCGACCCGACCGGTGACGACCCGCACGTGAGAGGGCTCCCCCGCGGTGGCCCGAGCGTGCTCGGACGCAAGCGGGTCACCCTCGACCGCGAGCACCGAACCACCCGGGCCCACGGCGTCGGCCAGCGGCACCGCGAAAAGGCCGACACCGGCATACAGGTCGAGCGCGCGCTCCCCCGGTTGTGGTGCAAGGGCATCGAGGACGTGTCCGAGGAAAGTGGCCGCCGCACCCGGGTGAACCTGCCAGAAGCCGCGTGCCGAGACGGCATACCGACCGGTCCAGCCCGCGGTCGTGACCGATTCGGTGACGACCGGCGCCGGTGGTGCGTCGCCACCTACCGGTACGACATGCACCGGAGCCGATCCCGCGGCGACCACATCCACCGCCGTGTATCCGGTCCAGTCTCGTTCCAGGACACCGGACTCCACGACGGCAGGCACCGCGATCGGGCACTCGGAGATCGGCAGCACCGTGCGGGAACGCGCCGGTCGCAACCCGGCCCGGCCATGGGCGTCGACCGCGAACTCGACTCGGGTGCGCCAGCGCAGGCCCGCGTCGTCGCCAGGCACCGGCAGCACCGGGACGCTGATCGCCAGCCCTGCCAGACGCGCGAACTGCTCGGCGACGACGGTGGCCTTGAGCTCGCGCTGTGCCGTGAGAGTCGCATGCTGCCAATCGCACCCACCGCAGCCGCCGCGAGTCGGATCAGCTGTCGGCGGGCCGGCGTGACGGCAGGCCGGTTCGATGCGGTCATCCGATGGGGTAAGGATCGCGACCGCGTCGGCGCGCAGGAACCGATCCTGTGACCCTCCCGCGGTCACCCGGGCGCGGACCCGCTCTCCGGGCAGCGTATGCCGCACGAAGACCACCTGTCCTTCGTGCCGGGCGACACAGAACCCACCATGTCCGACCGGCCCGATGTCGAGATCGAGTTCGCGGCCCACCGAGGACTCGCCGCGCGACTGGGACTGGCGCGGACCGGCATACCCTGGTCGGCCCCGCCGACGGGACCGGCGCTGCCCGCCGCGGCGACCGGGAGCGCCGCGGTCGGCATCGGATCGAGGTGGCTCCGCGGGCGTCACGGGGCGATGTTTCCGGCCCGAGTGGTGATGGCCGGAGCGTCGTACCACTCCTCCTCAGCGCCCTCGGAGGACCGCAGCTGCCAGGGCACGCTCGCGACCATGACCCCGGGGATGAAGTGCAGTCGCACTCGCAGCCGCAGCGCGCTCTGGTTGTGCAGGATCTGCTCGTACCAGTGGCCGACCACGTACTCCGGCACATAGACGATGACGACGGTGCGCGGGTGGTCCGACCGCAATGCCTTGACGTAGTCGATGACCGGCCGGGTGATCTCGCGATACGGCGACGCGACGATCTTGAGCGGAATGGGCACCTCGTGATCGACCCAGTCGCGGCGGAGCGCGCGGGTGTCCTCCGGGTCGACCTCGACGGTCAGCGCCTCCAGCGTCGACGGTCGAGTCGCCCGCGCGTAAGCCACCGCGCGCAACGCCGGTTTGTGCAGCTTGGACACCAGGACGATCGCGTGCACCCGGCTGGGCAGGACCGCGACGCTGTCCGGTGCCAGCGAGAGTTCCTCACTGACCTTGCGGTAGTGCCGGTTGATCCCCAGCATCATGGCGAAGAGGACGGCCATAGCGAGGATGGCGTACTTGGCGCCCGCCTGGAACTTGGTGATGAGCACAACGAGCAGGACGGTCATCGACATCGCCGCGCCGACCAGGTTGACCACTCGCGAGCGCACCATGCGAGAGCGCTCGGCGCCCTGGACGCCGGGGTCACGCAACAGACGGTTCCAGTGTCGGATCATGCCGGTCTGACTCATCGAGAACGAGACGAAGACCCCGACGATGTAGAGCTGGATGAGCTGGGTGACCTCGGCCTGGTAGACGACGATGAGCGCGGCGGCTGCTACGGCGAGGATGAGGATGCCGTTGGAGAAGGCCAACCGGTCGCCGCGGGTGTGCAGCTGTCGCGGCAGGTAGCCGTCCTTGGCCAGGATCGACCCGAGAACCGGGAATCCGTTGAAGGCGGTGTTGGCCGCGAGGATGAGGATGATCCCGGTCACCGTCGCCACGACGTAGATCCCCACCGGGAAGTCCGAGAAGACGGTCTTGGCCAACTGGCCGATGACGGTGTCCTGGACGTATTCCTCACCGACCGGGTGTCCGTCCTTGACCAGCTGCCCATAACCCTCGCCGCCCATCTGGACACCGGTCCAGCTACTCAGCGCGATGATCGAGCTGAGCATGCACACCGAGATGGTGCCCATGAGCAGCAGCGTCGAGGCCGCGTTGGCGCTCTTGGGTTTGCGGAAGGCGGGCACGCCGTTGGAGATGGCCTCGACGCCGGTGAGCGCGGCACATCCCGAGGAGAAGGCGCGCAGCAGGATGAACGTCGCCGCGATGCCGGTGAGGGCCTGCCCCTCGGCCGGCACGAGCTCCAAGCCGGCGCTGGGCGCTTGCCCGAGCGTGCCGGTGACCTCGCGGTAGAAGCCGTAGAGGCCCATCCCGATGATGGCGACCATGAAGGCATAGACCGGGACCGCGAAGGCTCGACCCGACTCGCGCACGCCGCGCAGGTTCATCGCGGCGAGCAGGAGGACCAGGGCCAACGCGACAGCTACTTCGTGCCCGCGCAGCTGCGGCAGGGCGGCGGCGGCGTTCTGCACACCGGAGGAGATCGAGACCGCGACGGTGAGGACGTAGTCGACGAGCAACGCCGACGCCACGGTCAGTCCGGCCTTGTGCCCGAGGTTTTCGGTCGCGACTTCGTAGTCGCCGCCGCCGGAGGGATAGGCGTGGACGTTCTGGCGGTAGGAGGCGACGACGACGACCATGACGAAGACGACGCCCAGGGTGACCTGCCAGGAGTGCATCACGGCGAAGGAGCCGCCGGCCACGCCGAGCATGAGCAGGATCTCGTCCGGGGCGTAGGCCACCGACGACAGGGCGTCGCTGGCGAAGATGGGTAGAGCCAGGCGCTTCGGAAGCAGGGTCTCCCCAAGCCGGTCACTGCGCATGGCGCGGCCGACCAGCAGCCGCTTGACGATCTGGCCGGATGCAGGCACGCCCTGCATGGTATGCCGATCGGCTGCGGCGCGCCTGCCAACCGGCTTCGCCCCGGACGGCAACAGCCGTGCGGTGTAGCGTCGGATCGTGCTTTTCGTCATCATGGGCTGCGGCCGGGTCGGTGCCACCTTGGCCCGCACCCTTGCCTCGGGCGGCCAGCAGGTCGCGGTCATCGACATGGATCCCAAGGCGTTCCGGCGCCTGGGCAGCGACTTCGAGGGCAAGACCGTCACCGGGGTCGGCTTTGACCGAGCGGTGCTCACTGCCGCGGGGATCAAGCAGGCCTACGCCTTCGCCGCCGTGTCCAGCGGTGACAACTCCAACATCCTGGCCGCCCGGGTGGCCCGGGAGACCTTCGGTGTCGAGCGGGTCGCCGCCCGGATCTACGACCCACGACGGGCCATGGTCTACCAGCGTCTCGGGATCCCCACGGTCGCGACGGTGCGGTGGACGGCCGACCAGATCATCTCTCGCCTGGTGCCCCACGGCGCGGTTCCGGAATTCACCGACCCCAGCGGCAAGGTCGTCATTGCCGAAGTCCCGTATGCCGTGTCGTGGGTGGCCACGCCGATCGCCCAGGTGGAAGCGCTCGCCGCGACCCGGGTCGCCTTCCTCACCCGACTGGGCGATGCCCTCATCCCCGGCCCGGACACGGTGCTCCAGGACGGCGACTTGCTCCATGTGGCGCACAGCCGTCAGGACCTGCCCCGCCTGGAGCGGGTGCTCTCTTCGCCCCGCCCGCACGACTGAGCCGGCCGCCAGGTCCGCCCTCGCCCACGATTCCCAGGAAGGCCGTCATGCGCGTCGTCATCGCCGGAGCCGGCAGCGTCGGACGATCCATCGCCCGCGAACTCACCCACAACGGCCACGAGGTCCTGCTCGTCGACCGCACCATTGAAGAGAAGATGACGGTCCGGGTTCCCGATGCCGCCTGGTTGCTCGCCGACGCCTGTGAGATCTCCGCCTTGGAAGAAGCTCGCCTCGACCAGTGCGATGTCGTCGTGGCGGCCACCGGCGACGACAAGGCCAACCTCGTCGTCTCGCTGCTGGCCAAGACCGAGTTCGGCGTGCCCCGCACGGTCGCGCGGGTCAACAACCCACGCAACGAGTGGATGTTCGACGAGTCGTGGGGAGTCGACGTCGCGGTCTCGACTCCACGGCTCATGACGGCCCTCGTCGAGGAGGCTGTGACCGTCGGCGACCTGGTGCGTATCTTCCAGTTCCGTCGCGCCAAGACCTCGTTGGTCGAGATGACACTCCCCCCGCAGAGCCCGTATGCCGGCCACCGGGTCGGTGAGGTCACCTGGCCCACCGGCACGGTCCTGGTCGGGATCGTCCGCGATGAGCGCCCCATCGCTCCCTCCGCTGACGATTGCCTCGAGGCCCATGACGAGCTGCTCTTCATCGCCCCCGACGAAGTGAGCGACGACCTCGAGAACCTGCTCTCGCCCGGCCACAAGCCCCGCCTGGGCGACAACGACGACTGACGGCTACCCGCCGAAGGCCCGGTGCGGTGTGCCGGGCGCGGCGCCGGGGTGCGCTCTAGCCTGCCGATGTGTTGCCGGGCTCCGGGGCGGCCGGGCCCGGGGGGTGAGCGGGATCGTCCAGCGGGGTGTGGCCGCGCAGCAGCAGCAGCGCCGCAATGCCCACGGCAACGAGGTAGGCCGGCCAGCCCAGGACGATCTTGGCGATGCCGAGCGCCTCCACCTCTCCCTGGAGGTAGAGAGGCACCTGGATCGACAGCCGGACCAGAGCCAGCCCGACGAGGATCCAGCCCAGCCGGCTGGCCACCTTGACGATCCCCACGTGACGGCGCCAGCGCACGAAGGCCTGGTTGAACTCACCAGCGGCAGCCTCGTCGGCCGCTTCCAGCGCGGCTCGCTCCTCGTCCGGCAACGCAGCGCGCTGGGCCCGGGTCGCTCGGCTGCCGGATGCCCGGATGTCGGCGGCGGCGCGGGCCATATCGGGATCGCCGGCAGCGATAAGGAACCCGAACAACGGCCAGCGCACCAGGTTGGCCCCGCCGAAGAGGATGACGTTGCCGACCGACATGAGGATGCCGGGCAGGAAGGCGTCTTGGGCACGTCCGGTCCGGGTAGCGATGACGGCGGTCAGGATCACCGCGAAGAGGGAGTACCCGGCATACCGCAGCGTTTGCCCTTGGACCATCCGAACCCCGGCGACCACGACCGCTGCAACGACCGCGACGACTGCCGCCTGGGTGACGTTCTGGCTGAGGTTCCAGGCAACGACGAAGGCGAGTGTCGGCAGCGCGGACTCGGCCGCACCTCGCCAGCCCCCGAGGGCGGCCGACAGTCTCTCGCGCAGCAGTTCCTCGACAGTGAGGTGCGCGCGCGCCTCGCTCGGATCGGACGGCAGGTCAGCCACGGGCCGGGATGATCTCGTAGGACGGGTTGAACATCACCGGTATGCCGCGACGCTGGGTGGTGCGGCCATGGACCCGCAGCGTGACACCGGGCTCGATGCCCACGATCTCGCGCCGCCCCAACCAGACCACTTCCAGCGTGCCAGTGCCATCAGACACCTCGACGACAAGTGCGGGCACCTGCACCTGGGGCCGCAGGGCCACCGAACGAATCTCGCCGAAGGCCACCCCCGGCACCCGCTGCTCGAGATCGGCGATGGGCGTCGCCCCGACTCGGGTCGCCGTGTCGAGCAACTCCGCGGAATCGATGTCGGCAGCTGATCGGGACCACCGCTGGACGAAACGCCGCAGTGCCCCCCAGCGCATCGCAACGGTGCCTGGCTCGCCCGCCGATGGATGTCCGGCACCGCTGCCGACCATGGTCAGTGCACCTCGGTGATCTCGGGTCCGCGCTCGAACGGCCGCAGCTCATCCTGCCGCGGGGCGCGACGGTCGCTCGGCTCGCCCGCCGGCGGCTCAGCAGGCACAGCAGCCTCGGGCAGGCGCAGCGGTAGCACTTCCCGGGGCGGCATCGCCTCGGAACCGCGCACAACGACGACCTTGCGGACGATGTCGACCAAGGGTGCCGCAGCTGATTCGCTGCTGGCTGCGGGACCGTTGAGCACCGCCCGCAAGAACCACCGGGGGCCGTCGACGCCGAGGAAGCGCATCGCCTGACCTCCCGGCGCGACAACCCGCAGCTCTTTGCCGAGCGCCCCGTCGACGACCTCTGCCGAGCCGCCCTGGCTCAGGAGACCCTCGGCAATCTCGCCTCGGAGCTCGGCCCAGAGGCCAGCCGTGCGCGGTGCGGCGTACGCCTGCAGTTGGGCCATGGATCGGCCCTGCACGAGCTGGACACCGATGATCGTCTGGGTCTGCTGATCGACCTCCAGGCGCAGCTCCAAACCCTCCAGGCGCGGCAGCCACATCCCCCCGAGATCGAGATAGTCGCCGCGGTCCGCGACCTCGCTTCGGTCGAACGGGCCGCGCAGTCGGCTGAACGCCGTCGTGGGCTCGTAGCTGTCGTCGTCACTCACCTCGGGCTGTTGCTCGATGACCTCGGGTGCCGCAGCCTCGATCGGCTCGCCCAGATCGGCGTCGCCGGCTGATGTACGGTCGCTGCTACGTCGGCGTCCGAAGAGTGCCACGTCGGTTCCTCACTGCTCACAAAGGTCGGGCCAAGCGCGTTGGGCGTAGGCGGGGTCGACCTTAGCCCTCCGAGAGAGCCGATTGACCGAAGCCGCCGCTGGCGCCGTGCCCAGTCTCCCCCCGACTGCTGTCCGGGAGCGAATCGAGCACGTCGAAGTGCACCCGCTCCACGCGTTGCACAACCAGTTGTGCGACGCGGTCGCCCCGACGCACCTGAAAGGCGTCACGTGGGTCGAGGTTGATCAGGTTGACCATGATCTCGCCCCGATAGCCCGCATCCACGGTGCCCGGAGCGTTGACGATGCTGATCCCGTGTCGCGCGGCAAGCCCCGAGCGCGGATGGGTGAAGGCGGCAAACCCTCCCGGCAGCGCAATGGCGATACCGGTGGGCATGAGATAGCGCTCGCCCGGGGCGAGCAGAACCTCTTCGCGGGCATACAGGTCCAGGCCGGCATCGCCGGGATGCGCGGCCTGCGGAATCGGCAGATCGGCGTCGAGCCTGCGCAGCGCGACTCGAAGGGGCTCGGTCAAGCGACGCAGTCGCGGCAGATAGCCTGCCCGTTCGACTCCTTGGCAACCTGGCTGCGATGGCGCACCAGGAAGCAGCGCGAACAGGTGAACTCGTCGGCCTGGCGCGGCAGGACGCGAACGGACAACTCCTCGCCGGAGAGGTCCGCTCCAGGCAGCTCGAAGCCCTCGGCCTGTTCGGCTTCGTCGACGTCCACGCTCGCCGACGTCTTGTCGACGCGGCGCGCCTTGAGTTCCTCGATCGAATCCTCGGACAGGTCGTCGTCGGTCTTGCGTGGCGCGTCGTAGTCGGTCGCCATGTGCCTTTGTTCTCCTCCAGTGCCGTCAGCGCTGCCGTCTCCAACACCGCGAGCCCCCGGTCTATGCCTGCTGCGACCGCCAACCCTCGGGTTCCGCCGGACACAAAGTCCCTGCGCGGCGGATTGTGCCCCATCGATGGCCCTGTCGTCACCTTGAGTCCGGAATGCGAAGGGTCAGTCACCGCCAGCCGGTATGCCGTGCGCCGGCCTCCGAGCCCGAGCCCGCCCGTTCAGCGGGTGACGAGGGGCCGTATGGCGGACACCAGCGCGGCGTTGCCCGCCACCACCATCTCCTCTGTCGGCTCCCCACCCGCGGGACCGACGACGACCCCGCCGGCTTCGCTGACCACCAGCCGGCCCGCCGCCAGGTCCCACGGCTTGAGACCGGACTCGTAGTAGGCGTCGAGTCGTCCGTCCGCGACGAGGCACAGATCGGTCGCCGCGCTGCCCAGGCGACGGATGTCACGCACTCTCGGGAGCACCTCGACGAGGGTGCGCGCCTGGTCGGCTCGGGTGTCGGCCCGATAGGCGAAGCCCGTGCCGACCAGGGCATGGCCGAGATCGGTCTGGGTGCCGACGGACAGGGGTGTCGTCGCGCCGGTGGCCAGGTCATGGCGGACCGCCCCCTGACCCACGAGGGCCGTCCAGGCCAGATCGAGCACCGGACTGACGACTGCGCCGACGATCGGGCGCCAGGCCGGGCCTCGTGGTAAGCCAAGGACCGCTGCAACCGACACGGCATACAGGGGGAGGTCGTAGAGGTAGTTGACCGTTCCGTCGATCGGGTCGACCACCCAGGTGATCCCCGTCGTGCCGGGGAGGTCCTCGCCCTCCTCCCCGACGAACCCGTCCGCGGGCCGGGCGGCCCGCAAGGCGGACCGAAGCTGGGCCTCCGACCGGGTGTCCATGATCGTCACGACGTCGGTGTCCGAGGACTTGGTCGAGGTGTCGAGGCGATCCGGTCGTCCGTCGCGAACGAGCGCGGCGGCCGCACGCGCCACGCGCAGCGCAAGCGCCCCCAGCTCACGGAGCGTCACGGGATCAGGGAGTTGGTCAGTAGCCCGGGTCACCTGATCAACCTACCCAGGGGTGAGGTCACCTTCGACCGTCGAGGTGGCGGGTGCGTTGCGGCGTGGAGGCTTGGGCGCAGCGGGTCGGGATGAGAGAGTCGGGTCCTGGGTGTGGCACTCGCTGCGCCGAGTGCCGTTGCCGATCAAGGAGGGATCATGGCCGACCTGCGCTTGATCGGCGTCCACGAAGACGGCGCCCACCTGGTCTTGGCCGACCCCGACGGCGTGCGGCATCGGCTCCCCCTCGACGACGCTCTCCGGGCCGCTGCGCGGCGGGATCGGCCCCGGCTCGGGCAGCTGCTGATCGAGATCGACGGTGGCCTGCGGCCCCGTGACGTCCAAGCGCTGTTGCGCTCGGGAGCCAGCGTTGAGGAAACCGCCGAACGAGCCGGGTGGACGGTCGAGAAGGTCGAGAAGTATGCCGGCCCGATCCTCGCCGAACGCGAGCACATCGCCTCGGTTGCCCGGGCGGTGCGGCTGCGCACACCCCGCGGGGCTGCCGGGCCGACCCTGCTGTCGCGCGTCGAGGAGCGCTTGACCGCCCGCGGCGTCGACGCAGCCAGCGCCGGGTGGGATTCGTGGCGCCGCGAGAGCACCGAATGGGTGCTCGTCCTCTCCTTCGCAGCCGGGGGCCGCCAGCGCACTGCCAGCTGGTCCTACAACGCCCGGACCCGTTCGCTGGCCGCGCGCGACGACGAAGCCCGCTGGCTCAGCGAGGACGAGCCGGGCCAGCAGCAGGCCGATGTTCCCGTCTACGACGTCGAGGCAGAGGGCGGACTGGAGACCCCGGCGCTGCGCCGCGAGACCTCGCCTCACGACCTCACCGCCGCGATGCGCCAAGCCTCCAGAGCCAAACTTCGGCGGGCACCGGCCCGGCGCCGCGGCACTGAACCGATGGCGCTGCCCATCGACGAGGCAACGACTGACGCGACCGAGGTGGCGCAGGACGATTCGGCAGCGTCTGACTCCGGTGCCGACGCCGGTGGGCCAGCTACCGTCGTCCACCTCGACAGCCGCCGGGACTCCGGACGCGGTCGACCCGAGGCCGGCGAACGTGACCAAGCCGCGGTGCCTGGGCAGGTTGACACCGCCCAGCTGCGGGGTGACCTGGAGCACCCGGAAGCCCTCGACGTCGCTGACACCCAAGAGCGCCCCGACCACCCCGACGACACCGACGATGACGCCGACGACGTCGGCACGACCGATGAACCGGAGCAGCAGCCCGCGCAGGACGACGGGTCCGAGCAGGACTCGCGCCCTGGTGCATCGGCACCGAAACTCACTGCAGCAGAACGTCGTTCGGCGCTCGCTCAGGAACGGCTCAAGTCGACTTGGGACTCGTTCCTCTTCGGCCCAGCACGCGGGAGCGGTGCCCGACCCGACTCGGCTTCGGACGCACCCGACTAGGAGACTGCTGAGGCTGACCACGTCGAATCGGACAGGGACTGGTCGGATGGGTCGCTACGGGGTCGTGCTGTGGTGGTGGGTGCGACGTGCCATGGGTGCCCTCCTGGTCATCGCGGGAGTCGGATTCCTCGCTTTCCTTGTCTCCGGTGCCGCTGGCGACGAGACCGTGGGTGGGCTTTCCGGCGGGCTCGGCGGGTGGCTGCTCTGGCTGATCGTCATGGTGCCTGCGGCTGCCCTCGCCGGGGGAGTCTTCGGCTCCGTGGCGTGGCTATGTCACGCCCTGATCACCCGCTCAGGCGTAGCGCTGGCTGTTTCCACGGGTTCCTGGGCCTTCGTCATCACCTTTGCGTGGGTGACCTGGTCTCAGGGCGCCAGCCCCCCAGAGCGCGTTTCCCGTCTCATCATCAGCGGCGTGACAGGCCTGGTCTGCGGGGCGTGGTCGGTGCGGGACCGCCGACGACTGTCCCAGACCGCGGTGGGGCTCAGACACCTTTCGTAACGGCCCCCGGCGATAGCCCGATGACCCGATGACTAGGCCGGCGGCCGGCCCGACAGGTCGAAGGGCAACACATCGGGTGAGATTGCGGCCGCCCGGGCGGCGTGAGACGTCATCCGCCGTGAGTGGTGTCGGCGGCACAGGACTTCGTACTCCACGACACCGGCACCACCGCCGGCGGTGTCCCCGACGAGCACCTGGTCGCCCTCGGTGACCATGTGCCCGTCGAGAACGCGCGCGTTGTGAGTTGCCCTGGCGCCGCACCAGCACAACGCCTCGACCTGCAGGCTCTGGACTCGGTCGGCGAGTTCGACCAGGCGGGCCGAGCCCGGGAACAACCGGGTGCGGAAGTCGGCGAGAATCCCGAAAGCGAAGACGTCGATGCCCATCTCGTCGACGATCCGAGCCAGCTGTTCAATCTGCTCCGGGCGGTAGAACTGAGCCTCGTCGCAGACGAGGAAGTCGATGCGCTGGCCTTCGGTGCTCATCGCGACGACGGCGTCCCAGAAGTCGAGGTCGTCGCTCACCTCGAGGGCCTGGTGCGACAACCCCAGGCGCGAGGACAGCACCGCGACCCCAGCCCGATCGTGCTTGGTGAAGATCAGGCCGCGCTTGCCACGGGCGGAATGGTTGTGCTCGATCTGCAGGGCCAGGGTGGACTTGCCCGAATCCATCGTCCCGCAGAAGTAGAGCAGTTCGGCCACGACCGGCAACCCTAGGCGATCCGAGCCGGCCACACGAGCAATGGGATCGATGCCTCCGCCGGGGTCACCGACCCGTGTAGACCCACGAGGCGCAGCAGCTCGGGTCGCATCCGCGACGAGTCGATGACGGCGATATCGGACACGGCATTGACCAAGACGTCCCCGATCCGCGGCAGGACCGTGTCGCTCACCGGGCCGAAGGCCCCCTCGGCGACCAGGTCGGCACGGCATACCACCCGAGCATCCTCGCCGAGCCGGGATTGCCACGCGGCCGCGACGTCGCCGGACGCGCCGGGCTGCGTATAGAGCTGCACAGCGCGTGGCTCTCCTCCCACGTGACGGACGCCCGTCAGAAGCCCGGTTTCGTCGGCGAGATCGATGCGCCGATCGAAGGGCACATCCACCATCCCGTGATCGGCGGTCACCAGCACCGTCGTGTCCCGTGGGACCCGGGCCACCAGCTCGGCGAGCGCGGCATCGACCCGTTCGAGCTCGGCGGTCCACTCCCAGGAATCGACACCGTGCACGTGGCCGGCCTTGTCGACGTCACCCCAGTAGAGGTAGACCAGCGCCCGTCGACTTTGGCGTACTGCGGCGAGGGCGGCTTCGACCCGAGCCGAAAGGTCTTGTGCGGCAACGAAGTTGCCACCGCGCAAGGCCGCTGTGGTCAGTCCGGAACCATCGAAGAAGCCCGGGCCGATCCGCGTCACCGCCACTCCGGCGCGCTCAGCCAGCTCGAAGACCGTGGGCTCGGGTTGCCAACGCCGGGCATCAGGTCCGTCCTGCCAGGACAGCGCATTGAAGATGCGGTCCTCAGTCGGCACCAGCATCTCGTAACCCACCAGGCCGTGCGCTCCGGGTGGCAGCCCGGTCCCAAAGGACCCCATTGAGGTCGCGGTCGTCGAAGGGTAACCACACACCAACCCGTATGCCGTGTCCAGGCCAGTCCGCAGGAATGGCGCATGGCCGGCTCGACGCCGTAGGAGCTGCTCCCCCAACCCGTCGACGAGGACGACGACGGCCCGTCGGGTCGGGGCGAGGGTGAGTAGCGGTTGGGTTGGCGCCGCGACGCCCAGCGCGGAGACGACCGCTGGGAGCACGTCCCACAGATGCGGAGTGGACGGGGCCAGGGGCTCCGGCACTCCATGCGCGGCGGTGGCTCCGCTCACTGGGTCACGACCCGATGACGGCCGAGAGCGTCCGCGCGAAGTGCAAGGCCCGGGACAGCGCCGCATCGCCATCTGCGTCGGCGCTGATGCGCAGTGAGATGTCGTCGGAGGCCAAGGTGCCCTCAAAGCCGTGGTCGGCATCGCACTGGGGATCTCCGCAGGACGCCGACATGACGTCGAGGCGGCTCACGGCACCCCACCCGAGGGTGAGAGTGATCTCACGGCCGAGCGACCCCGGGACATAGGCATCCGGTGCGGACACGACGTGGGTGAGCATGACGCCCCGCACCGCAGCCAGCGGGATGCTCTCGCTCGTGGCGGTGGCTACCGACCGCTCGTGGTGGTCATCGTGGTCGTCCGCGTGGACGACCACGAGCTTGCGCGGGGTGGTGACCAGCACCGTGATGTGACGTCGCACCGCGTCCTGGTCGAAGGTTGTCTCCTGATGGACCAGGTATGCCGTGACTGTGTCGTCGGCGACCGCAGAGCCCACGACGTCCGCGACCAGAGCGGGGTAATAGCCCGCTCGTTGAATGTCTGCCCGTAGTTCGGCAGGCAACACGAATCCCGGCACATCGCGAGGTGTCTTGCGCATGCCGGTCATTCTCGCACCGGCATCAGGTCATCACGCGCCGCATCGCGTCCTTGCGGGTGAGCGCCGGCCGCACGGCGATGTCAGCGCCGAGGACGTCGACTCCCCCGGCCCAGCAGTTCACCGGCTGCAGGGAGACCGCGCCGAGCGCCGAGTGGTGATCGGCCATCGTGGACAACCGAGCGACGAGATCCTCCAGTGCGGTCATGTCAACGGGAGCACCACCGCGATGGCCGGTCAGCAGCGGTGCGGCCTTGACCGAGTGGATGAGGTCGTGGACGTCGACGTCGGTTAGCGGCGGGATGCGATATCCGATGTCACCGAGCAGGTCGGTCGGCGGACCGGCGACCGAGAACGCGACCACCGGGCCGAACAGTGGGTCCTCGCTCGTGGACAGCACACAGGCCACCCCAGGTGGGGACATCCGCTGCACCGCGAACTGGTCCTCGGCGAAGTCACCGAGGCGACTCGTGAGCGACTCGTGTGCAGTGGCCACGGCATCGGCGCTGGCCAGGTCGAGCCGCACGCCGCTCGCGCCGACCTGATGCCGCATTGCGTCCGAGGCCGTTTTGAGGATGACCGGATAGCCGAGTTCGCGCGCCGCCGCGACAGCCTCGGTCGCCGTCCGCACGATCCGCCTCGGCCACAATCGGATTCCGTACGCGGAGAGGAGTCGCCGTGATTCGTCGAAGGTGAGCGCTCGTCCGTCGGGATGCTCGGCAAGCACCGCGTCGATGAGTTCGGCGGCGGCGTCCCGATCGATTCCTTCGGGCGTGACGAGTTCGCCGTGGTCGCGGGCCCGCCATTGTCCGTAGCGCGTCGCAGCGGCCAGGGCTCGAACCGCATCCTCCGGCAGGGCGTATGCCGGGACGACCCGTTTCGGGCCTGCGCCGGAACTGACTGCAAGCGACTCGGTCACCCCTCTCATGCCCAGGAAGGTTGCTGCACAAGGCTTTTCACTACGTGCAGCCTCGTCGCGCACGGCTTCCGCGACGAGCTCGTCGTCGGTGTAGACCGGTGGGATGAAGGCCGTGACGACACTGTCGACCTCGGGGTCGTCGAAGGCCGCCCGCAACGCCTTGGCAAATTCCGGAGCTGACGCCTCTGGACCGAGCGAGTTCGGACCATGGGTCACCTGGAGGTTCCAACTGCCGGCCGCTTGGGCGATGAGCCGGGACAGTGCGTCGGAGTTGGTGACCACAGCGACCCGATCGCCCGCCGGCAGCGGTTGGTGAACCACGAGTTGGGCGATGTCGAACAACTGGTGGATGTTTTCGGCGCGGATCACCCCGGCTTGGCGGAGCATGGCGTCGAAGACCTCCTGGCGCACCGCCGTCGGACGGGTCAAGACACTGGACGCAGGCCCGCCCACGGCCGTGCCCGATTTGACGACGATGACGGGTTTCGAACTGGCCAGGTGCCGCGCGATCCGGGTGAACTTGCGTGGGTTACCCATGGTCTCCACGTAGAGCCCGACCGCATGCGTCTCGGAGTCGTCGATCCAGTACTGCAAGAGGTCGTTGCTCGACACATCGACCCGGTTGCCGGCCGAGGCGAAGACGGACACGCCCAACCCCCGGCGGGCGGCTGACGCCAGGACCGCGATGCCCAGCGCACCACTCTGCGCAAACAGGCCCAGGTGTCCACTGGGCGGCAACTCCGGTGCCAGAGAGGCATTGAGCGACAGGTCGGGCCTGTTGTTGATGAATCCGAAGGAATTGGGCCCGACGACCCGCATCCCGGCGCGGCGCGCCCGCTTGCGCAGCCGAGCCTGGAGTTTGCGTCCCCGTTCGCCAGTCTCGCCAAAGTTGGCGGCGGGGATGACGAGCGCCCGCACGCCCTTGGCCGCACACTCGTCGACGATGCCCAACACGTGCTCGGCAGCAACCGCGATGATCGCCAGTTGAACCTCACCCGGGATGTCGGTCACTGAGTCGTAGGCCTTGAGCCCCAGGACCTTCTTGGCGGCCGGGTTCACGGCATACACGGTGCCGGTGTAGTGGCCGGCGAGGATATTGCGCAGGAAGGTCTGACCGATCGAGTCCGGGTGGCGACTCGCGCCGATGACGGCCACCGACCGCGGGCTGAGGATTCCCCGCACGCTGGAGGACTCGGCGCGGTGTTCGCGGGCGAACCGCACCTCGGTCGATGCGGCCGTTGGCGTGATGTCGAAGGACAGCGAGATGACCCCGTCCTCGAGCCGGTGTTTCACGGCATACCCGGCTTCTTTGAAGACATTGATCATCTTGCGGTTCTGCGGCAGCACCTCGGCCACGAACTTCGTCACCCCGGCCTCGAACCCGATCGCCGCCAGGTGTTCCAGGAGGATCGAGCCGATTCCCTTGCCGTGGAAGTGATCCGAGATGTTGAACGCCACCTCGGCGGTGGCCTCGCCCACCCGGTCGTAGCGCCCGATGCCGATGATCTTGCCGCGTAGCAGCGCGACGAGCGCGACTCGCGCGTCGTAGTCGACGACGGTGAATCGCTTGACGTCGCGGTCGGACAGCTCGCGCAGCGGGGCGAAGAAGCGAAGGTAGATCGACTCCTCCGACTGCCCCGCGTGGAACTCCCGCACCAAGGCGGCGTCGGCTGGCGTGATGGGCCTCACATAGGCGACCGATCCATCGCGCAGGACGACGTCGGCCTCCCACTCCACGGGATAGCCAGGCGGCAAAAGCACCAGATTGCCGGTTTCGGGCGGCGACGTGGACGGCATGCCTCATGGTCCCACGCCAGGTATGCCGGGTGAGGCCGGCGGGCGGCACCATGAGGGCATGGAACTCGACATGGCCATCCGTCGCCGCAGGATGGTGCGGCGATACGACTCCCAGCGGCAGGTCCCCGAGGCGAGCGTTATCGCAGCCCTCGATCGGGCCACCCGAGCCCCGAGCGCCGGGTTCAGCCAGGGGTGGGACTTCCTCGTGCTGCGCAAACCGGCCGAGCGCTCTACCTTCTGGGATGCGACGACGGACGCGGCCGCAGGTGGGGAGCCGGACTCCTGGCTGGCCGGCCTGATGACCGCGCCGACCCTCGTGGTCTGCCTGTCCGATCCCGAGCACTACCTGGATCGCTACGCCGAGGCGGACAAGGGCTGGACCGACCGCGATCCGACCCGATGGCCGGTTCCCTATTGGGACGTCGACACCGGGATGGCCGCGCTGATCCTGCTGCTCACCGCGGTGGAGGACGGGCTGGGGGCCTGCTTCTTCGGGGTGCCACCGGACCGGCATACCGCTGTCCGAGACGCCTTCGCCATCCCGGAGAACCGCCGCCTGGTCGGGGTGGTGAGTCTCGGGTATGCCGTGCCGCACCCCCGCAGCCCGAGCCTCCGGCGCGGTCGGCGCGGGCTCGTCGAGGTGACCCACTGGGGCCGCTTCGGCGAGCCGGGACCGCTTGCCCCGGTCAGCGTGGGAGAGGATGGTGGCGCTCGCGGGGCGTCCGATCCGGCACCCGCCGATCACCCCCGTCGCTGACCCCGCAGGAGTACCCCACGCATGGCCCGTCGCAGCACACCCCCGCCCCCCGCGGACCCGGTGATCGAGCGAGTCGTCGACATCGACGTTGCCCAGGAGATGAAGGACGCCTTCCTGGAGTACTCCTACAGCGTCATTTACGCCCGTGCTCTGCCGGACGCCCGGGACGGTCTCAAGCCGGTGCAGCGGCGCATCCTCTTCGGGATGAGCGAGCTGGGGCTGCGCCCCGATCGGCCGCACGTCAAGTCCAGCCGCATCGTCGGCGAGGTGATGGGCAAGTACCATCCACACGGGGACAGCGCCATCTACGACACCCTGGTGCGGCTGGCCCAGCCCTTCTCGATGCGGTTGCCGCTCGTGGACGGGCACGGCAACTTCGGGTCGCTCGACGACGGCCCGGCCGCCTCGCGCTACACCGAGGCGCGGATGGCCCCTGGCGCCCTGCTCATGGTGGGCGGGCTCGACGAGGACACCGTCGACTTCGTCCCCAACTACGACGACACGCACCAGCAGCCCGGGGTGCTGCCGGCCGCCTACCCCAACCTGCTGGTCAACGGCGCGAGCGGCATCGCCGTCGGCATGGCGACCAACATGGCTCCGCACAACCTCGTGGAGGTCATCGGCGCCGCCCGTCACCTCATCGACCACCCACAGGCCTCGCTCGAGGACCTGATGAAGTACGTGCCCGGTCCCGACCTTCCCGGCGGCGGACGGATCGTCGGGCTGGAAGGGATCCGGGAGGCCTACGCCACCGGACGCGGCACCTTCAAGACCCGGGCGGCGGCTCGCATCGAGAGCATCACGCCCCGGCGCCAAGGCGTCGTCGTCACCGAGCTGCCCTATCTCGTCGGCCCCGAGAAGGTCATCGAGAAGATCAAAGACCTCGTCCAAGCCAAGCGGCTGCAGGGCATCAGTGACGTCAAGGACCTCACCGACCGCAAGCATGGCCTGCAGTTGGTCATCGAGATCAAGTCCGGCTTCGTCCCGGAGGCGGTGCTCGAAGAGCTCTACCGGCTCACCCCGATGGAGGACTCCTTCGGGATCAACAACGTCGCGCTCGTCGAGGGCCAGCCGCGCACCCTGGGCCTGAAAGACCTCCTGCAGGTCTTCGTCGACTTCCGCATCGAGGTCGTCCGCCGCCGCACGGCATACCGGCTGGGCAAGCGCGAGGACCAACTCCACCTCGTCGAGGGCCTGCTCATCGCCATCCTCGACATCGACGAGGTCATCCAGCTCATCCGCACCTCTGACGACGCCGCCACCGCCAAGAGCCGGCTGATGAGCGTCTTCGACCTGTCCGAGCTGCAAGCGGCCTACATCCTCGACCTGCAGTTGCGCCGCCTGACCAAGTTCTCCCGGCTCGAGTTGGAGAAGCAGCGCGATGACCTCACTCGCGAGATCGACGCCCTGCGCGCGATCCTTGCCGACCCGGCCTTGTTGCGCCGCACCGTCTCCGAGGAACTCGCTGCGGTGGCGACCACCCACGGCACGCCTCGGCGCACGGTGCTGTTGGAAGCACCAGCAGCCGGTATGCCGGGTGCTCCCGTCACATCTGCGGCCTCCCGCGCCGCGGCAGTGCTCGAGGTGACCGACGACCCGTGTTGGGTGTTGCTGTCCTCGACCGGCCTGCTGGCCCGCACGGTTGGGGCCGACCCGCTGCCCGCCACCGGCGGTCGAGGCCGCCACGACGCCATCGTCGGCGCGGTGCGCACCACGGCCCGCGGCGAGGTCGGCGTCGTCACCAGCCGCGGCCGGATGCTGCGCCTGTCCGCTCTCGACCTGCCGACCTTGCCGCCCACCGCCGACGCACCGGCGCTCGCTGGTGGCGCGCCGCTGACGGCATACCTGGAGTTGGAGCGCGGCGAGAGCGCCCTGACCGTCGCCTCGCTCGCCCCCGACGCGCCTCCGCTGGCCTTGGGAACGGCCGCCGGCGTGGTCAAGCGAGTCACCCCCGACGCCCCCTCGAAGCCGTCCTGGGAACTCATCACCCTGCGCGAGGGAGATGTCGTGGTCGGCGCCGCACCGACACCGCGAGAGGATCTCGACCTGGTCTTCATCTCCTCCGACGCGCAATTGCTCCGGTTCGCCGCGTCGCAGGTGCGCCCTCAGGGGCGAGCCGCAGGCGGCATGGCGGGGATCAAACTGGCAGCCGGAGCGTCGGCGGTCTACTTCGGCGTCGTCGACCCGGCGGGAGAGGCACGGGTCGTCACGGCTAGCGGCACCTCGGCCGCCCTTCCCGGCACCCAGCCGGGGGCCTTGAAGATCACGCCGTATGCCGAGTACCCCCCCAAGGGCCGCGGCACGGGCGGTGTCCGCTGCCACCGGTTCCTCAAAGGCGAAGACACCCTGGTTCTGGCCTGGGCGGGAGCGATGCCAGTGCGCGCCGCCGGGTCCGGTGGGGTGCCGTTGGAGCTGCCTGAGGTCCTCGGTCGCCGGGACGGGTCAGGCACTCCCGGCCGGGCCGTCATCGCTGCCCTCGCCGGGCCTGCCGGCGCCTTCTGAGCGGACTCGGCCGGTTAGCTCGAGGCCGTCTGAGCGCCCCCCGATGAAAGCGCTTCAACGGTGGCGATCGCTCCGATGGAAGCGTTTGCATAACAATCTGGCAACGGCCCCGCACGGGCTCGGCGACGAGGCCGCGTGGACCCTTGACGGCGCGTGTCGGGCACGGGATTGTTCAAACGTCGGAGATCGCTCATCCCGGATCGATCAGCGGGGTCTGTCGCCTCGGGGCTCCTGCCTCTGGTGAAGCACCTCCCGATTTTCAGGAAGACAAGGGAGTGGAGTATGCGCAGTAGTACCCTCATCAAGGTGGCCGCGTCCGCCGGGGCTGTTGCCCTGCTGACGACCGGCTGCCTCAGCTCGGGCTCGGGCGCCACCGTCGCCACGGGCACCGCAGCCGGCCCCGGCAAGGCGACCGTCGAGGTGATGTACGGCTTCGGCAACGAGCAGGAGACGGCCTTCAAGAAGGACCTCGACAAGTTCGCCGCGGCCAACGGCTTCGCGGTCAAGTACACCAAGGCCGGCTCGTGGGACACGGAGATCAACCTCCGCGTCTCCGGCGGCAACGCGCCGGACGTGGGTCTGTTCCCGCAGCCCGGCCTCATGTGTGACCTGGCCAAGTCGGGCAAGGTACTTGCCTACGACGACGCCACCGTCACCACCGCCAAGTCCACCCTCGTTCCCGGCTTCGTCGGCGCGGGCACCTGTGCGGACGGCAAGGTCTATGGTCTGCCCTCTGCTGTCAGCGTGAAGTCGCTGTTGTGGTACGACGCTCCCCAGTTCGCCACCAACGGCTGGAAGGCTCCGACCACGCTCGCCGAGATGGACGCCCTGACGGCCCAGATCAAGGGTGCCGGCAAGGTCCCGTGGTGCATCGCCGCCGAGTCCGGTCAGGCGACCGGTTGGCCCATCACCGACTGGATCGAGGACCTCGTCCTGCGCTTCGCCGGCCCGGAGAACTACGACAAGTGGGTCGCCGGAACGCTGAAGTTCAACAGCCCCGAGATCAAGGCTGCCTTCGAGTACCTCCAGTCGATCGCCTTCACCGACGGCAATGTGCGTGGTGGCACCAAGGCCATCGCCGCCACCAACTTCCAGACCGGTGGCAACGCGCTGTTCGACAACCCGCCTGGGTGCTACCTGTTCAAGCAGGCCACCTTCATCGCCGGCAAGGGTGGCTTCCCGGACGCGATCCTGGCCAAGGCTGACACCGAGATCGGCGTCGTCGCCTTCCCGGCCAAGGAGGCCGGCAACAACCCGGTCCTCACCGGTGGCGACCTGGCCTCGGCCTTCAACAACGACGCCAACACCCTGAAGCTGCGCAACTTCATCGCCAGCAAGGACAACGGCATCGAGGTCGGCAAGGCCGGCTACTTCTCGCCGCACAAGACGTTCGACACCGCGCTCTACCCGAGCAAGATGCTCCAGACGATCGCCAAGGACGTCCTCTACAAGTCGACCGCCGCTCGTTTCGACGGGTCTGACCTCATGCCCGCCAAGGTCGGCGCCGGCACCTTCTGGACCGAGCCGATCAAGTGGATCAACGGTTCTCAGGACCTCACCACGACCCTGAGCAACATCGACGCAAGCTGGCCGAAGTCCGCTAGCTGACATCGCACGCGGCCGGTGGGAGGGGCCACCTCCCACCGGCCGCTCCACTGTCGTGAGGGAGGACGTGGCCCATGGCAATCAAGCTCCTGAACGCGCTGCTCGCGATCTTGGGCGGCATCGGTGGCGCGATGATCATCTTCTGGATCCTCAACAAGCTCGCCGAGTCACTCAAGGGTCGCTGGGAGGATCGAGTCAAGCCGTGGATGTTCGCCGGCCCCGCGATCCTCGCGATCTCCGTCTACCTGATCTACCCCGCAATCCAGACGATCAACTTCTCGTTCGCCAACGAGGAGGGCACGAAGTACGTCGGGTTGCGCAACTACCAAGACCTGCTCGGCGAGGCCGACTTCCGCAATGTCCTGCTCAACAACCTGCTCTGGATCGCGATCGTCCCGGCCCTGACCGTCGTCCTGGGTCTCGGCGTCGCAGTCCTTGCCGACCGGCTCAAGCCGCGCGGTGAGAAGGCCGCCAAGACCGTGATCTTCCTGCCGATGGCCATCAGCATGGTCGGCGCGGCGACGATCTGGCGATCGATCTACGAATACCAGCCAACCGGCGCACCGCAGACCGGTTTGCTCAACGCGATCATGGGGTTGTTCGGACGTGACCCGGTCTACTGGTATTCCATCGAGACCCTCAAGCTCAACAGCCTGTTGCTCATGGTCATCCTCATCTGGACCCAGGTGGGCTACTCCATGGTCCTGCTCTCCTCGGCCATCAAGGCCGTGCCGGAGGACACGATCGAGGCCGGGCGCATCGACGGTGCAGGTGAGAAGCGCATCTTCTTCAGCATTGTCGTCCCCCAGATCTGGCCGACGGTCATCACGGTCTTCATCACCGTGCTCATCGGCGTCATGAAGGTCTTCGACGTCGTCTATGTGACGACCAACGGTGGCTACAACACCGACGTCGTCGGCCGACGCTTCTACAACGAGATGTTCACCGTGCGTAACGGCGGATACGCCGCTGCCATCGTCGTCCTGCTCATGATCGCCATCACCCCGGTGCTGGTCTACCAGGTCCGTCAGTTCCGTCGTGAGGAGGCCAACCGATGAGCACCACTGCTGCGTCAGCGCAGGTCGCCACCACGGCCAAGGTGAAAGCCCCGAAGTCCAAGGGCGGCCCAGGCAGCGCCAGCCCGCTGGTCAAGGTGTTCCTGCTGCTGCTGTGCGTTCTGTGGATGGTGCCCGTGCTCGGGCTGCTGATCAGCTCGTTCCGGACCCGCGACGCGCAGTTTGCCTCCGGTTGGTGGTCGGCCATCGCCAACCCGCTGGACTTCACCCAGTGGACGATGAACAACTACGCCCAGGTCATGGGCGACAACCAGTCCGGCGTCAACATGGGCCAGGCCTTCCTCAACAGCTTCATCGTCACGGTGCCGGCCACGATCATCCCGATTCTCATCGCGGCGTTCGCGGCCTACGCCTTCACGTTCATGGAGTGGAAGGGTCGCGATGTCGTTTTCGTCATCATCGTCGGCCTGCTCGTGGTCCCCAACCAGGTCGCCTTGCTGCCCTTGCTCAAGCTCTACAACCAGCTCCACATCAGCGGCACCTTCCCGGCCGTCTGGTTGGCTCACATCGGCTTCGGTATGCCGTTGGCCGTCTACATCTTGCGCAACTACATGTCCAGCCTGCCCAGGGCGGTCATCGAATCGGCCAAGATCGACGGAGCGAGCCACTTCACGACGTTCTGGCGGCTGATCATGCCGATGTCGACTCCGGCGCTGGCGTCCTTCGCCATCTTCCAGTTCCTCTGGGTGTGGAACGACCTGCTGATCTCCCTGATCTTCCTGGGCCGCGGTGAGAACACCATCGCAACCGTTGCCCTGCAAGGCATGCAGGGTCAGACGGGTCAGGGGCGCGAACTCATCCCCTCGGCGGGTTTCGTCACGATCGTCATTCCGATCCTCGTCTTCCTGTCGCTGCAGCGGTACTTCATCCGCGGCATGACCTCGGGCGCGGTCAAGGGCTGATCGTCAGAGTTGGTGCGGGCCCGGTTCTCCAGCAAAGGAACCGGGCCCGCACTGCATCCGGGAGTCCGTCTCGCCGCACTCCCCCAGCGGCGACGGCCGCCCCCGCTTACCGAGCAGTGAGGTGCGCAAGGTGGTCCCTGGACTGATCCCTTCCCGCGGGATCTACCTCACCGGAGAGCCGGTGCACGTCGACGTGACCGGCCTGGAGGCAGCCGGCATACCGGCAGTCCTGCAGGTGATGGAACTCGGCGTTACGGTGCACGCTGTCGGGATCCACTCCTGCGGCACCGTCGAGATCGGCGACCTGCCGTGCGGCAGTTACGGGATCACGTTGGTGAGCGACGGCATTCCCCTGGCTCGCACCGCGGTGCAGGTCGTGGACGCGGCGACCCGACCTGCGGTGCATCGCTATGGATTCGTCGTCGACTATGGCGCCGACCGTGACCCCGCCACGCTGGCCGACATCGTGCGACGGTTGCATCTCACTGATATCCAGTTTTATGACTGGGCCTATCGCCATGCCGACCTTCTCGGCGGCGGCGAGCGCTACGACGACGCACTGGGCAATGTCGTCGCACTCGACACGGTGCGAGCCCTGGTGCAGTCATGTCACGACGTCGGTGCCCGCGCCTTGGGCTACGCCGCGGTGTATGCCGTGGGCCGGCAGGAATGGCCGCGTTGGGAGTCGATCGCCCTGCTCGACGCCATGAGTCGCCCCTACGCCCTAGGTGACTTCCTCAACGTCGTCGACCCCGGTGACCCCACCTGGATCGGGCACCTCAGTGCCGACTTGGCGCGGGCAGTGGAGGCGGTGGGATTCGATGGCTTCCACCTCGATCAATACGGCTGGCCGAAGTCGGCGATGCTTCCCTCCGGCGAGCGGGTGGACCTGGCCGAGCGATTCGTCGCTCTCATCGAGGCGTTGCGCGCCCAGCTCCCCCAGTCTCGGTTGGTCTTCAACAATGTCAACGACTTCCCGACCTGGGCCACGTCCCAGACAGGTCAGGACGCCGTCTACATCGAGGTGTGGGAGCCGCACACCACTCTTGCCGACCTCGCCGATGTCGTCACCCGGGCTCGCGCCGTCGGTGCTGACAAGCCGGTTGTCATCGCGGCATACCAGCAGTGTTACCTCGTCGCCCCGCGCGAGGCGGCCGACCAGGCGACCGCTCTGACCATGGCGACTCTCTTCTCCCACGGCGCCACTCACTTGCTCGCGGGTGACGCCGGCCGAGTGCTGGTCGACCCCTATTACGTGCGCAACCACTCCGCCGAGCCGGCGACCCTCGACCGGCTGGCCCGGTGGCACGACTTCCTCGTCGAGCACCACTGCCTGCTGCTGGACCCCGAGATCACCGATGTCACCGGCTCGTATGCCGGGTCCTACAACGACGACCTCGACGTGGTCTACCCCTCGGCTGCGACGAGCGGACGGCCCCAGCCGGGGACGGTATGGCGCCGGATCACCCGGCGCGGGAACTGGCTCATCGTCCACCTGATCAATCTCAGCGCGACCACCGATCCTCGCTGGGACCAGCCCCAGCCCCCATCCGGCGTCCCCGGCCAGGGTGAGCTGCGCCTCCGGCTGCTCGGTGGACCACCGCCCTCAGTTCTGGTGGCCGACCCCGACGGTCGTGGCTACCTGGAGCCGGTGCCCGTCGCCACCGATGGGTGCCGGGCCACGGCCGCACTACCTCTCTTGCAGACCTGGCAGGTCGTCCTCGTGCGATATGGCGACGGATGATTCACCGAACCGCGCTTCGGCGCCGAGGGACAAGGCTCGTGGGGTGCGGTGCACGGCATACGGTGGGGCCATCAAGCGGAGGCACTCGGCAAGGGTGCGCCGGTGAGGAGGAGGTCGTGGGGAGCACGCCGTCCGAGCGGGCAGCCGTGCCGTGCTCGGTCACCTGGCAGCAGGCCGACGTGCCCGCCTGGGGCACCGCCGCCCACGCCGATGTCGTCGTCGCGATCGAACAGAACGGACCCTGGGGACGGTCTGCCGCCACCCAGTCTCACCTGGATCCCGATCTAGGTGCGCGGCTGGATGCACACATCAGGGCGCTCGGTGGCCGGCTGCTGCTCGTCCGTCGGCCCGGACGTCACGCGGGTGGCGACGAGAGGCCGGTCCGGCGCTGCTTCGTGGCGCGAACCGGACCGTCCGGCTGGATGGTTACGACGGATCTCCCCGATCCGGCCACCTTGCTGGAGTTGACTGCGGAGACGGTTCGCGACGACGAGGCGGCGGCTCAGGCGATCGGCGGGTCGATCGGCACAGCCCCGGTCCTGCTGGTGTGCACCAATGGACGTCGCGACGCTTGCTGCGCGGTCCGCGGGCGGCCCCTGGCCCATGCGGCTGCCGCGGTCCATCCGGAGCAGGTCTGGGAGGTCACCCATACCGGTGGCCATCGCTTCGCCCCTACGGCCATCCTGCTGCCGTGGGGCAGGATGCTCGCGCGTCTGCACCCGGCACTTGCCGATCAGGTGTTGGCCGAGGCTCGGCACGGCCGGCTGGCCCTCGAGACACTCGGACCTCGGCACGACCGTGGCGGGATGCATCTGACTCCGCACGAGCAGGCGGCCGAAGCATTCCTACGCGAGGCATGGGGTGCCGTCGAGCTCACCACTGCGTTGCCGCCCATGGGCGCACAGGTCCGCGTCGATGTCGTCTCGGGCCCCCCGCTTCCCGTCTCGTGCGGCCGGGAGCCGGAGCCGAGCACCTGGTTTGTCCCGGCCTGGTCGGGCACCCCAGCTCCGCCTCCCCGGAGTTCCTCGCGCGACGGCGCTCAGTCCACCGCACCCCCGATTGCGTCCTCCTCGCCTCCCCTCTCGCCGTCTTCGGAGCAGCTGTGACCTACGAAACACGTTCGGAAAGCCTGCTGCACCTGCGTCGCTCGGACACCAGTGTGGTGCTCGACCTCGGTCAGGGGCAGTTCCCATGCGTCCTGCACTGGGGCCCGGACCTGGGCGAGCTCAGCACTGCCGCACTCGCCGAGCTGCACCGAGCCCTGACCATCCCTTTCGTCGACTCGGTGATCAGCTCGCAGAACCGTGTCGCCCTGCTGCCACTGCACTCGTCGGGATGGCTGGGGCGCCCTGGCCTCACCGGCAGCCGAGCGGGCCGGGCCTGGTCGACGTCCTTCACCCAGGTCGACCACGAGGTGCAGGAGGCCGGTGGGGCGCAGTGGCCCGATGGCCCGGCCGGAGCCGTTCGCGTGGTGAGCACCGGCCACGATGTACCCGACGGAGTCGTGGTAACGACCGAGTTCGAGATGCATTCCAGCGGGATGGTGAGGCTACGCAGCTGCGTTCGGAACGTCGGCGCCGACGAGTTCGAGATCACCGGACTCCTTCCTGCGCTGCCCGTCCCTCCCGAGGCGACCGAACTGCTGGACATGGCCGGACGGCATACCCGAGAGCGCACCCCGCAGCGGCGACCGTTCGACGTCGGCCAATGGACCCGGGAGGCATGGGGCGGGCGCCCGGGACACGACTCGGCCACCGTGTTGTGCGCCGGCGAGCCAGGGTTTGCCTTCCGCCGCGGCCGGGTCTGGGGGGTGCACCTGGCCTACAGCGGCAACCAGGTGCTCATGGCCGAGCACTCCGTCACCGGATGGAGACTGCTGCGCGGGGGCGAGTTGCTGCTGCCGGGTGAGGGACGTCTCGCCCCGGGGCAGACCTACGCCTCTCCGTGGCTGGTCGCATCCTGGGGAGACGGCCTGGATGCCTTTTCGGCACGGGTACACGACTATGTCCGGGCCCGACCGCAGCATCCCAGCCGGCCGCGACCTGTGCTGCTCAACACCTGGGAGGCCGTCTACTTCGACCACGACCTGCCCACCTTGCTCGAGCTCGCCGAGCGCGCCGCCGATCTCGGGATCGAGCGCTTCGTTCTCGACGATGGCTGGTTCCGGCACCGCCGCAATGACCGGGCCGGGCTGGGCGACTGGTACGTCGACGAGGGGGTCTGGCCGGGCGGATTGCACCCGCTCGTCGATCGGGTCCGAGATTTGGGGATGGAGTTCGGCCTCTGGTTCGAACCGGAGATGGTTAACCTCGACTCCGACCTCGCCCGCGAGCATCCCGAGTGGGTCTTCCAGACGGTCCACGGGCCGGGCGTTCCCAGCCGTCATCAGCATGTCCTCGATCTGGGTCACCCGGCGGCCTACGACCACCTCCTGGAGCGGATCAGCGCGCTGGTCGACGAATACCGCATCGCCTACCTCAAATGGGACCACAACCGTCCCCTCGTCGACGCCGGACACAGCAGCGACGGCCGCCCGGGCGTGCACCGGCATACCGAGGCGGTCTATCGGCTGATGGCCGAGCTGAAGGCCCGACACCCTGCCCTGGAGATCGAGTCCTGCTGTGGCGGAGGGGGCCGGCTGGACCTCGGCATCATGGAACATGCCGACCGGGTGTGGGTGTCGGACTGCATCGACGCACACGAACGCCACCGGATGGTGCGCTGGACCGGGCTGCTGCTGCCCCCCGAACTCATGGGCACTCATGTCGGCTCGGGCGAGGACCACTCCACCGGCCGGATGCACGATCTCGACTTCCGGGCCGGAACCGCCTTCTGGGGCCACCTGGGAGTGGAGTGGGACCTCAGGCAGGCTGACGCGGGCCAGCTCGAGTCGCTGGGTCAGTGGATCGCGGCGCACAAGGCCTGGCGGGATGTCCTGCATTGGGGACGCGTCGTGCACGCCGATGTCGCCAACCCTGCCGTGTGGCTGGACGGAGTGGTAGCCCACGACGGCGGCACGGCGTTGTACCGGCTCTCGGCGCTGGACCACACGCTGACCTGGCCACCGGGCCGGGTCACCCTGCCCGGGTTGGAGGCAGACCGGCTCTATCAGGTGCGAGTCATGCCGCCCAGCGACCGGAGCGTCGGCGGGCCCGCGGTCCCCGGATGGGTCCGTGACGGCGTGACGCTCCCGGGACGTGCGCTGAGCGAAGTCGGACTTCAAGTGCCGCTGCTCAATCCCGATCACCTGGTCATCCTCGTGGCGACCGCCGTCTCTCGATGACGTCGCCCACGGTTACTGGCACGGCCGTTCGAAACCGAGCGAACCAGGTACATTGGCCCTGGATCGACCAGACGAAGTGGCTGGCCGGTGCCGCACCAGTCGCCGACCCCTCGCTGGTGCTCCGCCTTCCCCGACCCGCGTGCGATCCCATTCTTGACGGAGGTGTGGCAGATGACCCAGCCCACCATCGCTGATGTCGCTGCGCTGGCCGGCGTGTCGGTGGCCACCGTCTCACGGGCGCTGCGCGGACTGGACAAAGTCCATCCCGAAACCCGCGACCGGGTCATCGCGGCTGCCGCCCAACTGGACTACATCGCCAGCCCTGAAGCTGCCGGACTGGCGTCCGGCCGTTCGCGACTCATCGGCGTCATCACCCCCTTCATGGCCCGGTGGTTCTTCACCGAGATGATGAGCGCAATCGAGAAGGTCTTCCGCGACCATCAGCACCACATCCTGCTTATGGACCTGGAAGAACGCTCCCCCGAGGTGCGGCTGTCCTTGACCCAGAACATGATGTTCAAGCGGGTCGACGGGCTGATCGTCATCAATGTCGCCTTCCGGGGATCCGAGGCCGAGGTCATCGACCGGCTCAACCTGCCAGTCGTCGCGGTGGGCAACGCCTTCGAAGATGCCCCACTGGTGGGCATCGACGATGTCGGCTGCGCTGCGCTGGGGACCCAGCACCTCATCGACCTCGGCCATACCGCGCTGGGCTATGTGGGCAAGGCGCGCCCGCACAACCCGCACGGCAAGACGCCCCCCGACCGGTTGCGCGGATTCACCGACACCATGCACGAAGCCGATGTGCGACTGCGCCACGACTGGATCCTCGAGTGCGACTGGAGCGCCGCGGATGCCTATGCCGGCGCCCTCAAACTGTTGGCGTCACCGGACCGGCCGACGGCAATCCTCGCGGGGTCGGACGAGATGGCCCTGGGAGTGATGGCGGCGGCGCGAGAACTCGGGTTGCGGGTGCCTCAGGACCTGTCGGTCGTGGGCATCGACGACCATGACCTGGCTCGCGTCTTCGGCCTCACGACGGTGCGCCAGGACGTCGTCGAGCAGGGTCGGGCTGCCGCCCATGCCATGTTGGCGCTGCTCGGTCTGGCCGATGAGTCACTGGCCCGCAGCAGTGTCTATCCGGTGCATCTGCTCCCCCGCACCAGCACCTGTCCACCTGGGACGCCGGAGCGACGAGTCTGACCGTCGCCAGCTGACCTGGATCGGTCAGGCGTCGATGCGTTCGAGGTCGAGCGTGCTGGCCGACTCGATGATGAAGTCCTTGCGGGGGGCCACGTCGTTGCCCATGAGCAGGTCGAAGGTGCCCTCGGCCATGCGCACCGCTTCTTCGGCCTCCCCCAGGGTGACTCGGCGCAGGGTGCGGTGGCGCGGGTCCATCGTCGTGTCGGCCAGCTGGTCGGCGTCCATCTCACCCAGCCCCTTGTAACGCTGCGGCGGCTCCTTGATGCGTTTGCCGCGCCGCTCCAGGGCTACCCGGGTGGCCCGCATCTGCGCTTCGTTGTAGGTGTAGATGTATTCGTTCTTCTTGCCTGGTCCGCTGATCACCTCGAGCCGATGCAGCGGGGGCATCGCGGCATACACCCGTCCGTCGGCAATGAGCGGGCGCATGTAGCGGAAGAACAGCGTGAGCAGCAGGGTGCGAATGTGCGCGCCGTCGACATCGGCGTCACTCATGATGATGACCTTGCCGTAGCGCACTGCATCGAGGTCGAAGGTGCGCCCGGAGCCGGCACCGATGACCTGGATGATGGCGGCGCACTCGGCGTTCTTGAGCATGTCGGCGACGGACGCCTTCTGCACGTTGAGGATCTTGCCTCGGATCGGCAGCAAGGCCTGATAGTCGGAGGAGCGGGCGAGCTTCGCCGTGCCTAGCGCGCTGTCCCCCTCGACGATGAACAACTCGGAGCGGGCCACATCATTGGTCCGACAGTCCGCCAATTTCGCTGGCAAGGAGGAGGATTCGAGGAGGTTCTTCTTGCGCTGGGTCTCCTTGTGGACGCGCGCGCTGATGCGTGACTTCATCTCGGAGACGACCTTCTGCAGCAACAGCGCGCTGTGCGTCTTGTCGTCACGCTTGGGCGAGGTGAGCCGGTCGGTCAAGGTCTGCTCGACTACCCGGGCCACGATGGCCCGCACGGCCGCTGTGCCCAGGACCTCTTTGGTCTGCCCCTCGAACTGCGGCTCGGCCAGTCGCACGGTCACGACCGCTGTGAGACCCGCGAGGATGTCCTCTTTGTCGACCTTGTCCGAGCCCACCTTCAGCCGTCGCGCATTGACCTCCAGCTGGCGCCGGAAGACCTTTAGCAGAGCCTGCTCGAAGCCGGCCACGTGCGAGCCGCCCTTGGGCGTGGCGATGATGTTGACGAACGGGCTCACCCGCGCCTCGTAGCCCGTGCCCCAGCGCAGCGCGATGTCGACGCCACACTCGCGCTCGACCTCGGTCGGGGTCATGTGGCCCCGATCGTCGAGCACCGGCACGGTCTCGACGAACCGGCCAGAGCCTTGCAGGCGCCACACGGCGGTCACCGCCGGGTCGGGTGCCAGGAATTCGACGAACTCGGAGATTCCGCCGAGATGCTGGAAGACCTCCTCGGTCGGACCACTTTGCGCAGTCGTCGCCGGCCGCTCGTCACGCACGACGAGGGTCAGCCCGGGCACGAGGAAGGACGTCTGCCGGGCCCGGTCGCGCAACGAGTCCAGGTCGAGAGCGGCGTCCTTGAGGAAGATCTGTCGGTCCGGCCAGAACCGCACTCGGGACCCCGTGACCCCGCGTGCCGCCTTCCCGACGACCCGCAACTCGCTGCCGGTCTCGTATGCCGTGAATGCCGCCTCCGGACCACCTGCGGCGCCGGCACCGGCATACACGCCGGGCTCTCCGCGGCGGAAACTCATCGCGTAGGTCTTGCCACCCCGGTCGACCTCGACGTCCAGGCGCGCGGACAGCGCGTTGACGACCGAAGCACCGACCCCATGCAGACCGCCCGAAGCCGTGTAGGACCCGCCACCGAACTTGCCCCCCGCGTGCAGCTTGGTGAAGACGACCTCCACGCCGCTGAGCCCGGTGCGCGGCTCGATGTCGACGGGAATGCCCCGGCCATTGTCGTGTACGAGCACCGAGCCGTCTGCGGCCAGGACGACCTCGATGCGATCACATGCCCCGTGCAGGGCCTCGTCGACCGCATTGTCGATGATCTCCCAGACACAGTGCATGAGCCCGCGTTGGTCGGTGGAGCCGATGTACATGCCCGGACGCTTGCGCACCGCCTCCAGGCCCTCCAGGACCTGCAGATGGCGAGCGGTGTAGCCACCATCGCCAGGTGCCGCCGCACCCGCCGCCGCGCCCGCTGCTGTCTGGGTGCGGGATCGCGCTCCGGTCGTCCGAGCTGCCACCCTGGTCTGCCTCACCTTCGGTCAACGACAGGGGATTACCTGCCCTCGGCAGGCTAACGGGTCGGACCGACACCACACGACACGACCGGCAGCCGGCTGGACCGTGTCGCCATTCGATCTCGGCTGCGCCTCGGGAAGCACTGGGCGTGGTTGACTGTTGGCCCTGATACGACGTCCGGAGTTACCTTCCCCGGCGTCGTGGCAGGATCGGACTCCGGGAGGCGTCCTGCGCCATCACATGGGGGGAGGGTGCCCGAGGGCACCCCATGAGTAGAGAAGAGCTGGCACCGTGAACGCAACCTTGGCCCACCGCCTCAGCGCCGCAGATCGCTGCGACCGTTGTGGCGCGCGCGCCTACATCCGAGCGCGCCTGCGCTCGGGAGGCGAGCTCTACTTCTGCGCCCACCACGGACGCCAGCACCTGCCGTCCCTGGTCGGCCAGGCCAGCGAGATCCACGACGAGAGCGACCAACTGACGGCTGACTCGTCCTCCGCCTCCTCGGCGGGCGCCGACGAGAGGTGACCCTCACCGTCGTCACGGGGCTACTCATCGTCGTGGGACTGGTGGGCATCGTCGTCCCTGTCGTCCCGGGGCTGGTGCTCACCGTCTTGGCGACCCTGTTGTGGGCCTATGAGCACACCAGCCCGCAGGCCTGGTGGGTCTTCGGGCTCGCCATCCTCTGGTATGCCGCAGGCGTCATCGCGCAGTACCTCATCCCAGGTCGGCGGATGCGGCAACAGGGCATCCGCACGTCCACGATGCTGCTCGCGGTCGCCTTGGGCATCGTCGGGTTCTTCGTCATCCCGGTCGTCGGAGCCATCGTGGGCTTCGTCCTGGGCATCTTCCTGGTGGAATACGGCAGAGCGCGCCAGGCACCTGCCGCATGGGCTTCGACCAAGGTCGCGCTTCGTGCAGTCGCGCACTCCATGGGGATCGAGCTGCTCGCGGGCTTGGCCATTGCCACGACCTGGGTCGTCGGCGTCATCGTGCTCAGCACCGGCACCTGAGGCGCACCTAACACCGCTGGTGCCGATCGCGGCACGGGCACAGAGTCTTGTCCGCACACGACACACTTGCGGGACACGCATCACACCTGCCAGACACGACGAGGTATGCCGTCGTACGGCATACCTCGGTGTTGCGGTCAGCGGGTGGTCACCACTGGTCGCGGGACCGGCGCTCCCACCGCTGTTCCAAGCGCTGCATGAAGGTGCCGGACGAGGGGGATTTGGAGCGTGTCCCGCGGGCCGAGCCTCCCACGACGCCGGCGGGTCCGGCGGGTTTGGCCGGGCTGAATCCCCAGACTCCGGCGCTCACCATGAGCGCGAACCCGAGCGCTCCGAGCCACACACTCTGACCCAGAACCGCGAAGACGACCAGGCCCAGCCCCGCGACGATCCCGAGGATGCCCACGAGCACGCGACGGTTTGCGCGCCCACCCTGTTGGCTACGAATCCGGGTGGCGAACCGAGGGTCCTCGGCATAGAGGGCCTGTTCCATCTGCTCGAGCAGCTTCTGCTCCCGCTCGGACAGTGCCACGATTCACCCCTTTCTTCCGGAGACGCACTCCTGAACTACGTCGTCAGGAGCCAGCGGCCCCTTGGACCAGAATATGCTGCTTCCACGGTTATGGGTACTCACTCGGTCGGGGGACTCTGTCGACGACGCTCCGAAACCAGCGAACCCGGGCGCACCGCGCCGGCCCCGAAACGTGCGCTGGCCCGGTCCACAGCACGATCGGCTTCCCGCCACCCTTGGTCCGGGTCATCCAATCTTGGCTGACGGGAAGCTCGTTCGACATCGACCAGACCCTCCATCCGGACCCCTACCAAACGGATCCGGGCACGCTGCAGTCCCAACGAGTCGTAGAGAGCGCGGGCCGCGGCGTAGATCTCCCGGGACACATCGGTTGCCTCCCGCAGGGTGCGCGACCGGGTGATTGTCGTGAAATCGGCGAAGCGCACCTTGATCGACACCGTGCGTCCGACCATCCCGGCGGCCCGGACCCGGGCCGCCGTGCGGTCTGCGAGGCGGAGCAACTCGTGATGGATGGCCTCGGGATCGTCGATGTCGTGAGCGAAAGTCTCATCCGACCCGATGCTCTTCTCGGCCACGGCCGGGTGCACCCTGCGCTCGTCACGCCCCCAGGCCAACGCGTGCAGATGTGCGCCGCTGGCATCCCCGAGGGCCCGGCGCAGCGTGTCGACGGGGGTGTGGGCGATGTCGCCGATCGTCATGAGGCCGAGTCGGTGCAATGCCTCCTCGGTGCGATCTCCCACCCCCCACAGCGCGCCGACGGGTAGTTGGTGCAGGAAGGTGAGCACATCCGCGCGAGGGACGACCAGCAGACCGTCGGGCTTGGCCAATCCCGAGCCGAGCTTGGCGACGAACTTCGTCGAGGCGACGCCCACCGAGCAGGTGATGCCTTGCTCGTCGGCGATGGTGTCGCGGATCCATTGGCCGATCGTTGCGGGAGACCCGACCCGGCGGACGGCCGGGGCCACGTCGAGAAACGCTTCGTCGAGAGACAACGGCTCGACGAGATCGGTGACCGACCGGAAGGTGGCCATGACGGCCGCCGAGATGGCGGCATACCGGTCGTGGTCGGGACGGATGATCGTTGCCTGCGGGCAGAGCCGCTTGGCCCGGGTCATCGGCATCGCCGAGGTCACCCCGAAGGCCCGCGCCTCGTAGGTGGCCGACAGCACGACCGAGCGTCCGCCGCCGCCGATGATGACGGGCGTGCCGCGTAGGTGCGGGTGGTCGAGCAACGAGGCAGACGCATAGAAGGCGTCCATATCGACATGGAGGATGGTGCACCCAGTGTCGTCGGGAGGTGCGTCACTGTCGCGCGGCGGGGGACGGAACTGGCGGCGACTCATCCGGTTTCGCTCCCTGCGCCGGTCCGGAGAGCAACCTGCACGTCCCGAGCCGGCCCGCGGCAGGCTCCTGCGGTCACCTCATTCGGCGCGTGCCACGACATGCAACGCGGCACCGAGTTCGCCCAACCACGGGTATGCCGGGTGGCCGGCCAGGCACTCCTCCAGCCCGAGGAGCGCGGTCTTGGCCTGCTCGGTGTCGGCGTGGGCCGAAGGCACCAACTCACTGAGCAGGCGCACCCCGTGCCAGGTCTGGACCTGGAGTCCGGCTGCGGCAGCCAGGGATCGCACCTGCGACAGGTCGAAGCGCCGCGGCAAGGGGTCTCCGGGACCCCAGCGGCCGTCGGGGGTCTCGAGAATGGCAGTGGCGCCGGTGAAGTCGCCGGCGAGGGCACGATGCAGGACACCGGCCAGACGCCCCGCAACCAGCAGAGACACCACCCCACCTGGTGCGAGGACCGCTGCCAGGGACCGCAGACTGGCCAGGGGGTCGTCGACGAACTCGAGCACCCCGTGACAGCAGACGAGGTCGAACTCGCGGCCGGGCAGCAGCTCGGCCAGGGTGTCGGCATCGCCCTGGAGGGCCACCACACAATCCGGGATGCCCGACTCCCCCGCCCGGCGCTCGAGGGCAGCGAGAGCGTCAGGGCTCGGGTCGACCACGGTGACCGATTGAACGAGGTGCGGGCCGAGGCCCGCGAGCGGGACGGCCAACTCGCCGGTGCCGCCCCCGAGGTCGAGGATGCGCAACGCACGCTGGCATGCAGCGGCTTGGGTCTGGACGAGGTCGTGGACGCTCGACCAGAGGGCGGCCGTGCGCAATCCGACTCCGGCGCGGCGCGATCGACGTAGCTCCTCGGGCACGCCCTCACCCTAATGCCAGCGGCATCCGGACGGTTGGGAGGCCCGCTGCTGCGCCACGGGTGCGCACGGCAGACCGCTGCGGTCGGCGAGCCTGAGCGGTCTGAGCGGGTGAGACGATCCATCTGCGGTCACCGCCCGCTGCTGCCGGGGCTGGCGTGCCACAACTTGCGTCCGGGTTGTCCCGGCACCTCGGCTCCGAGCGCTCGAGCCGCCTGGACGGCCTGAGCTGCACTGCCGCTGCCGCTCCCTGCGGGTTTGACGTCGGCATACGCCGACTGACGGAATCCGGAGGCGTGCACGAGGACCGGCCGGCCGCGCGCCGGGCCCATGCCACCGGCGCGATGTCCGGCCGCAGGAGCAGGCACCACTATCGGTCCCCGGTCCCCCACCGGGCTGCCGTCGGCGGCAGCCTGGGAAGCGGCATACCCGGCCTCCCCCCATCCGGTGCCGACGGGCACGGCATACGGCTGGGCGTAGGCCGCGGCAGAAGCGGCGGCCTGGACGATGGCGCTTTCGTCGGCCTGGGCGAGCGCGGCCAGAAGGGCGGGTTGGCCGCCGCTGCTCCAGGCGTCCCACAGTGCCGACAACTCCCAGGCGCCGGTGGCCCGCACCGACACCCCGCGCGGGCCGGTGCGTCGGACCACGCCGCGCACGAGCACCAACCAGGAGTGGAACACCGTTGTCGCATAGGGGCCTTGAACGTCCTCGAAGAAGGTGGCGTCGACCGGACCGGTCGCGTCGTCGAGGGTGAGGAAGACGACCCGACGGCCGGAACGGATCGGCGGAGTCTGGGTCGCGACTTTCACCCCGGCGACCCACACCTCGCTGCGGTTGCGGGTCGACAGCAACTCGCGCGAGCGGGTCACCCCGAGGGCATCGAGCATGGGGTCGTAGAACTGCACGACGTGCGCCCGGGCATCGAGCCCGAGGACTTCGAGCTCGGCTCGCACGAGTTCGGGTCCGGTGAGTTCGGGCAGCCCGCTGCCCTGGGTGAGTGAGGGCGCGTCGCCGAGATCGAGGACGAGTTGGGTATGCCGTTCCCGCGCGGTGACGGGGGCGGCGGCTTGGGACTGGGCGGCGGCCAACTGGGCCACCTCGGATCCGAAACCGGCCCCCGACCCGAAGAACCCTTCGGTCTCGAAGATCGCCATGCGGCGATCGGCCGGCCGACCAGGATCGCAGGCTGCAGCAAGCGCCCGGTGATCGGTGATGGGGGCTCCAGGCACCACCCCACCGGCACCGGCCGTCGACAACACGGCCGGTCGACGCGACCACCGGGTGCCGTCACTTCCCGGAGCGCCGGCGTGGCTGCCCGATCGCCTGGCCGAACCCCCACCCCCCCCCCCCGTGGGGCAGGTGGGGCCCCCCCCCCCGGACCCCCCCGCGACGGGGGCGCCCCCGCCCCCCCGGGGCCGCCCGCGCCCCCCCCCCCCCCCCC
>JBGAQV010000070.1:0-14507 GCA_044220505.1 Dermatophilaceae bacterium
GTAGGTTGTGGGTTCGAGTCCCACGGGGCCCACTCACTAGGGGGCACGTCAGCGAACTCGTGGAGGTCAGCCCGTGGCGCCCTCGTTGCGCACCGAGTCCTGCACCCAGTCCTGCACCGAGTCCTGCACCGAGTCGGGCTCCGAATTGTGCACTGAGTAGTGCAGGCGGACCACGCCGTTGGCGAACTCGCTGTGGCTCTGCAGGTCGAGGCCCAGTCGCACCCCCGGGGGCAGCGCCGGCTTGCCGGCGCCGAGCAGCACCGGGCACACGAGCAGCACGCATTCGTCGACGAGGTGGTGCCGGAAGGCTTCGGCGGCCAGGCCGGCGCCGCCGATGCCCAGGTCCAGCGGGGAGTCCTCCTTGAGCCGGCGCAGCGCGTCAGGGTCGAACCGCCGCTCGATCCTCGTGCGCGCCGTCGACACCTCGGTAAGTGAGCTCGAGTAGACGATCTTGTCGGTGTCGCGCCAGATCCCCGCATACTCGCGGACGACCGGGGGCTGGTCGGCCAACCAGTCATCGCCCTCCCAGACGCGCATCGTCTCGTACATGCGCCGCCCGTAGAGCGACGTGCCGATGCGCCGCTCGTGCTCGTTCCAGAACGCATGCACGGCCTCGTCCGGCACCGACCAATCCAACGAGCCGGTCTCGTCCTCGAGGAACCCGTCGAGCGAGATGTTCGCGGCGTAGATCAGCTTGCCCATGGCGCCTCCTCCCGAGCCACAGCCTGCGCCACCCACGTGACCTGGTCAACCAACAGCTACCTCTCGCGTGCGATGCCTGCGCCAGGGCGGCGTCATGTGGCAGGTCCGTTCGCCCGATGTGGCGGCTATCCTGACGATGTGTCGGGCGCGCCAAGAGGGGGCCGCCACCGGCCGCCAGGCAGCGGCGCGAGTGGCATGCGTGCCATGTCCGCCGTCGGGGCGCTCGGGATCATCAGCGTGATCGCGGCCTTGGTCACCTGGGCTGTCCTGTCGATGGTCGCCAAGGACCCCGGCACCCGATCGGCCACCGCTCTGAGCACGACGGCAGTCAGCTCGGCGAATGCCTCAGGTGCGGCGAGTACCACAACCCCGCGACCGACGATGTCCACCACGACGAGCTCCGCGAGGGCGTCCACCGCTGACCGCACCGAGGGGCCAGGAGCCGTCACCGGCATCTCGCTGGCCTGTGTGCGCAGCGCCGACAAGGTCGTCGCCACCCTCACCTTCGACAGCCCGACCGGCATCATTTCGATGGTGCGCGCGGGCGAGATCCGCACCGTGACCAACCATGCCGCCGGGCACATCACCACGACGGCGCAGACTCCTGACCTGCAAGCCACCTGCCTGGGAGTTGTCGGCAGCCGCAGCATAGGCCCGATTCCTGCGAGCTGACCCTCTTGGGACGTGACGGTCCTCACCCTAACCCGGATGTTGTTGCCGCTTGCTTCCCCACCGGGACCGTCGGCTATCGTGCGCTGACCGATCTCGGGGAAGGGATCTGGAGAAAGACATGGGCAGTCATCGACTCTCACCCACCGCCAACCGGGTGGACGAAGGTCGACGGGCGGCCGTCGTCGTCGGCGTTGTCGGGCTCCTCGTCGTGGCGATGGTCCTCAGTGTGTGGTGGTTCCTCGCGTCTGGTAGCGGCATACGAACGCAGAAGGCCACGGCATACGCGACCGTCAGCCAGTCCAGCGCCTCGAACTCGGCGGTGGCACTTGCCGTGCCGACCCAGAGTTTCGTCGTGCCTACCCCCAGCTATGTCACCCCGTCTCTCACGGCACCGCTGGGCGCCCTTGAGCCAATCCTGCCGCCGGAGGCCACCCTCCCCGTGAGCCAGGCGACCGCCAAACCCGGAGGCACCACAGCGGCTCCCTCGTCACCGCCCCTGCCGCCACCGCCCGCACCCGGGATCAAGGTGTCCAACGTGGCCATTGCGTGCTCGGCCCAAGGACCCAAGGTGCGCGCGACCGTCACCTTCTCCGGCTCGGGCACCGTCCCGGTGTCGCTGACGGCGGGCACGGTGACCGTCAGCGAGAAGCTCTCCGGCCCCTACCGATTGAGCGCGTCCGATGACAAGGCCGGCCGTGCTGCGTCGTGTTCGGCAGTCATCAACGGGGTGGGCTACGGCCCGATCCCGGCCCGCTGAGGCACCAGCTCCCTACGTCGCCGAGCGCGCTGGCATAGGGTGAGCCGATGCTCGGGCTCACGGCGTTGACCGCCGGCGCGACTCCCCTGGAGGCGTTGCGCCGCATAGCCCTGTTGCTCGAACGCTCGAGGGCGGGCACCTACCGCGTGCAGGCATTCCGGTCCGCCGCAGACCTGGTCTCCCGTCTGCCGTCCGACGATCTCATCGCGCGCGTCGAGTCCGGCTCGCTGGAGGAGTTGCCGGGCATCGGTGCCTCGACCGCGGCGGTGGTGACCGAAGCTGCTCATGGTGAGCTGCCGGCATACCTGATCTCGTTGCAGGAGAAGCACGCTGGATTCCTCGCCCCAGGCGGTGAGGACCTGTATGCCGGGCTGCGCGGCGACCTGCACAGTCACTCGGACTGGAGCGACGGCGGGTCGTCGATCCAGGACATGGTGCTGGCCGCAGTCGAATTCGGCCAGGACTGGATGGCGTTGACCGACCACTCGCCGCGGCTCAAGGTCGCTCGCGGGCTGTCGGCTGAACGGCTCACCCAGCAGATCGGCGTCGTCGATGCGATCAACAGCGCTCTGGGAGAACGGTTTCGGCTGCTGCGGGGGATCGAGGTCGACATCCTCGACGACGGATCGCTCGACCAGGACCCGGCCCTGTTGGAGCGCCTCGACATCGTCACCGCGTCCGTGCACTCCAAGCTGCGGATGGCTCGTGGGGCGATGACTGAGCGCATGCTCACCGCCGTGCGCAACCCACGGGTCAACGTGCTCGGGCATGCCACTGGGCGGCTCGTCGAGGGTTCGAGGGGGACCCGGCCGCAGTCGGAGTTCGACGCACGAGCGGTCTTCGGCGAGTGTGCGGCCAATAACGTTGCCGTCGAGATCAATTCGCGTCCCGAGCGATGCGACCCACCGGATGACCTCGTGCGCATCGCTCTCGAGGAAGGCTGCCTGTTCGCGATCGACTCGGATGCGCACGCGCCGGGGCAGCTCGACATGAAGGCCTACGGCGCCGAGCGCGCCACTCGACTCGGCGTGCCGGTCGACCGCATCGTCACGACCTGGCCGGCCGACCGAGTCATGGCCTGGGCCTCCGAACGGTGAGTGTCAGGCCGGCTGCGCCCCGGCAGGAAGCAGTCGCACGTGGTGGGGCTGCAACTGGTCGGTGCGCGAGACGCCGAGCAGCGCCATGGTGCGCCGCAACTCCCCGGTGAGGATCTCCGCGACCCGCTCGACCCCGGCTTCGCCCCCGGCCATCAGGCCGTAGAGGTAGGCGCGGCCCACGAGTGTGCTGTCGGCGCCGAGGGCTAAGGCCGCCGCGATGTCGCCGCCGGAGCGGATCCCCGAGTCGAGGATGACCTCGACGTCAGGGCCTAGCGCGGCGCGCACCTGAGGCAGCAGAGCGAGCGGCACCGGAGCCCGATCTAGTTGCCGCCCACCGTGATTGGACAGCACGATCGCATCGGCGCCGGCAGCGACGACTGACTCGGCATCGGCCACTGTTTGGATTCCCTTGACGATCAACGGCTTTCGCCAATGTTGGCGCACCCACTCGAGATCCGCGAGCGTCATCGTCGGATCGAAGAGAGCATTGAGCTTCTCGCCGATCGTGCCGTCCCAGCCTGCGAGCGCAGCGAAGTCGATGGCCTCGGTCGTCAATACGTCGAACCACCACGCCGGATGGCTGGCGATGTCGGCGAGAGTGCGGGCACTCAGCGCGGGCGGCACCGACAGGCCGTTGCGCGAGTCACGGTGCCGGGCCCCCGCCACCGGCACATCGACGGTCAGGACGAGCGCCTCGTAGCCAGCCGCATCCGCCCGCGCCATGAGGTCTTCGGCCGCGGCCCGGTCGCGCCACACATAGAGCTGGAACCACAACCGGGTGCCCGCGGGGGCGGCTGCCGCGACCACTTCTGGGGTCGAGGTGCCGAGCGTGGAGACGGCATACGGTATGCCGTGCCGCCCCGCCACCCGCGCGACCGCCACCTCGCCCGCCTGATGCATGAGCCGGGTGAACCCCGTCGGGGCGAAACCGAATGGGACGCCGGCGGGGCGCCCGAGGATGGTCGTGTCGGTTGACAGGCCGGAGACGTCGCGAAGGATCTGCGGCTGGAACTCGACCGCCTCGAACGCGGCCCGGGCTCGGTGCAGCGAGGTCTCGCTCTCGGCTGCCCCGTCGACGTAGTCGAAGACCGCCCGCGGGGCGCGTCGCCGGGCGAGCCGGGCTATGTCGGCGAGGGTGAGCGCCTGCGCGAGCCGCCGCCGTGTCGCGTTGAGGTCCGGGCGGCGCACGCCGATCATCGGTTTGAGGTCGCTCCACCGGGGCAGTTGCCGCTGAGTCATGGGGTCCACTCTGGCCCACCCGGGCGTCGGTTCGCAGCCTTCGCGAGCGCGATCTGGGCGTGTCGTGGGCGGGAACCGTGCGCGATCCGGTGCGGGATCCGGGCTTGATGTGGGTGCGGCCGAGCCGGATTGGCCCACGGGCGGCAACGATTTTGCCGGTCGTCCGATCCTCCCCTATGCTTGCCGGGTCCTCAACGGATCCGAGCATCAGTGTCCGGGCAAAGACCGCCGGTCACGACTGACGGCGAGGATCCGAGGCAACCCGGGTCCCCATCGTCTAGCGGCCCAGGACTCCGCCCTTTCACGGCGGCAGCACGGGTTCGAATCCCGTTGGGGATACGCAGTTGCACCACCGGTCTTGCACCGCAAGGCCCCGTAGCGCAGTTGGTTAGCGCGCCGCCCTGTCACGGCGGAGGTCGCGGGTTCGAGTCCCGTCGGGGTCGCCATGGCCAGGTAGCTCAGTTGGTAGCAGCGTTCGCCTGAAAAGTGAAAGGTCGGCGGTTCGACCCCGCCCCTGGCCACCAGCAACAGCCACGCCGCAGCCGCGCCGCAACCCGGCCCTGCGGCGTTCGTGTTCTCGCTCGCAGGATTCACAAGAACCGAGCAGCACGGGGTGGCACCCGAGTGGCACCGGTTGGCACCGGTTGGCATCGCGTGGTGGTCCGGGTGAAGGATGCAGGTATGGCTCAGCCCGTGCCCCGGCGGATCGCAGTCCTCACCAGCGGCGGCGACGCCCAAGGGCTGAATGCCGCCGTCCGTGCCGTGGCCGTTACGACCAAGCCCTTGCTGCGCGCGGCGACAGCTATGCCGATCTGTTCGGGCTGCTGCGCGCCCTCTCGCACCCCAGCTCCGCTTCCGCGAGCAACCCGGCTCGGATCGCGATCCTGCACGATGGCGGACTCGCCCCCGGGATGAACGCCGCGGTCCGCGCAGCCGTCCGGCTCGGCCACGACCGGGGACACGTCATGCTCGGCATCCCGGACGGGTTCGCGGGCCTGTATGCCGGTCGCGTCCGTGACCTCTCGCTCGCCGACGTCGAAGGGTGTCCGGGCTCGGTGGCGCAGAACTCGGCACCCGCCGGTTCGACCTGCGAGACGAGCACATGTATGCCGGGCCCGCACCATCGAGGACCACAAGATCGACGCCCTCATGCTCATCGGAGGCTTCACGGGGTACGAGAAGCTGCATCGCCTCCACATCGAGCGGACCCGCTTCCGTTCGCTCGGCATACCGATGGTGTGCGTGCCGGCGACCATCGACAACAACGTGGCCGGCAGCGAACTGGCCATCGGCGCCGACACGGCCCTCAACACGATCGTCGGCAGCATCGACCGCATCAAGCAGTCGGCGATGGCCGCCAACCGGTGTTTCGTCATCGAGACGATGGGTCGACGCTGCGGATGTCTCACCCAGATGGCGGCGCTCTCGGCCGGAGCCGAGCAGGCCTATCTTCCGGAATCGGGCATCGAACTCCACGACCTGATGACCGACGTCGAGCGGATGCGTGACCGCTTCCGTCGCCATCGCTCGCTCTTCCTCACCCTGCGCACCGAAGGCGCCGACGACCGCTCCTCGACCGAGACGGTCTCGCGGATTCTCGCCGCCGAGGGCCACGGATTGTTCGACGTGCGCACGGTGGTGCTCGGGCACGTCCAGCAGGGTGGCGACCCCAGCCCGTTCGACCGGGTGCTCGCCGCGAGGCTCGCGTCCGGGCGATCGACGCGGTATGCCGTGCGCTCGAGTCCCGATCGCCCGTGGCGGTCGTGGTCGGCCTCGTCCACGGCCAACTGCGGTGCACCCCGCTGCGTGACATGGCCGACCTGGTCGACTGGGAGGCCCGCCGACCCGTCGATCAGTGGTGGGTCGGGTTGCGCACCGTGGCGAGCACCCTCGCCGAGCCACCCGCACTGGTGTGACGTCACCCACCGCCCGAAGAACGCTTCGCCTGGCGTGATGGGGGTCACACCGCTACGGTCAACCCACAGCAATCCTCCCAGCTGTCACGTCGACCGGACGGAGTGAGACATGAGCACCACGTCGCCACCCAAGCAAAGAATCAAGACCGGGATCTTCCGCACCAAGACCATCGAACAGTCCATTGCGGAAACGACCGAGGCCGAGTACGCGCTCAAGAAGCGACTCAGCGCGCTCGACCTCACGGTTTTCGGCATCGGCGTCATCATCGGTGCGGGCATCTTCACGTTGACCGGTCGAGCGGCTGCGACCGTCGCCGGTCCATCGATCGTCATCAGCTTCGTCATCGCCGCCATTGCCTGTGGCCTGGCCGCGCTCTGCTACGCCGAGTTCGCCTCGACCGTGCCAGTGAGTGGCTCGGCATACACCTTCTCGTATGCCACCCTCGGTGAGTTCGTCGCGTGGATCATCGGCTGGGACCTGCTCCTGGAACTCATGCTCGGAGCGAGCGTCGTGGCCCAGGGGTGGTCGGCATACCTCGGGGTGTTCCTCGGCCATCTGGGCGTCACGATCCCCGAGAGCGTGGCCTATGGGTCGAGCTTCGACCTGCCGGCGCTGCTGCTCGTCGCCCTGCTCACCGCTCTGGTGGCCAAGGGCATCAAAGAGTCGATGCGCGTCAACCTCGTCCTCGTCGCGATCAAGCTCTTTGTCGTGCTGTTCGTCATCTTTGCGGGCATCGGCTTCATCAACACGAAGAACTACTCGCCGTTCATCCCGCCGGCTGTGCCCGCCGCCGAGGCCGGACACAATGTGTGGACCTCGCCGCTGCTGCAGACCATCTTCGGCATCCAGCCGACCACCTTCGGTGTCATGGGGATCTTCGCCGGCGCGTCGTTGGTGTTCTTCGCCTACATCGGTTTCGACGTCGTGGCCACCACGGCCGAAGAGGCCAAGAACCCGCAGCGGGACCTGCCGATCGGCATCATCGGCTCGCTGATCATCTGCACCCTGCTCTATGTCGCGGTCACCCTCGTCATCACCGGCATGCTCCCCTACAACGAGATCTCGGTGAAGGCCTCGCTCGCCACCGCCTTCGAGTCGGTCGGCAAGGGTGGCTATGCCACCCTCATCTCCGCCGGCGCAGTCGCCGGCCTCACGACCGTCGTCATGACCCTGCTCATCGGCGCCAGCCGGGTGGTCTTCGCGATGAGCCGCGACTGGCTGCTGCCGAAGTCGCTGGGCACGACCAACCCCAAGACCGGCACCCCGGTCAAGATCACGGTGATCATCGGCGCGCTCGTCGCCTGCATCGCCGCCTTCACCCCGATCGGCAAGCTCGAGGAAATGGTCAATATCGGCACGCTGTCGGCGTTCTGCCTGGTGTCGCTGTCGATCCCGGTGCTGCGGCGTCGCCGCCCCGACCTCAAGCGCGCCTTCAAGGTCCCGGCCAGCCCGTTCATTCCGTATCTCGCGGCTGCCGCGTCGCTCTACCTCATGCTCACGCTCCCGGCCGAGACCTGGGTCCGGTTCATCATCTGGATGATCCTCGGCCTGGTCATCTACTTCCTCTACAGCAAGAACAACTCCCGGTTGGCCCGCGGCGTGCATGACATCCCCGCCCCGGACTTCTCGCACCCCGGCCCGCACTCGACCACGGGAGACTCCCCCATCCACGACTCCTAGCTCCGGCCGATAGCCATGCCTCGGTGCGGCCCGGTGCCGACGAGTCGGCACCGAGTCGGCACTGCTGGCCTTCTCACAATGGGCCCTCAAGATGGACACTGTCACCCCGCCACCTGCTGGTGGCGGGGTGACACAATCCCGGCCATGGACTTCACCGAGACGCTGCTGCCCGGAGTCGGCGTGCGCTATGACGCGACGACACGAGCCGGGGTGCCGCTGTCGATCGTCCTGGACCGCGAGGGTGGCGCCGAGGTGGCGACATTCCGACGCGAGGACCCCGACGCCGTGGATCGCCGGTTCCGGTTCACCTCACACGAGGCCGCAGCCATCGCCGAGATCCTCGGGGGCACCCGGGTCGGCACCCGCGTCGCCGACCTCTCCAAGGAGGTGCCTGGCCTCTGCTCCGGACGCTTCACCATCGCGCCCGGAAGCCGCTACGACGGTCGGCGCCTAGGTGACACCAAGGCCCGCACCCGCACCGGCTGCTCACTGGTCGCGATCGTGCGGGGCGACACCGTCCTGGCCGCCCCCGGACCCCACGAATCCCTCCAGGGTGGTGACGTCGTCGTGGCGATCGGCAGCGAACTGGGCCTGGAGGACCTCGAGGTCATCCTGGCGATGACCCCGGAAGAAGACGCGTTCCCGGTGCCGGCACCCCAGGCCCGCTGACGTGCAATCACCGGAACTGGTCTTCCTCGAACTCGGGCTCATCTTCATCGGCGTCTCGTTGCTGGGCATCATCGCTCGGCGCTTCGGCTTCAGCCCCATCCCGCTCTACCTGCTGGCCGGGTTGTTCTTCGGCCGCGGCGGCTTCCTCCCCGTCACCGCGTCCGGGGCCTTCGTCACCATCGCCGCCGAAATCGGCGTTCTGCTGCTCTTGCTCGCCCTGGGCCTGCAGTTCTCCCCCGAGGAGCTATCGGCTTCGCTCGCCCGGCACCGCCCCTCAGGCCTGGTCGACCTGGTCCTCAACGCCATCCCCGGCCTGGTCGTCGGGCTGGCGCTGAGGTGGCCGTGGCCGGCCGTCGTCGCCCTCGCGGGCCTGACCTGGATCTCTTCCTCGGGCATCATCGCCCAACTGCTCGGCGACCTGGGCCGCACCGCCAACCGGGAGACCCCGGCGGTCCTGTCGGTCCTCGTCCTGGAAGACCTCGCGATGGCGGTCTATCTGCCGGTGTTGCTCGTCGTCCTCTCCCGCGGGGGGCTCGTGCAAGCCCTCATCGGGGTGGGTATGGCGGTCGGTGCGGTGACGATGGCCCTCATCACCGCCACTCGCGCCAGTTACCGGGTCGGCAGGGTGCTCTCCCACACCCAGGACGAGCAGGTCATGCTCCGGGTCCTCGGCGTCACGCTGTTGGTCGCCGCCGCGACGCAGTCGCTCGGCGCGAGCGCCGCAGTCGGCGCCTTCCTCGTCGGCATCGCCATCCCGGGCGAGTTGGCTGAGCGCGCTCGCGCGATCCTCGGCCCCCAGCGCGACCTCTTCGCGGCGATCTTCTTCGTGTCCTTCGGCCTGGCCACCGATCCGCGGCAGCTGCTCCCGATCCTGTTGCCTGCCGGCCTGCTGGCCCTGCTGTCCATCGTCACGAAGGTCGCCACCGGCTGGTATGCCGCGGCGCGCGACCGGGTGGCCCCGCGCGGACGGCTGCGGGCCGGTTTCACCCTCGTGCCACGCGGCGAGTTCTCGGTCGTCATCGCCGGCATCGCGGTCGCCGGTGGCTATCCCGAGGTCGGCCTGCTCGCCACGGCATACGTGCTCATCCTCGCGGTGGCCGGGCCGGTGCTGGCGAAGTACAGCGACGCGATCGCGAGCCGCCTGCGACTGGGCGCACCGCGAGTGGCCGCTCCCGGACCCGGCTGAGTCACGACGACGCTGCGGTCCGCGAGGTCTCCTCAGCGGGGTCCCACCACGTCGGCAGCTCGCGCCGCAGGATCTTGCCGTTGGCAGTGCGGGGCAATTCGGCCATGACGACCACGGCCCGCGGCACCTTGTAGGCGGCCAGGTGCTGCGCGGCATACGTGAGGATCGCCTGCTCGTATGCCGTCCGGTCACCGTCGTCTCCCGGCGCCGCGGCCGCCCGGGGCACGACGAACGCGACGATGATCCGCACGCCGGCGCGGACCTCGACCTCGGTCACCCCGACGTCAGCGACTCCCGGTGCGCCGGCAAGGACCCGCTCGACCTCCTGGGGCGAGACCCGGTAGCCCTGGGCGTTCATGACATCGTCCGCTCGCCCGTGATGGATGACATAGCCGTCGGGGTCGAGATGCGCGAGGTCGCCCCCGACGAACCACTCGTTGCGATAGGCCCGCGCATCTTCGTCGGGCCGCCGCCAATAGCCGAGCATCAGCCCCGGGTCGCTGCGATGCACCGCCAACAGGCCGGTCTCCCCTGCGGGCAGCGGCTCCGGCGGCCCGTCGGTCGGCAGGATGGCGACCCGTCGGCCCTGCTGCGGCCGACCGGGCGAACCCAGCCTGGTCGGCACGTCCGGCCCGGCAGAGATGTAGGTCGAGATCTCACTCATCCCGAGGGCTTCGTAGAGCGGCCGGCCGGTCTGCGCCACCCAGGCGGCATGCAACTCCGGGCTGAGCGCCTCACCCGCAGTGAGCCCGTGGCGCAGGGTCGCCAGATCGACCCCGTCGACGCCGTGGTGGGCCAACAATTGGCGATAGACGCCCGGCACGGCTGCGAAAATCGTTGCGCTGCAACGCTCCACAAGACGCCCCCACACCGACGGGTCCTTCGGACCGTTGTAGATCACGCCGGTTGCGCCATTGGCCCAGGGATCGGTGAGCCCCACCCCGAGGGTGTAGGTCCAGTTGAAGGCCCCCGCGTGCAGCAGGGTGTCTCCCGGGCCGACACCCAGCCACCCGGCATACATGGGCCGCCGTCCCCACGCGGAGCGGTGCGCGTGCAGCACACCCTTCGGCTCGCCCGTGGTGCCGGAGGTGTAGACGAGGAAGGCCGGGCCTTCCGGTGAAGCCAGCCGGTATGCCGTCGGGTCGGCTTCGCGCAGCCAGCCGGCGATCTGCGCGGGCCCGACGGTGCGCAGCCCGGACGGAAGGGCAGCGGCCAGCTCTGGGGCGACTGCCACGAGCGCCGGCTCGGCGTCGCCGACGACGAACGCGACTTCGTCGGCGGTGAGCATCGAGGACGTGGGCACGGCGACGATGCCGGCAGCCATCGCGCCGAAGAACAGCAGCGCGGCGTCGCTGGTGTTGCCCAGCCGCAGGAGCACTCGCTCGCCGGGCCGCACTCCCGCAGCGAGCAACCCCGCGGCCACCTGGCGCACCGCCACGTCGAGCCGCCCGAAAGTCCACTGCTCGGCCTGCGCCAGCGGCGCGTCGGCGTCGTGGATGACGATGAGTCCGACCCGATCGGGCGGGCGCTGGGGCGCAGGCGCGAGGCAGTATGCCGTGAGGTTGAACGGCTCCGGTACGTCGGCATGGGGCGACTGCGACTGCGACTGCGACTGCGGCGACACGTGCGCGATCCTGGGTCAGCTGGTGAGGAAGTCGAGCACGAGCCGGTTGAACGCGGCGGCGTGCTCGATCTGGGTCCAGTGCCCGCAGCGACCGAAGACGTGCAGGCGGGCGTCATCAATGAGCTGCAGGAATCGATAGGCGTTGTCCAACGGAATGACCTGGTCGTCGCGGCCATGGACGATGAGGGTGGGTTGGCGCAGCTCACGGATCTGGTCTTCGGGGGTGGCCAGCCCGTCGACGCCCTGCTGTCGGGGTGCGGGGAACATCGCCGAGAAGGACTCCTGGAACCCCGGACGGATCGAGGCGGCATAGCGCAGTTGCGCCAACTCGTCGCTGACCAGCGACCGGTCGTAGGCGAAGATGTCGAGCAATGCGCGCATCGCCGCCAGGGAGGGCTCATACCCCCAGACGGCATCGAGACCGGGCGTGATCGGGAAAGACACCCCACACGCGCCCATGAGGACCAGCTTGGACACCCGGTCGGGGTGATGCACGGCCATCGAGACCGCCAGACCGCCCCCGAAGGAGTTGCCGACGATGGCGAAACGCTCCAGGCCGAGGGCATCGGCCACCCCGATGAGGTGCCGCCGCCAGGACTCCAGCCCATAGCCGAAGCCCTCCGGGCGCTCGGTGAACCCGAAGCCGACGATGTCGGGGGCGATGACATCGAGCCGCTGCGCCAGGTCGGGGATGGTCAGCCGCCAGTTGGCCCAGGCGCTGACCCCGGGACCGGAGCCGTGGATGAGCAGGACCGGGTCGCCCGCGCCCGCCCGGTGATAGTTGGTGCGGATGCCCGCAGCGACGACGCTCTGGCCGATCTCGGGATTGTCCATACCTTGACTCACTCTCTCTGGGTGGTGCCCGACGATCCCGTGCGCATCGGTCCCGCTCACTTGATCTGGCCCGCTCGCCGGATCTGGCTGGCCCGCCGGATGAGTCCCCGCGCCCGGCTCAGACCTCACGCGCAGGCTACTTCGGCTGATCGATGACCTCGCTGGCGACGGTCGCGACACTCGCCACATCAGGAGTCGGCACGTCCTTGACCACCTCGACCACCTGATCAGACCGGGCGGCGCGGTGGGCCTCTTCACGTTCGATGCTGGCGCGAGCCTCCGCGACGAGCTCGACGACGTCCTCTTGGGTCGGGACCTCACCGTCGTCGTCCTGCAGTGCCTCCAGCTCGGGCATGAGCTGGTGCTGGCGCCGCAACGAATCGATGATCGCCAGTGCAGCCGCCATGACCGGGATGCCGATCAGCGCCCCTACCGGGCCGAACAAACCCACCCCGACGAACACAGCGGCCAGCGCAACCGCCGGATGGATGTCCATCGTCTTGTTGCTCACCTTGGGGGTGAACCAGTAGCTCTCGATCTGCTGGAAGATCGTCGCGAAGATGACGATGTAGACCACCTTGATCGGCTGGTCGAGCAGCGTGAACAGGGCCGGGAGGATCACTCCGATGTAGGTGCCGATGATCGGCACGAACTGGCCGACGACGCCGGCAAGCACGCCCAGCGGCAGCCAGAACGGGATCTGGATCGCCCAGAAGAACAGGCAATGGAAGAGCGCCGACAGCAGCGCGAGGATCAGCTTGGAGACGACATAGCCACCAGTCTTCTCCACCGCGATGGTCCAGATGGTCAGCAGCACCGGCTGGTAACGCTGCGGCAGCCAGGACCCGATCGTCTGCCGCAGCCTGATGCTGTCGGCGGAAAGGTAGTAGGCGAAGACGAGGATCGTCACCAACTGCGCGAAGACCGTCAGCGCCGTGCCGAAGACGCCGAGCAGCCCCCCGCCGTATTGCTGCGCCAGCTGGGCCACCCGCTCGGGTGTGAGCTGGAGGTTGGCATAGATCTGGTCGATGTTGAACGAGGTGTTGAACGTCTGGTTGACCCATTGCACGGCTTGGCTCACGGCGCCGGGAAAGGCCTCCTTGAGCTGCTGGGCCTGGCCGACGAAGACCTGCCCGAACAGCGCGCCCACGCCGAGGGACAGCAGCATCATCCCGAACAGCACGATCGCCGACGCTGCCCCACGTTTGACCCCGGACCGGATCAGCCACGCGACCATCGGCTCCATGGCGATCGACAGCAGCCACGCGAGCAGCAGCAGGAAGAGAAACGAGCTCAGGGCATGGAAGGCCCACACCAGGACCATGACACTCACGGCCGCCGTGACGAGCACCGTCACCAACCGTCGGACACTCCCGGACGCCAGCCCGATCCACAACGGACGGCGCTCAAGATCCCCTGACCCCGTTGCGGACGGGTATGCCGTGCGGGCCCGGCCCGTGGGTTCACTCACGGACCCACTCTAGGCGTCGCCCCCGACAGACGTCAGGGTCAGCCAGGGGAGCAGGCAGGCGCAATCCCGATGGTGCACGGCATACCCGCGCAGCAGGCTGAGGGCATCAGCCGGACGCGCAGCGGACCGCCGTGCGCACGGGCAGCATCGACTCACCGAGAGGCACGCCATGAACGCCATCCACACCGCAGTCGCGGACCAGGGTTTGACCCGACCCCAGGACGGACGCGTGCTTGCCGGCGTGTGCGCCGGCATTGCCCGTCGCTTCGGCTGGGATCCTTGGCTGGTCCGCATCCTCATCGTGGCGCTGATGATCGCACTTCCGGGGTCGCAACTACTCGCCTACCCGGTCGCCTGGGCTCTCATGCCCGAGGACTCGAGTGCCCCCTTGAGCACGCCCGTCCCCAACCCGTGGCAGACCCCTACGGCCACCACGGCATGCCCCGCGTCGCCCCAGGACTCAACGGTCAAGTCCTGATCGGTGGTGTATGACGGTGATCCGTCGAGGTTGTTTGGTCAGGCGCTGAGGGCGCCGGTGATCAGGCTGGTGGTCACCTCCTGGGGGTGTGTGTCGGTCTTGCGTGGGGTTCCCCCCAAATCGTGGAGGGCTTGCTTTACGCGGCTCTCGGGGTGAGGGCCGTGGTCTCGTAGTCGATGGG
>JBGAQV010000071.1:0-14482 GCA_044220505.1 Dermatophilaceae bacterium
GTCTCCACGAGGTGGACCTGCTGATCACCGACACCGATCTCGACGAGGCTCGCGCCGATGACTTCGGCGCCGTCGGCCTGGAGGTTGTGCGGGCCTGAGGCGTCGAGTCGCGCGGCGGCGGATCGGAAGGTTTCCCGGCATACCCGGGCCTGTCAGCCCGAGATCGACGCCGAGTCGGAAGGTTTCCCGGCATACCGTGGCCCGCGAGCCCGAGATAGACGCCGAGTCGGAAGGTTTCCCCGGCACACCCGTCGCCTGTCAGCCCGAGATACACGGCGAGTCGGAAGGTTTCCCGGCATACCCGTCGTCTCGGTCGTCCCCGTCGCTCCCGCTATGCCGACCGTGCCGGAGGACGCACGTGTGGCATAGCGGCGCCGCGACAGGCGACGTCAGCGGGTGAGGCCCTACTCCCCCTGCTCCCTGCCGAGCTCACGAGCTCCGCGGCGAGCTCTCCGCCACGGGGGCGCGCATGATCGAGGCAAGCTTCTTGCCCTTGGCCAGCTCGTCGACGAGTTTGTCGAGGTAGCGAATCCGCTGCATGAGCGGGTCCTCGATCTGGTCGACGCGGTAGCCGCAGATCACGCCGGTGATGAGCCCGGCATACGGCGTGAAGGCCGGCGCCTCGGCGAAGAAGGTCTCCAGGGTGACCTCGCGATCGATGGCTTGCTGCAAACCACCGGAGTCGTAGCCGGTGAGCCATCCGATGACCTGATCGAGCTCGTCCTGGGTGCGACCCTTGCGCTCGACCTTGGCGCGGTAGAGCGGATAGATGCTCGCGAAGCTCGTCGTGAAGATGCGATGCCCGGCCACGTCCGTCCCTTCCTCATCGGTGACCGTCCATTGTCACTCAGACAGCGGGCTCAGACTCCGACTCGACCTCAGGCAGCGGGCCTTCCTCGAGCGACATCCGCAGCGGACGCTGGAAGAACCTGGTCAGCCCGAGGACGACTGCGACGCCGAGGAAGAACCACACCAAGCCGTAGTGGAAGGAGTCCGGCGACAGGTTGATCCACAGCACGGCGGTCGAGCACACCCCGAGAGCGGGCAGCACGATGTTGGTGAAGACCTGCCCGGGTGACCTGACGAGCTTCTGGCGCAACGCAAAGTAGACGATCACCGTGAGGTTGACAAAGGTGAACGCCATCAACGCACCGAAGTTGATCAACGCCGCGACGAAGTCCAGGTTGAGCGGGATCGCTAGCAACGACACCGCCCCGACGAACAGCACCGCGATCGCCGGCGTCCGGAACCGCGGGTGCACATAGGACAGCGCCCGCGAGATCGGACCGTGCCCATTGCGGCCCATGACGAAGAGCATCCGCGACACCGACGCATGCGACGCCAGGCCCGAGGCGACGGTCGCGGCGAAGGCGGCAGCGGTGAGGAATGCCTTGAAGACGTTGCCGCCGATGAGCTCGGCCATCTCGGGCAGGGCGCTGTTTTCCAGGGCGTCCTCGCTGAACCCCTCCATCGTCGGGAAGCGGGACTGCGCGAACCATCCGGCCAGGAAGAAGATCGCCCCGCCGATGAGCAGGGTGAGCATGATCGCGCGCGGCACGGTGTCGGCGTCCTTGGCCTCTTCGGTGTACATCGTGATGGCGTCGAAGCCGATGAACGAGAAACACACGATGGTCGCGCCGGTGATGACCGGACCGAGCGAGGCGCCTTCGTGCCACAACGGCCGGGTGGAGAACGGGGTGCCGTTGCCTTCGCCCGCGGCGAGCTGGCGCCAGGTGAGGACCACGAAGACGACGATGAGCACGATGGAAAACGCGACGAGTATGCCGTTGAGCCGCGAGGTATTGCTCATGCTGAACAGCACCAACGACGTGATCATCAGGACCACCAGCACGACCCACACGGCCGGTGGCACGTCCGGGAAGAACGCCTCCATGTAGCTGCGCAGGATGAGCGCGTTGACCAGTGGCAAGAGCAGGTAGTCCAACAGCGACGACCATCCGATGAGGAAGCCCACGTTCGGGTGGATCGTCTCGGAGGCGTAGGTGTATGCCGAGCCCGCCGACGGGAAGACCCGCACCATCCGGCCGTAGCTCACCGCCGTGAATGCCATGGCGACCATCGCCATGAGGTAGGCCAGCGGCACCAGGCTGTTGGTCTCCTCGGACACGATCCCGAAGGTGTCGAAGATGACCGTCGGTGTCATGTATCCCAGGCCGAGGCCGACGATGGCCATGGTCCCGAGAGACCGATGGAGATTGGTCGACGAGTGCGTCGTGACCGGCATACACACCTCCGTTGTTGGGCACTGCGCGAGCCGAGCCGGAGCCTGCAGGTGGCGGAACTTCAGGCGGGTTGACCTTCAGGCGGGTGGAACCTCAGGCGGGTGGAACCTCAGTCGGGTTGAGCCGCTTCGGCGTGGACCCCATACGCGGGGACCTCGTAGTCGCGGGGCACGACGATCATCGGCACCGGGAGCGCGTGCAGGATGGTGTTGGCCGAGGCCCCGAGGAAGAGCCGCTTCGGCCCGCCGAGCCGACTCGAGCCCACCATGACGATCTCGCTAGCGTCGAAATCCAGGCCGTGCACACATTCCTCGAGCGAGCGTCCGGTGCCCAGCACTCCGGTGACCGGGAAGTCGTCGGGCAGCACGTCGTTGGCCTGCGCGACGAGGTCGTGCACGTGGCGTTCGGCGATGGCGTGCAACTCGTGCCGGGCGTCCTCGGAGCGCTCCTTGCCGACGGCGAGCAGCGACATGAGCCGCAACGGCACTCGCCAGTCGTCGGCCAGCTGGATGGCCAGTTCGACGAGCGCCTCGGCACCGGGCAGCAGCCCGGTCGCGCAGGTCAGCCGGGTGATCGCGGGGTGCGGCCCGTAGTCGACCGGCGCGAGCGCGACCGGCACCGGTGAGGCGTGCAGCAGGGTGCCGGCGATGCTGCCGATGGAGAACCGACCGATGATGCCTTGGTGCGCCGCGCCTATGGCGATGAGGTGTGCCTCGCCGCCGAGGGTCGGGTCGGTCGCGGCGTCGATAAGCCCCTCGGTGATCGACTCGGCACGCACCACGTGTCCGCGAGCGACGACTCCGTCGGGGACCAGCGCGAGCGCTTCATCGAGCCACTCCTGGCCTTGCTGCTCCAGCTGGGTCTGATAGGCGCGATCTGGCGAATACATGTCGAAGGTCGGCGTGTCCAGCGGCAGGACCACGACGATGTCCAGCCGGGCTCGGCGGGCTCCCGCCAGTGACGAGGCCAAGTGCACGGCGTCGACCCCGCGTTGATTGGACACATAGCCCACAACCAGTCGCACATTGGCTCCTTTGACGGCGTCGGCCCCGCTCGGGGTTGAGTCACCCTAGCGGCCTGCCGTGGTCCGCGCGCTCCCCAAGTCTTGGGGATTTTCGGGGCTTCGCTGCTATGCCCGGGCGGCTCGCATCACCCCGCAGGTATGCCGTCCGGTCGCCTTCCAGCCCAGACTCGTTGTGGCGAATGAACTCCAGTCCGGAGGCCCGCCCTCATCGAAGGCGCCCGTGCTCCCTCACCAAGCCGGAAGACTCGCCCATGCCAGTTGACGGCTACTTCCGAAGCAGTGTGTCGGAAACGTCGACGTGATCGCCTACCCGAACGACGAGCTGCCCGCCAATGCCTCCACCATCGACCCATACCCGGAACTCGATGCCTCCGTGACTCTCCCGAACGGAGATCTTCGACAACGCCTCTCGCTCAACGAGCAAGCGCTTCCTCGGTATGCGTCCAGCGCACGTGCACAGAACCTGCCGTCTCGTCCCACGTGAGGATGACGACGAGCCGTCGTTGGCCCAACCGGTCACGCTTACGACGCCCGGCACTTCTGCAGGCACAGTCTCGACCGGAAGCCCGTCGAGATCGGAGAGCCGAGGAACCTCTATAAGCGCGCTCATCACGGGCCTCCCATCGGGATGACGGTCGTCAATCGGAAACCGTCGTCGGTGACCTGCCAGGTCGATTCGAACTTCAGGAAGCCGCCCGGCCAAGAAGGGCGATCGCAACCCTCAGGAAATGCGACAGCGACCGGACCCACCTGTCCATCACTCCCCACGCCTCAGTATCCAGCCGCGAGGCTCGGATCGGGGCAACCATCACATCTCCGAATCCTGGCTCGCTACTCACAGGATCAAACCTCGCACACGTTCGCCAAGTGCGAGTAGCCAGCTCGTCATCGTGAAACCATCCGAATCCGGCAAGTAGCCGGAACCGAGCTCCCCCATCATCAACGCGCGCAGGCCTACCTCCGAATCGATCATTGCGACGACCTCAGCGACCTCATCCGGCAATTGGCCAGCGATGGGTTCATTTGCGACGTAGTCGTCGACAGCGGCCCAAGCGTTGGGGTAGTCGTCGGGCCAGTCGAGCGTCAAATAGCCCTTGGTGAGGAGTTCGAGTGCGGGGTAGTTCATGGCGTTGGGGAGGTCGTCTGGATTCGGTAGCCGATGGACAAGTTCGCCTCGGGGCCGGCATCCACCACGTCGTCCAACCCCTCGACCGTGCCCTGGCGCACCGAGGCAGACACCACCCGAATGTCGTACACGCACCGCATCAACGTATCCTTCGCATACGAAGAGCGACGTATCGGCCACCGGCCGGAATGAGGGTGACCACCACAGGTGCCAGTCGCGCCATGGCTATTCGACCCACGCCTCAATGTCCAGCCGGGAGGCTCGGGCCGGGGCAACCATCACATCCCCCGAGTCCTCGCGGAATACCTCGAGTTCCTGGAGCAAACCCCCGATCACGTGGACGAGCACGTGAACTGTGACACCCTCAGCGTCGGCATAGCTAGCCTCCACGGGAATACGCCGAGCGACCAGGACCGGGGTTGCATCTAACGGGCGGATTCGCAGACTCCCGTTGTGGTCGATCGACTGCACGACCGTACCCCTTAGTTGACGGCTCAGGCCCTGGGCGCCCTCGAAGTCGGCACTGAGCAACCGTTGGAGCAGCTCACGCTCCGCGACCAAAAGGGGTCGAAAGCCCTCGAGGGGGTCAAGGCACATAGTAGGTCCCAACATTGATGGTGCTGTCCGGCAGCGTGTACGCCCGATACTCGATCGTCGTCCCTCTGATCTCGATGCGCCCCCACAACGATCCCGTCTCGGACGTTGCCTGAGAGGCGGCCATCGTTACCCGCTGCAAGATGGTCGACTCTGTCCCGCGTGTCGCGCGTCAGACTTTGTGGCAGGGCCACCACCCCTACGCGGCAACCCGCTAACCCACCCGCCAGAATGCCACGACCACCCCACCCCGCACGTCGAAATCCACAACCGCGAACCCCGAGCACGGGTCAGGGCGCGCCGGGCGCACCTGACCCGCAGGGGTTAACCCACCGCACCTCGGGGAACCGCGCAAAGTCACTGTCCGCACTGGCGACCGGCACGCCGTATTCGATGGCCAAGGCTGCCAGGTGCGCGTCGGGGATGAGATTGCCGGTGAGGCCGTGCGTGGTGACGAGGTCACGGAGGATCGTCCAGGTGCGCGAGGTGACGTCCGGCAGCCAGGTCGCCGGTGCGGCTAGCCAGTCGTCGACGAAAGTCACGGCCGCGGCGGCAGTCAGCGGCGCCGACATGACGCGCGGATGGGTCGCGATGCGCAGGAAGGCCGCGATGCTCTGCCACGGTATGCCGATCCGCACGTCCCCGTTGAGATACTCCTCGAGGAATGCCTTCGCACGGCCGTGCTGCCGAGCCGTCTCGTCCACGGCATACAGCAGGATGTTGGCGTCGACGATCATGCGCCGTCGAGGAGGTCGAGAACCTCGCCGATATTGCCGATATCGACGAGCGCACCCAGACGGGTCGACCGCTGGGTGAAGGAGTGAGGGGCATCCGCGCGGTGCATTCCCCGGCGAGCCAGCAGCACGATGGCCTCGCTCGTGCCCAGCCCCTCCTCCCGCCGCAAGCGGGCCACTTCCGCCTCGACGTCGGAGGTGAGGTTGACCGTGGTGCGCATGCTCCTCACCATAGCATCAGTGATGCGAGGCTCGAAGCATCAGTGATGCGAGGCTCGAAGCATCAGTGATGCGCAGCCCTCGACCGATCACTCACGACAGGCCGGCCGACGCGATGAGGCCCGCGACATGGGGCCAGTCGAGGCGTTCCTGTTCCAGCCGGAGCTGTGGCCCGTAGGTGTCCTCGACCAAGTCGCGGTAGAGCTCGGCCTCCTGCGGCGTCAGGTGCGGCAACCGGGCACGGGTGGGTTTGGTCTCCGATCCCCAGCGGTCGCGGTGGGCCAGCAACGTCGCCCGGTCCATCGCCAACGACTCGACCTGCCGCAGGCCGGCGCGCACGCCGCTGAGGATCGCGAAACCATGGGTGTCGAGGTCCCCCGAGTAGACCACCCGCGGCGCCTCCCGAGCCCAGCCCAGCCGAGCCACCCGCACCGCGAGGTAGCCCACCCCCCAGATCACGACGCCGTCGCTGGGCAGCGGCCAGGCCAGGAAGGTCTGGAAGTTCTCGACGATGACGACCGTGCCGACCCTCGCCCGCAGGCCGGCCAGCTCGGCCAATCGGAAGCTGCCCTCGGTCAGCCCGCACGGCATACCGCCGAACCCGACCCCGAAACGCAGGTCCACCAACTGCTCCGGCGCGCGCAGTCCCCACCGCTGCGCGAATGCGCCGACCGCACCCGGCGAGCCCGGGACCGGCAGCGGCGCCACACCTGCGGCGGCGAGCAACTCGGCCAGCAGCTTGTGGTGCTTCTCGACGAACTTGGTGTCGACGCCGGGGGCCGAGATCTGCCGCAGCCAGGCACCCGCCGCGGCCGGGGACCGCAGCCAGCGGTATGCCGTGAGCGTCGGCTCCCAGTGCGCCGCCGCACGCAACGCCCGCAGCGGGTGGGCGGCCACCCAGTCGACCAGTTCGGGGGCGTCCGCGCGGGTCCGGCCGAGCAGGCCGTCGAACGCCGCGACCTCGGCCTGCACCCCGAGCAGCCGCCACGCTTGCGGGTAGGAGCCCAGCAGCGCGCGGGCCGGCAATGCGTTGCGCCCCACCACCCGACCGCCGACCGCACTGTCGACGATCTCGTATGCCGTGCCGCCGGCACTCCCGCGCACCAGCGCCTCGCGCCATCGGCGCACCTCGTCGAGCCGCCCGGTGATCTCGGCCGGACGGGGCCCACGGATCGGCAGGGACATCGCCGCAAAGGGCTGCCCCACGGCATACGCGCTCAGCAGTGAGCCGTCGCTCCACCGGCGCTGCACGGCCGTGCGGAGGTCGGCCGTCGTCGTCCACTCAGCCATGCCGGTCGAGGTCGGCTGCGAGGTAGGCCGCGCGTTCGGCGTGGTAGTCCTCGATGGTGAGGGTGCGTAGCCGCGACCGGTCCCCGGAGCGGTTTTCGACGAAGCCGACGGCTCGCACGTAGGGCTCGATGACATGCACCTTCTGCAGCGGGGTCACGACGAGCAGTTGCAGGCCCAACCGGCGGAACAGGTCGAGGGCATAGCGGGTGGAGGCGTCCGAGCCCCGCCCGAAGGCCTCGTCGATGAGCGCGAACCGGAAATCACGCGAGTGCCGTACCCCCCATTGCAGCCGGAACTGATAGGCCAGCGACGCGGCGAGGATCGTGTAGGCGAGCTTCTCCTTCTGGCCTCCCGACTTGCCGTCGCTGTCGGCATAGTGCTCCCACTCGCGGTCGGTCTCCCGGTCGCGCTCGGACGCCGCGAAGACGAACCAGTTGCGCACATCGGTCACCAACGCGGTCCACCGCTTGTCCTGCTCGGTCTGGCCGGGACGCCCGCGGAAGCGCTCGAGGATCCGGGTGACCTGCAGGAAGCGGCCTTCGGAATAGGGGTCCTCGCCGGCGAGTGCGTCATCGGTGCAGGCCCGCAGCGCGGCGCGGAAGTCCTTGACCTCCTGATGTGGGGTGGGTTGGTGCAGCAGGGTGATCGAGCGGCCGGGGTTGTACTCGATGGCCGTGAGGGATTCGTTGATCGTCGCGATCCGGCTCTGGATCTCGCGCGCCGATTGCCGCAGCCAGCTGTCGAAGGAGGCGATCTCGCGGATCGCGTTGGTGTTGAGTTGCTCCTTGAACTCGGCCTCGAAACGGGGCAGGTCGTCGCGGGCCACCCGGTCACGCAGCGCGCGGTATTCGGGGGCGGCCTCGATGGACGCGTCAAGCTCGCTGGTGAGGACCGGCCAGGTCTGGCGCACCTGGGCCATCGCGGTGACCGCACGGTTGGCGATGGTCGTCAACGTCTTGCGACCCTCGTCGATCCGCTCGGTCAGCAGCTCGCGGTGCTCGCGCTCCACCTGATCGCAGCCGGGTTCCTCGACGGGGGCCGGCACGGCGTCGTCCAACGCCGCGTAGCCCGGCGCCAACCGCTCCCGGTCGACTGCACTCACCTCGGCGAGTACGGCCTCGGCCTGGGTGCGCCGCTGGGTCAACCCCTTCAGTTCGATGTCCATGCCACCGATGAGATGGGTGAACTCACTTTCGCGACGGCGCTGCTGCGCGAGCTCGTATGCCGTGGAGTCCAGTCGCGCGGTCAGCGCCACCAACTGCTCGTTGCCCTGCTCGAGGGCCGCCTTTTCGCTGGTCAGCGCGCTGATCGCGGCGGCCGACGCCTGCCAGTCGAGGTCGGCGAAGGTGGAATACACCTCGACCTGGGCCAAGGCATGCGCCCGGTCGCGCAGCCGCTCCAGTGGCCCCTCCACCTCACCGAGGCGGGTGGCGACCTGGGTATGCCGTGCCTGACAGGCCGCTCCGCGGGCCAACATCGCGTCGATCTTGTCGGCATTGGACCAGCCGAGCACCCAGCGGGTGCGGTCGTCGATGGTGAAGCGGTCGTCCTTCTCGTGGCGCAGGTGGTCTTTGACCTGGCCGGCCCGGGTGACCGCGCGACCCCGCTGCTGGCGGAAGTCGGCGAGGGTGTCGACGCACACGTGGGTGGCGCGATGCGAGCGGAGTTGGTCCACGAGCCAGTCGTGATGCGGCCCGGGGCGCACGTCGAGCAGATCGGCGAGCACCCGCTCGGCGGTGAGTGGGCGGTCCTCGCGCACCCAACGGGCGGGCACTCGGTAGTAGACGACCCGGCCACCGAGGTGGTTGGCCTCGATCCAGGCCGACGCAGCCTCGTAGTGCTCGGCCGGCACCAACACCGAGAGCGCGAAACCGCGCAACACTCGCTCGGCAGCCCCGCGCCAGTCCTGGTGCTCGGCAGCGACCTGCACGAGTTCGCCGACGAACGGCAGAGCCGCTTCGGGCACGTGGATGCCGGCGGCCAGAGCCGCACGGATTCGCAGGCTGCGGGTGTCGATATTGCTCTCCCGCACCTGCAACGACTGGATCTCACGCCGGATCTCGGCGCTCTCGACGTCGATCTGGTGTTGCGCCACCTTCAGGTCGGTGCGTTCGTTGTCCAGCCGCGAGCGCTCGGCATCCAACTCGCCGGCCACCTCGATCGCGCGGGCCCGGACGCTGGCGAACGACGCGGCATCGACGACCGCCGGGAGGCCGGCCGCGGCCAATCGGTCGGCCAGCGCGGCAGCGCGCTCGCGGCGGGCGTCTCGCTCCTGCTCGGTGCGGCCGATGAGCTGTTCGAGTTCGGTGAGCCGCCCACCACCGGCGCCGTCGCGTTCGCGCTCCAACCGGCGATGGGTCTCGTCCAGCGCGTCGAGCTGCGCGCGCACCTGGGTCCGCTGCTCGCGGGCTGCCTCCAGGGCGGACTGCTGGCGAGCCATCTCGTCGCCGAGCAGGCGCACCCGATGGCCGGCCACCCAGGACCGCAGGGCCTCGCGGGCCAGCGAGTCCGCCGCGATCCGGGCGCTGCGCCGGTCGTGGTTGTCACAGTGCGCGACGAGCGGGTCGAGGGCGGCGATCTGGTCGCGGGCCTCCCGCACGGCCTGGTGCGCCTGGGTGAGATCGTCGAAATGGCGCAGCAGGGTGTCGATGCGACCGCCCACCTGCGCACCCTCCAACATGTGCTGGCGGACGAAGTCGGTGAGGTTGCCGACCGACTTCATCGAGATGGTCTGGTGCAGCAACTCGAGCGCTTGCTCGGAGTGGATGCCGAGCAGGCGTCGCAGCCGGGTGCCGTAGTCGGGGAAAGCGTCGGAGATGAGGGCGCCGCCCTCCCGCAGTCGACGGCGCAGGGCGCCGAGATCCTGACCGAAGTCGCTGAACTGGGTGTCGATGGACAACTCACGGTCGCTGGTCAGGTAGAACCGCTGCGGCTGCCCGCCTGCGCCGGAGGTGTCGCGCGTCCAGAAGACCTGGGCGAGAGTGACCACACTCTCCGAGCCCCCCGCTTCCCGGTTGCGGAAGACCGCCAGGAGCACGGAGTAGTGCCGGTGATCGCGCAACCCCACCGAACGGCGACTGCCGGTCACCTCGTGTTGCTCGGCCTTGTAGTAGCCCTGCACGTAGGACCGCAACGATCGCTCGCGCGTCTCGGCACCGGCGGCCTTGTTGTAGTTGATCCGCTGCGCGGGCAGCAGCAGGGTGGTCATCGCGTCGACGAGCGTGGACTTGCCCGATCCGATGTCGCCGGTCAGCAGGGTGGTCTCGCCGCCGAGGTCGAGGCGATAGACCCGCCCGTCGAAGGTGCCCCAGTTGAAGACCTCGAGCCGGTCCAGCCGGAAGCCCGGCCGGGCGTCGTCGGCGACCTCGAGGTCGAGCGTCGAGAAGAGTCCGCCCTGGTCACTGGTCACGGGCGTCCTCCTGCTCCGGTGCGAACCCGAGGCTCACGGCATACTCCTGCAGTTTGGCGTCGAAGTCGTGGAGCCACTGCCCGTCGACGAACGCCTTGAGGATCCTGCGCACCTCGTATTCGGCGCCTGCACCGGCCGTGCCCTTGATCGGGCGGAGGTAACCGAGGTCGACGATCTTGCTGATCGTCGCGTCGACCTGGTCGACCTGGCGGGCCTCGTTGGGACTGTCGCCGAGGAAGGTGCGCAGGTCGGCGATGATCCGCTCGCGGGTGACGACCAGCCGGCCCACCCCGTCGGTGGCATCGAACTCCAGCAGGGCCTTGCGCAACAAGGCCAGCAGCAGGCTCTGCATGAGCGACAGCTTGTGCCGCGGGATGAGCCGGGGCAACGGCAGGTCCGGGTCGTCCGGGCGGGAGCGCAGATAGGCCCAGCCTTCGGCCTCGTCGATGTGGACGTCCAGGCCGAGCACGGCCATATGGTCGACCAGCTGTGGGCGCAGCCGCAGCACGTGCGCCCAGGCCTGCTCGTGCGTGTCGCGGTAGACCACGCCTTTCATCAGGGCGATCGCTGCGATCGACAGGTTGGGGACCTCTGCGTCGGCGGCGCTGGGACTCATCGGCGACCCTTCGATGGTGCGGCGGGTGCGGCGGTGGCCGTGACGGTGGCCGTGACGGTGGCGCGCGCGGCGCCGGCGGCGGCGCTGGCGGCCGCGGCGGTGGCGCGCACAAAGGTGACCTGCGCGAGGGTGACCCGACGCGCGGTGCCGTCGTAACCGGCATACGGGATGGTGACCGGGCGGAGCTCGTCGACCACGACCTCGATGTCGTCCTCAGCGAGGGCGAGGTGGGCCACGATCTCGGCCAGGCCGAGCGTCGGCGGGTGCTCGTGCAGGTGGGTGGCGAGATCGACCTGGCTGCGGTGCCGCAGCGACTCACGCAGCACCGACGTGATCCGGGGCAGGTCGACGAAGGTTTGCTCGAAAAGACTGGTCGTGTCGAAATCCTCGGCGGCACCTACCTGCGGACCGGCGGCGCTCAGGGCATCGGTCTGCGGCGGCACATAGAGCGGTCGTTCCATCGGCAGCGACAACCGGGGCGAGGCCGCATCGAGCTGCATGAACGAGGCCCCGGCCCGCTGGGGACCGGCCGTGCGGACCAGCAGGGCAGTGCGCTCGATGGACCGGAGCAGATCCATGACCCGACGGTTTTCCAGCCAGACCTTGTCGTCGAGGAAGCGGCGCAACTGCTCGGATAGCTGACGCACGGTCTGCTGGGTGCGTTCGGCGGCCACCAGCCAGTCTTCATGGATGTGGCGCAACCGGGGGTCGACGCGCAGATCGGGGATGGTCGCGAGACTGTCGAGGAGTTCGGTGAGTTCGTCCTGGCGGCGGCGGCTGAGCAGGAAATCGTGGAAAGCCTGGAAGCTGCGGCCCTGGTCGGACGCGGCGATGGCATGGCGATCACCGACGAGCAGGTCGAGCAACTCACCCTTGCCGGCATCCCACCCGGCGATGAGCTCGCGGGCGCCGCGGTCGAGGGCGCGGAAGTTGTCCTCCACCTCGCGGAAGTCGCTGAGCAACTCGCGGGCCGTGCGTTCGACATGCTGCATCCGGTCCAGCAAGGCCGGGGTGTCCAGCGGCGGACTGTCCCCAGCCTCCGCCCGCGCGATCTCGAGGTCGAGTTCGGCCCGCCGCCGGCGCAGCTGGGCGAGCCGGGCCTGCGGATCTGCGTCGGCGCCGTGGACGATCTGGCGCAACAGCTCGACCACGGTGTGCAACCGCGACTCGGTGCCCACGAAGTCGCGCTTCTCCAATTCGGTGACCCAGCGGTAGGCCCGCTCCAAGGAGCTGGTCGCGTCGTAGGACGCCTCGGTCTGACCCTCGGGATAGAACTTGCGCAGCAGCCCGCTCTCGGGGCCGGCCCAGGTGTCGATGTACTCCTTTGCCGACCGTGGGTATGCCGGCTGCTCACCTCCCGCTGCCTCGTTGACTGCGTCGAGCAGGTCGTCGACCTTGCCCACCAATTCGCTCTCGGTGACCGTGCGAGCGTTGTCGGTGACGAAGATGCGGCCCAGCACTGACAGGACCAGCGGCGCCGAGTCGGCACGCATCAACCGCCAGGCCGCCGAGTGGTGGCGCAGCGCAACCACCCGGTCGAAGTCCACGCCAGCAGCCTAGACGGGTCGGCGGTGCCGGCGGCTCGGGAGGTTTCCCCGGCGTCTTCTACCCGCCCGCCCCCTCAAACACGCCGAGTCGGAAGGTTTCCGGGGTCTTTGACCCGCCCCACCCCGTCAAACACGCCGAGTCGGAAGGTTTCCCGGCATACGGGGGCTGCGCAGGTCGAGATTGCCGGCGAGTCGGAAGGTTTCCCGGCATACGGGGGCTGCGCAGGTCGGGATTGGCGGCGAGTCGGAAGGTTTCCCGGCATACGGTCGGTTCCGCGAGGCAGCCAGGCATCCCAGCCGCCAGCCGCACCGGCCTTCCCAACGGACCCAGCGGACCTACGATCCGTGCATGAACAGAGGCCCGGCCGCCCACGGACGCCGCGCGATGATGGGGCGCTCGCCCGACGAACCGCACCGGGTGTCGACGCCGCTGGAGCTGACCTTCGATCTCACCTTTGTCGTGGCGATCTCGCTGTGCTCGGCGCAGCTGGCTCACGCGCTCGCCGCGGGCCATGTCGGCGTCGGCATCCTCGGCTTCTCCTTCGGCATGCTCGGGATTCTTTGGGCGTGGATGGGCTACACGTGGTTTGCGTCGGCCTTCGACACCGACGACTGGGCCATGCGCCTGGCGACCCTCGTCCACATGGTCGGCGTCCTGGTGCTCGGCCTCGGCCAGGCGCCGCTCTTCGCGTCGATCGAGCACGGCCACTGGGACAACCGCACCCTCATCGCCGGCTACGTCGTCATGCGGGTCGCCCTGGTCTACCTCTGGCTGCGCGTCGCGAAAGAGGACAGCCACCACCGACTCCGCGGGCGCGCTTACGCCAAGGGGATCGTCATCGCCCAGCTGGTCTGGGTCACCCTCGGCGTGCTCGATCTGCCACTCGTACCGGCCTTGATCGGCAGCGGCTTCGCGATGGCGCTCGAGTTCTACGCCGTCTTCTGGGTGCAGCGCCGCACCGGCGAACCCACCCCCTGGCATCCGCATCACCTTGCCGAGCGCTACGGCCTGCTCGTCATCATCGCGCTGGGCGAGGTCGTCCTCGGCACCACGACTGCGGTCGACGTGCTCGTCGAGCGGCAGGGGTGGACCATCGATGCGGCACTCGTCGCCGTCGCGGGCATCTCGCTTGCGGTAGGCATTTGGTGGTGCTACTTCGCGATCCCCTGGGGTGATCTGCTCGCGGCAGACCGCGGCAAAGGCCGCCGCTTCGGCAACGGCCACCTGCCCCTGTATGCCGTGCTCGCCGCCATCGGGGCGGGCCTGCACGTCATCGCCCGCTACGTCGAAGGCGAGGCGACGATCGGGGTCGTCGGCGCGATGCTCACCTTGGTGATACCGACCGGTTTGGCCATCGTCGGGATCTTTTTCTTCGCCAATGTCATTCTGCCGGGCGGGAATTCGTTCCACACGCGGATCATCGGCATGGTCGGCGGAACGCTCGCAGCCGCGGTTGCCCTCGCGGCTGCCGGCGTGGCGGTCGGTTGGTGCCTCGGGGTGGTCATGCTCTCGCCCTGGGTCGCGGTCGTCGCCTACGAGGTGCGCGGGCACGTCTATCTGGCGCGGCTGTTGCAGAGGTACGGCATCCCCACGACCGAGGCCTGACGGCAGCAGATCAGCTGACCTGCTGCTGACGGCTGCTCATCGGCAGGCTCTCCCCTTCCTCATCCGAGTCGGAA
>JBGAQV010000072.1:0-14350 GCA_044220505.1 Dermatophilaceae bacterium
GAGGCAATCGCTGCGATTCGGGGTCAGGCTGAGTTCGATGATCGCGTCCGGCAGGCCGAGATAGGCCGCGAAGCCCATGCCCGTCGGCGCATCGCCCGGCAGTTCCAGCAAGCCGGAGGCGTCGGCGTCGGTGCCGAGCTCCTTGGCGAGCGCGCTCACACGGACTTTTGCCACGTTTCTCCTGTCTTCGGTCTCGCCGGACAGGCGTGAGACCGTGCTACTGCTGGGGCTTGCTCATTGCTGAGTACTCATCGGGTGCTCATCAGCGTCTAACCCGCCTTGGTCGGTGGTGTGTCGAAAAGGATCGCTCGCGAGACGCTCCAGGTATGCCGTGACGGCGGAGGTGTCGGGGGCCATCTGCAGTCGCAGAGCCCGCCCGAACGCCCGTCGCCGGACGGCATACGCGAAGCACTCGGGGTCCGGATGCAGCCATGCGCCGCGCCCGGGCAGCCGACGCCGGGGATCGGGAACCACCCGGATCGCACCGGAGGGGTCTCTCACCGCGACGAATCGCACGAGTACCGACCAGCTATCCGCGCGTCGACAGCCCACGCACGTCCGAACGGGTGAGGTGTCGGGCGTGGTGAGAGCCGCCGTCCGGAGTCCAGACTGGTCGGTCGCGCCGAGTCTACCCTGTGACGAGCCCTGCGCTGCGCTCACTGCCCCGTCGGCGACGTGCGCGGGCGACGAGCGGACGTCGCAGCTGCGGGGTTACGCCTATCGCCAGAACCTGCAGATGCACCTCCGGCTAGTCCCCCTGCCCCGTCGGCTGCCGGACCTGCTGCCGGACCTGCCGCCGCCTCGTGGGTGTCGGGCTTGATATCGATGCGCCACCCGGTGAGTTTCGCGGCGAGGCGGGCGTTCTGGCCCTCCTTGCCGATGGCCAGCGACAGTTGGTAGTCCGGCACGATGACCCGGGCGGCCCGCAGTTGCGGGTCGACGACGGTGACCGAGTGCACTCGAGCCGGCGACAGTGCCGCCGCCACGAACTGGCGCGGGTCCTCGGAGTAGTCGACGATGTCGATCTTCTCGCCGTGCAGTTCGGTCATGACGGCCCGCACCCGGGCACCCATCGGGCCGATGCAGGCGCCCTTGGCATTGACTCCGGCGACCTTGGCGCGGACGGCGATCTTGGTGCGGTGACCGGCTTCGCGAGCCAGGGCGGCAATCTCGACGGTGCCATCGGCGATCTCGGGGACCTCGAGCTTGAACAGCGCCTTGACCAGCCCCGGGTGAGTGCGCGACAGGCCGATCTGGGGGCCCTTCGGTCCGCGCTTGACGCTGACGACGAAGCACCGCAGCCGTTCGCCATGCCGATAGGTCTCGCCCGGCACCTGTTCGGCGCCCGGCAACACCCCCTCAACGGTGCCGAAGTCCACAAGCACAGTTCGGGGGTCCGAGCCCTGCTGGATGACGCCGGACACAATGTCGCCTTCGCGACCCTTGAAGTCTCCGAGGATCGCCTCGTCCTCCAGGTCACGCAGCCGTTGCACGATGACCTGGCGGGCGGTCGCAGCCGCCACCCGCCCGAAGCCTGCAGGGGTGTCGTCGAACTCAGGCCCGGGTTCAGCCCGAGTCGGCCGCTCGCCGGGCTCGGTGGGCTCGATGACCTCGCCCTCCTCACGAGCCCAGACCGTCACGTGCCCGGTCTTCCGGTCCAGCACGGCGCGCGCGACGCGAAAACTGCCCTCGGTACGGTGATAGGCCACGAGCAGCGCCTGCTCGATGGCCGGCACGAGCACATCGAGGCTGATGTCACGCTCCCGTTCCAGCGCTCTCAGAGCCGCCAGGTCGATATCCATCAGTCGTCCTCCTCGCTAGCATCGTCGTCCAGCTCGTCCCACTCATCCCACTCATCCAGCCCGTCAAGCTCGTCCACCCGCCCGAACTCGACTTCGACTCGGGCCCGGGTCAACTCGGCGATCGGCACGGTGAGCCCGGGCGCGCCCTCGACGGTCAGCTCGACCGTGTCGGCGGCCACGGCCCGAATGCGTCCGCGCACGCTCGAGCCGTCCGGGCGCGTCGCGACGACCAGGCGCCCGACATTGCGACGCCAGTGCCGCCAGTGCAGAAGCGGTCGGTCCACCCCAGGGGAACTCACCTCAAGCACGTATGCCGTTTCGCCCATCGTCCCGGCGGCATCGAGGGTGTCGCTCACCACTCGGGTGGCATCGGCGATCTCGTCGAGGGACAGCGGCGCAACCCGGGAGGTCGTGTCCTGCTCGGGTAGGTCGGCCAGGTCGGCACCGACCGCGACGCGCACCACCCTGCGACGACCGGCGGCCTGGACGGTCAGGTCCTCGACGACGAGTCCTCGTGCTGCCAAGGGTGCAGTGAGAGCAGCACGGATGCGGTCGGCGATCACACCCCATCACCTCCTGCTTGGTTGGCGCTCTTCTCGAATGACCGACTCTGTGGACGGCTGGTTCCCCCCTCACTGTAACTGCCATCGCCCGCAGCCGCCGGGCTGTCCGCCCTCCGCCACTGTCCGTGATGCCGCTCTGCCGTACCGGTGGACAGCAAGCCAACGAGGCCCTCGTGTCATGATCGGCAGGTGTCGGCCCGTCCTGCCCCCCAGCTCCCATCGGGAGTCCGGGCCGTGGCGGTCGCCCCAGGCGGCCCAGGATCACCAACCGGTATGCCGTCCCGCCGGGTCCTGCTGCGCGGCGCCGTGGCAGGCGCAGTGACCCTCGCGGTCACGGCAGTGGGTGGCTGTGGGATCCAACTCGAACAGGACGCCCACATCCCCTTCATCACCCGGCGACTGATGCCGGACGAGGCCGCGTTGCTCACGGCATACCGCGACGTGTCGCAGCTGGCCGCCACCGCTGCCCGGACCGCGGTCCCCCTCGGCGCGGCGATCTCCGCACGGCATACCCGCCAGCAAGCCGTCCTCGAACAGGTGCTGCGCGATGGGGGGGTCCCGGACGACGTGCTGGCCCGAGCGCTGGCCACGCCCCAGTCGTCGACGGCCCCGACCGGCTCGACGGGTTCGACAACCAGCGCCGCGCCCTCCGTTGCGGCCTCGAGTTCAGCGAGCGTGGGTGGTGTGACCCCGCAGGCCACCGCCGGGCGACCCGAGGATCTCGCCACAGCTGAGCTGGCCCTGGTCGCTCCGGAACGGTTGCGCCGGCTGGCCGACGCCGGCCCGTCCCGGGGCCTGCTCATCGCGCTCTCGGTCCACGCCGGAGCGACCGGCGTGAGTCTGGGCGGCGTGCCGGCCTGGCCTGCCGACGCTGGCGAGATCCTCCTGGACGAGGCGACCGCCCGTCCCCTGCTCACTGCCATGGCGGGCCTGGCCTACGTCACCGAACTCGCAGCGGCGCGCACCCCCGCAACCTCCCGCGCACCCCTCGTCGAGCTCGTGGCCCGGGTCCGAGCTCGGGAACGTCGGATTCGCGCGATCGCGCCCCAGGGTCTGGTCGTGCCGCCGTACGGGTTCGGCAGTTCGGCAGCCATCACCGACGCCGCCACGGGGCGTAGCGCCGTCCGCGCGGCCCTCGTCGACGTGGTCGACGTCGCCTTGCGGTCGATTGCGGCTCTCGCTCCGGGATCCACCGCGCTGGAGCCGCTGGTGCGGACCGCCGTGGAGGCGCTCGTGGATGCGACGGCATACGGACAGCTGATGCCGACGTTCCCAGGGATGACCGACTGACCTGGAGGGCGGACCCATGACCAACCGTTTGGCCCACGCACAGAGCCCCTACCTGCGCCAGCACGCCGACAACCCGGCGGAAGCGCACCTGTTGCTAGGAGACGCCTTCGGCGCCGGGCCGCTCGACGCTCGGCCTTCGTGTGCACGACCCTGAGGTTCGTCAACTCGCCGGCCCTCGACATGGCTGTGATGCCTGCGAGTTGAAGGTCGGCATTCCGGAACGTGCGAAGAAGCCCAACGCGTTGCATATTTGCAACACGCGCCTACACTGGTCGCGTGAACCTTTCAGAGCGCGTCTCGACTCTGCGCCGCGCGAACGGGTTGAGCGCCCGACAGCTTGCCGCGTTGGTCGATGTGGCTCCGACGACAGTCACGCGGATCGAGGCTGGCCTGGTCAGCCCGTCCTTCGCCCTGGCGCAGGAGATCTTTGCCGTCCTCGGCGAGCCGATCGGGTTCACCGGAACTGCTGACATCAGCGCGATCGCAGCGGCGCGGCTCGCGCTCGAGCCGGGACTCATTCTCCCGCTGAAACCGGACGTGAAGGTGTGGCGACAGAGGTGGGCACGGATTGGGCTAGTCGACGGACAGGGCTTCGCCGTGGCAGGCAGGGAAGCCGACCTGCTGTTCAGGGCTGGTCGAGCCGCCCGCCTTACTCGACGCCCGGGTGCTGTTGACTTCGAGGCCGGACCGACGGCGTACCAGATCGCGCACATGCTGGCTGCGGCGGGCATCGAGTACGCCGTGACCGGCGACGCTGGAGCGAATACCTATCGCTCCAGCGCCGCAGAGGCGTGGCCGGTTCTCTACGCCGACGACGTCGATCGTGCGGCGGAGGCGGCCAACCTTGCGCGGAAGGAGCCTGGCTCGGTGGGGCTGCGGGTCACCCAGATCCCGTTCGACCGCATCAGCGAGGTCGGGCGAACGAACTTCGATGGTGTGACAGTTGTGACCCGTGATCAGGTCATCATCGACTCCTACGGTGGTATTGACCGGATGACTGAACAGGCCGACATCTTGCTGGGACGGCGAGTCGAATGACGGAGTTCACGACCCCGCGCACGGAGATCGAGTGGAGTCGGCGAGCCATCATCAATGTCGTTGGAGTGCTGGAGGCTCACGCCGAGTCGCTGACCCTGATCGGTGCTCACGCCGTCCTGCTTCGCACAATGGGTCTCGACGTACGGAGTATGCCGACCGGTGACGGCGATCTGGGTGTCACCCCAGGACTGGTCGGCAATGTGCCGAGCATCGAGTCGCTCCTTGCCCAAGCGGGTTACGAGCACCGCACCACGGCGCGGCCTGGGCTGTGGGGCAAAGCGCCGTACCACGAGCCGGACGGCACTCGCGCGTACCGCGAGAAGATTGACCTGCTTGCCCCGAACGGGTTGTCGGGGGCAAAAAGTCGGACCAAGCGGGGCGTTCCCGCACTGCAGCGCACGCACGGCAAGTGCCATCGGCAATGCCCTGGGCCTGGAGCTCGCTGCCTTCAACCGCTCGCGACTGACGATCACCGACTTCGCCGATTCGAGACTCTCGACCGAAATCTTCGTCGCCGAGGTCCCAGCGCTGATTCTTGCGAAGGGCTCGAAGATCGGTGAACGGATGCGAGAACCTCGCAAAGGCCCCGTTCGCAGCAAGGACCTCGGTGATCTGTGGAGACTCATGGCCGTCGCCGATCCCGCCGAGACGACACGGGTGATTGACGAGTGCATGGCTGACGCTGACATCAGGTCCGTCGTCAGCCAAAGCGTCGAGTGGACAGCCGATGCCCTGCGAGACCCAGTGAGTGTTGAGCGCGCCAAGATGGCCTTCGACACCTTCGTTGACCCAACGGTGACCGACCGTGTCTTCGACCTGTGGCGGGACGTCTTCCCTGATTCCTGACCGCAGAATTGTCGTCTGAAGGAGGGGACAGCTTCGCCTGGCTTGACTGGGTGAGCAGCACACGAACCGCAAGTTCTCCTGCACGCCGCTCACCGGGAGACCATCTACGCTGGAGGAACCAGCACACACCGATCGCGGGTATCACCTTCGGGTATCACTGGACCGGAAGGTGATACGCCACTAGTAGGAGTGACTGGAATGGCCGACAGACTTGCTCACGCGACGAGCCCCTACCTGCGCCAGCACGCCGACAACCCGGTGGATTGGTGGGAGTGGGGACCGGACGCCTTCGCCCATGCCGTGGCACTCGACCGGCCGGTCTTCCTGTCAGTCGGCTACGCCGCCTGCCACTGGTGCCACGTCATGGCTCACGAGTCCTTCGAGGATGCCGAGGTCGCGGCTGCCCTGAGCGCTGGCTTCGTGGCGGTCAAGGTCGATCGCGAAGAGCGGCCCGACATCGACGCCATCTACATGGCGGCGACCACCGCCCTCACCGGGCGAGGCGGCTGGCCGATGACCGTGCTCCTCACCCCGACCGGAGAGCCATTCTGGTGCGGCACCTATCTGCCCCGGGCGACCCTGCTGGACCTGCTGAAGGCTGCGTCCCACGCCTGGGCCGACCGGCGAGACGAGGTCGCAGCGGCCAGCTCACAGCTGCTTGCCGCCGTGACCGCCTCGGTGTCGCCCCTGCCACCGACGCCGATCGACGCGCGCACTCTCGATGCAGCCGTGGCGCGCCTGGCGACTCGATTTGATCGGCGCCATGCCGGCTTCGGTGCGGCGCCCAAGTTCCCGCCGTCGATGGTCGTGGAGTTTCTGCTCCGCCACCACGCCCGCACCGGTCACGAGACGGCCCTGGAGATGGCGTCGGCGACCTTCGAGGCGATGGCGCGCGGTGGGATGTACGACCAGATCGGGGGCGGCTTCCACCGGTATGCCGTGGACGCGGGCTGGGTGGTCCCGCACTTCGAGAAGATGCTCTACGACAACGCGCTGTTGGCCCGGGCCTATGTGCACTGGTGGCGCGCGACCGGCAAACCACTGGGTCGTGAGGTAGCCGAACGCACCTGCGACGCGTTGTTGCGCGACTTCCGCACTGCCGGGGGCGCGTTCGCAGCAGCCCTGGACGCCGACACCGAAGGCGTCGAGGGACTCACCTACGCCTGGTCTCCCGATCAACTCGTCGAAGTGCTCGGCCAGGCCGACGGCCGCCGCGCCGCTGCCGAGTTGTCGGTCACCGAGGCCGGTACCTTCGAGGACGGGCTGTCCACCCTGCAGCGCCGTTCGGAACCTCGCACCGACGCAGACCGGCAGTGGTGGGACGAGGTCTGCGAGCGGCTGCTGGAGGCCCGGTCCCGCCGACCCCAACCTTTCCGGGACGACAAGGTCATCGCCTCGTGGAACGGGCTGGCCATCGCGGCCCTCGCCGACATCGGCTCGCTGCTGCACCGGCCCGACCTCGTCGCGGCCGCAGCGGCGGCAGCACGGTTCATCCTCGACCTGCATTGGAAGGACGGCCAGCTCTTGCGAGTGTCGTTGGCCGGCACGGTCGGCAATGCGGCTGGGCTGGCTGACGATTACGGCAACCTCGCCGAAGGCCTGCTCGCGCTGCACCAGGCCACGGGTGAGGGCCAATGGCTCGCCGAGGCGGGGCGGCTGCTCGATGTCGCCATCGCCCGATTCGGCGACGAATCGGGGGTCTTCTTCGACACGGCCGCCGACACCGACCTGCTGGTCCGCCCGCATTCGCCGAGCGACAACGCCGAACCCTCCGGACACGCGGCCCTGACCGGAGCGCTGGTGACGTATGCCGTGCTCGCGGGATCTGCCGAGCACCTGGCGCGCGCCGACGCGGCGCTGGCCGCGGGCGGGACCGTTGCGGCCCAAGACCCTCGGTTCGCCGGGTGGCTGCTCGCCGTCGCCGAAGCGCGCCAGGCCGGTCCGCTCCAGGTGGCGATCGTCGGATCTGGGCCGACGGCAACCATATTGACGCATACGGCCCGATCATCCACCTCTCCAGGACTGGTCGTCGTGGCCGGCTCGTCAGACGCCCCGGGAGTGCCGATGCTCGCCGGACGCGCGGCGCTCGGTGGGGAGTCCACGGCATACGTATGCCGTGGGGCGGTGTGCAGTCTGCCCCTGGCCACCGTGCCGGACCTGGAGGCCGCTCTGGCCGCCGGCGGGCCGTGATGCAGCTGCGTCGAGCGAGTTCATCTCCGGATGCCGCGGTGTCCCGGTTCAGAGATCGAAGGCGGCGTAGTCCCGCTGGGCATCGAATCGTTCGCGAACCGCTGCGCCGCCCACGAACAGCGCCGTGGCCCAGATGTCCGCCCACAACAAGGTGGGGCCGATGACCGTGCTGGACCCGGCCCGCGCGACGAAGCTGCCGGTGGCGGGGTCGTAGAGGTGGGCCCCACGAGCTGCGGTGCCCGAGGTCGCGACTGCACCGCACTCCAGGGGGACCACACGCGCGATCTGGGCGCGGTCGTGCGGGTTCTCCACCCCGATCCGCCAGGGTGCGGCATCCGGGCCGAACGGCGGGACATGGCGGTGCCGCCCGGCGAGCACGTCACCGCCGGCATTGACGCACCACGAGACCCCAGCCAGACCAGCAAGGTATTCCGCGGCCCGATCGACGGCCCAGCCTTTGACCAACCCGGTGGGATCGAACGCCCGGCCGCCCGCACCGTCGGGCAGGTCGGTCGTGAACGCGCCGCCGGTCAGCGCCCGCCCCTGCTCGCCGATCTCCAGCGCTTGGGCGACCAGCGGATCGCACTCGCTCAGGGCGATCTCCCGGCGGCGCAGCCTCGAGAGCTGCGAATCGGACCGGTAAGTCGTGAAGATGTCCTCCATCCGCGTCAACTCGGCGTATGCGGAGGACACCGCCTTCTCGATGTCGCGTCGGGCCGGGTCGGCGGCTCGCACGTGGATGCTGATCGGCATCCCCATGAGCTGCTCGACCCAGGCCCGACGACTCACAGATTGGCCTTGTCGATAGCCGACTGCAGCGACTGGATGTAGGCGACCGAGGTGACCGTGGCCCCCGAGACCATGTCGATGTCCGCGCTCTGCGCCGCGACGACCTCCTGGTTGAGGATCGGCACCGCACGGTTGTTGATCTGAATGTCGTGACGGTCCCGGTTCGGGATCTGGAGCACCGAGGCGCCGGTGATCTTGCCGTCGGCGACCGTGATCTGCACCTGGACGTTGCCGAACCGGGTCGGGACGGCGGATCCAGCGATCGCGGTGCCGGAGGCCGAACCTGCCGAGCCACCGCTGCCTGACGAGCCCCCGCTGCCAGACGATCCAGCCGACCCGCTGGACCCGGACGATCCGGGCGCCTTGGGCTGGGTGCCCGTCCCTGGAACGGTGCCTGCGCCTGGGACGGTCCCGGTCGAGCCGGTGCCCTTGGTACCGGCCGCCACCTGCGTGGACGCACTCACAGTGCTGGACGTCGAGGTGTGATAGCTGAACAGCAGCACCAGGGTCGTGATGGTGGACAGGGCCCACAGGACGATGCGTCGCATGATCGGGATTCCTTCTACCGTTGCTCGCCGGTCAGTAGCCGAAGCGTTCGAGGTGGATGTTGCGCTCGGGCACTCCCCCGGCCAGCGCGGCGGCGCGGACCAGGTCCATCCATCGGTCACCGCCACAGATGTAGACGTCATGGCCGGCGAGGTCCGGGACGAGATGGCGCAGCGCATCGGTGTCGCTCAGGTGGCTGGCGTTCCCGGGCAGCCAACTCTCCCGGGAGGTCGCCCGCCCGCCGAGCACGGTGAAGATCCGCGCCCCTCGCCGGCCGGCCAGGTCCAGCAGTTCATCGGCAAAGAGCACGTCACCGCTGCTGTGGGCTCGATAGACCAGGGTGAGGTCGCCGGGGGCCTGAGGCAGTTCCTCGAGCAATGCTCGCATCGGGGTGATGCCGATGCCGGCGCCGATGAGCAGCACCTTGCGCCGAGTGCGGACCCCGCCGTGCAGCCGACCGTACGGTCCCTCGATCATCACTCGCGACCCGGGCGTGAGGTGAGCCAGCGCGGCGGACCCGTCTCCGAGGTGGGCCGCGGTGATCCGCAGGGTGCGACCGTCCGGGGCGGCGGACAGTGAATAGGGGTGCGCGCGAGTCGCGCCCGGGGCGTCGAGGAAGCGCCACTGGAAAAACTGTCCCGCAGCCGCCGGGAGCCGGTCCAGGTCACGCCCGGTGATGACCACCGTCGTCGCGTCCGGCCCCTCGGGTCGCACCTCGGCGACGACCAACCGGTGCCGCAGTGTGCGGTAAATCGGCAGGCCGACCCGCCACACCACCACCGACGCCAACGCCGCGGCATACAGGGTCCACCAGAACACCGTCGCGGCGAGGTTGCCGACGAAATCCTGGCCGGCCCAGAGTTGGTGCGGTAGCGCCAGGCCGACCCCGAGATACGCATACAGGTGCAGCAGGTGCCACGACTCGTAACGCAGCGCCGCCCGGGATGCCTTCATCGAGGTGACCGTGACCATGGTGAGCGCCGCGACGGCAGCCACCGCGAGCAGAATGCCGGGATAGTTCGCGACCAGGTCGACGATGGTGCCCCAGAGGCCCTGCCGGGTCTGGGCGGCATACCCGAACCAGATGAGCAGCAGGTGGGCGACCATGAGGTTGAACGACCAGAAGCCCACGAGTCGGTGGCGCCGGGCGAGTTCGTCCTGGCCGTACGAGCGCTCGACGAACGGGATGCGCGCCATGAGCAGGACCTGCACGAGCAACAGTTGCGAGGCGATGAGCCCGAGCAGCCGGCCGAGCGAGGTCACACCGCCACCGACGGTCGCCATCTCCTGGATGCCGCCATTGCGGACCCATAAGGCCACGACGACGAGCATGGTCAGCCAGGTGAACGCTCCAGCTGCGTCTCGCCACCACGCAGGGGTCGGCGCTCCACCCGACAAGGGGCGCGACGCCAGACCGGGCCGGGCACCCGGACCGGGCACGGAATGCTCGGCCATCGGGTGGAGGGTAGCGGTGCTCATGGCCCTCACCTTTTCGTCCAAAGCTGAGGGTTTGCTGTGAGAGTCGTGGGATCGGGGAATGAGCGCCGGGGTCAGGACCAGAAGCCGAGGACTGCGCCGCCGATCCGCACGATGAAGGCCGACACCACGACGACGAACACCGCTCGCACGAAGCCGCTGCCCAGGCGCAGCGCCGACCGTGCTCCCAGGTATCCGCCGAGCAGGTTGAGGGCGCCGAGCCACAGTCCGACGGTCCAGATCACCTCGCCGTGTGGGACGAAGACCGTCAGGGCCCCGAGGTTGGTGGCGAAGTTGGCGATCTTGGCCAGGGCGCTGGCTTCGAGGAAGGCGTAGCCGAGCAGTCCGACCAGCGCGAAGACGAGAAAGGACCCGGTGCCCGGCCCGAGCGCTCCGTCGTAGCACCCGATCGCCAGGCCGACGAGCACGGCATACGAGGTATGCCGTCCGCGCGAGTGCCGCAGGGCGGTCACCTCCCCGAGCGAGGGCTTGAGCAGGGTGTAGGCCCCGACGGCGATGAGCAGCCCGAGAATGATGGGGTTGAAGGCAGCCTTCGGGATGTGCAACCCGACGAAGGCGCCGCCGATCGCCCCGAGGTAGGCCGGGATGGCGACCGATACGGCTGTGCGCCGGTCGGGACGCAGCCGCCGGACGTAGGTCAGTGCGCTGACCGACGTGCCGCAGATCGACCCGAGCTTGTTGGTGGCCAGCAATTGGGCGGGTGAGGAGCCCGGCAGGCCGAGCAGAAGGGCGGGCAGCTGGATCAGCCCTCCCCCACCCACGACCGCGTCGACCCAGCCCGCGAGCAGCGCCGCCCCGCCGAGCAGCGCCCAGACCAGAGGTCCGTCAGGCATCCGTGCCCAGCGACCAGGCGGCGACGATCCTCGCGATGTCGGACAGCTCGTGCGCGACCGCGTCGGGTGTCGCCTGGTGTGAGACCTGCTGTTCGGTGGGAATCTCGGAGTGCGGGATCCAGATCGCGCGCATACCGGCCGATTGTGGGCCGTGGACGTCCTCGAAGGACCGGTCGCCGACGTAGACACACCGGCGGGGGTCGGCCGAAACGGCCTCGGCCGCCGCGAGGAAGATCTCGGTACGGGGCTTCACCCAGGGGGTCTCGCTGGAGTAGACGTCGCCGTCGATGAGATGTAACACATCGTCGCGGGCGAAGATCTCGCGGTGGTAGTCGCGGGTCCAGATCGTGTTGGAGAGCACCCCGATACGAATCCCCTTGCTGCGCAATGATTCCCATAACGACGGGATCTCCGGATGGGTGAAGGTGTGTGGTTCCCAGAACTCCCGGTATGCCGTGAGGCCGGCTTCCAGCGCCGGATGAGCCGGGTCGAGGCCGGCCTCTTGGAGGATCTCGTGCAAGCGAGCGCTGGTGCCCTCGGTGCGCCCGCGCCGCCACGCCGCTTCCTCGGCGGCATGCACGGCACTGGCGGTGTCGTTGAGCGAACAGGCAATCGCGCCCATGCCACGCGCGAAGACCGTCCACTGCTCACGCAGGTCGACCGTGTGCCAGGGGGTGATCGTGCCTCCCCAGTCGAAGATGACGGCCTCGACGGCGCTGCTCTGGGACACGAGCGTCAGCGCCCAACCTCACGGCATACTTGCTCGGCCGCCTCGCCAACCGGCACCTCGCGGCGCTGCCCTGTGCGGCGGTCCTTGAGCTCGACGACACCGGAAGCCAGCCCGCGACCGACGACGACGATGGTCGGCACGCCGATGAGCTCGGAGTCCTTGAACTTCACGCCCGGGGAGACCCCACGGCGGTCGTCGTAGATGACCTCCAGGCCGGCGGCAGCGAGCTCCCGAGTCAGGGATTCGGCTGCGACGAAGACTTCCTCGTCCTTGCCGGTTGCCACGACGTGGACATCGGCCGGGCTGATCTCACGCGGCCAGCACAGCCCTGAGTCGTCGTGGTTGCCCTCGGCGACACAGGCGACGGCGCGGGATACCCCGATGCCGTAGGACCCCATGACAACCGTCGCGAGCTTGCCGTTGACGTCGAGCACCTTGAGGTCGAGGGCTTCGGCGTACTTCTTGCCGAGCTGGAAGATGTGGCCCATCTCGATGCCACGAGCAGCTTCCAGGCCTGCACCCTCGCCGCACGACGGGCACCTGTCGCCGACCTTGACCTCGGCTGCCTCGATGGTGCCGTCGGCCGTGAAGTCGCGTCCGGCCACCAGCCCGATGACGTGTTGGCCGGCGCTGTTGGCACCGGTCACCCAGGCAGTGCCGACGGACACCCGCGGGTCGGTGAGGTAGCGGATCCCCGTCGCTGACTCGGCTCCCAGAGCGGCGGGGCCGATGTAGCCGCGCACCAGCCCGGGGTGCTTGGCGAACTGCGCGTCGTCGAAGGCCAGGACCACAGCGGGCTCGACCTGGGCAGCGAGGCGCTTCTCGTCGACCTCACGGTCGCCGGGCACCCCGATGACGAGGGGTTCTGTGCGTCCGTCGGGGTGCTGCAGCAGGACGACGACGTTCTTGAGCGTGTCGGCTGCGGTCCACGCCCGATCGCCTCGCGGGTGGGCCTGGTTGAGGAAGTCGACAAGGGTCTCGATGGTCGGCGTGCCGGGCGTGTCGATCACCTGGGCGGACGGCATACCGGAGTGGTCGATCGCGTCGGGTGTCGGCACCTGGACGGCCTCGACGTTGGCGGCATACCCGCAGCTCGCGCAGTGCACGTAGGTGTCTTCACCGTTGGCCGCCGTGGCAAGAAACTCCTCGCTCTTGGACCCGCCCATCGCCCCGGCCATCGCCTGGACGATGACGTAGTGGAAGCCGAGGCGGTTGAAGATCTTGATGTAGGCGTCCCGGTGGGCGTCGTAGCTCTTGGCCAGCCCCGCCTCGTCGACGTCGAAGGAGTAGGAGTCCTTCATGACGAACTCGCGACCCCGCAGCACGCCCGCGCGAGGCCGGGCTTCGTCGCGGTACTTGGTCTGGATCTGGTAAAGGCTGATCGGCAGGTCCTTATAGGACGAGAAGAGATCCTTCACCGCGAGCGTGAAGAGCTCTTCGTGGGTCGGCCCGAGCAGGTAGTCGGCGCCCTTGCGGTCCTTGAGCCGGAAGATGTTGTCGCCGTACTCGGTCCACCGGCCAGTCGCCTCGTAGGGCTCCTTGGGCAGCAGCGCGGGGAAGAGCAACTCTTGGCTGATCTGGTCCATCTCTTCGCGCACAATGCGCTCGACGTTGCGCAGCACCCGCAGCCCGAGCGGCAACCAGGTGTAAATGCCGGGGCTGACTCGCCGGATGTAGCCGGCGCGCACCAGGAGTCGGTGGCTCGGCACCTCAGCGTCGGCGGGGTCCTCCCGAAGGGTCCGCAGGAACAGCGAGGACATGCGCAGGACGGTCACGATCTCTCCTTCAGGGGGTCTCGGGAAGGATATCGGCCCGTATGCCGTCCCCCGACGGCATTTCCGCCGCCCGGCAATGCCCGCCGCGAGCAGCCCCAGACGTCGGCGGCGCGAGCGAGTCCTACTTCCCTCAGGAAGGGGCGCAGACCTCGTGGAAGTGGACGGTCTTCGCCGCTCGCGCGTCGGTGGTGATGTGGTGTCGGTGGTGGGGGTCGTGGATCAACCGGTGGTGATAGCCACACAGGGGTACCGCGAGGTCGAGGTCGGTGAGCCCGCCTTTCGACCACGGGTGTCGGTGGTGCAGCTCCGACCATGCGAAGGGTCGGTCGCACCCGTCTGCAGCGCAGGTGTCATAGACGACCGAGAGGGCGGTGCGTTGTGGATCGCTGAAGAACCGGTGATGTCGACCCAGGTCGAGGACCTGTCCCGGTCCACCGAGGACTGCAGGGAG
>JBGAQV010000073.1:0-14237 GCA_044220505.1 Dermatophilaceae bacterium
GTTCTACGACGAGAGCGGCTACGGCGGCCTGTCGGACATCGCCCGGTGGTACATCGGTGGCCTGCTCAAGCACGCCCCGTCGCTGCTGGCCTTCACCAACCCGACGGTCAACTCCTACCACCGCCTGGTGCCCGGCTACGAGGCCCCGGTCAACCTGGTCTACTCGGCCCGCAACCGCTCTGCCTGCGTGCGCATCCCGATCGCCGGCACCTCTCCCAAGGCCAAGCGCATCGAGTTCCGCATCCCGGACCCCTCGGCCAACCCCTACCTCGCCTTCGCGGCGCAGTTGATGGCGGGCCTGGACGGGATCAAGAACCGCATCGAGCCGCCGGAGCCGGTGGACAAGGACCTCTACGAGTTGCCCCCGGACGAGCACGCCGAGATCAAGCAGGTCCCCGGCTCGCTCCCCGAGGTGCTCAACGCCCTGGAAGAGGACCACGACTACCTGCTCGAGGGTGGGGTCTTCACCAAGGACCTCATCGAGACGTGGATCGAGTGGAAGCGTAAGAACGAGGTCGACCCGATCCGCTTCCGCCCGCACCCCCACGAGTTCGAGATGTACTTCGACCTGTGACGGTCAGCTGAATTTCCCGCTCCGGTATGCCGTGCCACCCACCTGGGGTGGCACGGCATACCGGTCTCTACGGGCCCTCAGCGGGCGTGACACGACGCGCCCAACTCAAAGTGAGGTTTGCCTTACCTACGAGTAGCCCGCACAGTGGAGAGATGTTCACCATCGAAGACATCGACATTCACGCCGAAATGGCCGTCCTCGCGGCCCTGAGCCCCCAATTGCTCGCCCCGGAATCTCACCCGACTCCCGAGGCCGATGCTCGGCTGCACCCCAACGACTACTTCGTCGTCGGAGCCTGACCGCCCTCGATTCTCGGCCGATTCGGGCCGTGGCTGCCTGGCCTCGGCGCAGCCGTCAATGGCCCGCCTCGCGGGCCGCACCGCAGGTGCACATCCCGAAGAAGATCTCATCGCTCATGTAGGTCGCCGAGCGGGCCACCTCGCGCAGTGTGACCTCGCCCCATTCCGGCAACTCGGCCAGCATGCCCAGGGTGTCCAACAGTGCCGATGCTGCCCGTTGGTCGTGCTGCGTGCGATCAGTGTCCTGCAGCGCTAAGCGAGCGGTCACATGGACCGCGTGACGGAACCAATGCACCGGGTCCAGCGAGCACCCGGGCGCGTGCTCGACCGGCATACGCTCCTGCATAGCCGCATTCTGCCGCACCCTTCCGCACTCTCAGCGACGCGCGGGAGGTCGATAGTTGACGGCCAGCAACCCCAGGCTGACCGCTACGAGCGCAAGGATCAGACGCACCGACCACGGCTCACGCAGCCAGAAGGTGCCGATCGCCAGCGCGATGATCGGGGTGAGCAGGGTGAAGGCGGACAGGCGCGGTGCGGCGTATTCGCGGATCAGCCAGAACCACACGAGGTAGCTCGTCGAGCTCACGACGACGATCTGGAAGATCAGTGACGTCGTGACCAGTGGGGTGAGCGGCCAGTCGAGGGGACGTTCTATCGCCAGGCCGAGCGCGGTGAGCCCCACGCCGGAGACGCCGAGTTGGTAGAGAAGGGTCTTGGCCGGGTGCGCCCCGGAGAGCGAGGTCGCCCGGATGACAAGCGTCGTGGCTCCCCACCCGATGGCCGCAGCGACCGCGAGCAGATCGCCCATCCACTGGGTGGTGCCGCTGGCGGCGCCCCAACCGTCGGAGAACGCGATGACGGTGCCGGTGAAGGCCAGGATGAGACCGGCGATCCCCAGGGGGCCGAGCCGCTCGGACCGGGCGATGAACGGCATACCCGCCACCACGACGAACGGGGCGAGGTAGAGGAAGGTCGTCGTGCGACCGACCGTCGTATAGCCGAGGGCCAGGTAGACGCAGGCGAACTCGGCAGCAAAGAGCGCGCCGGCCAGCAGGCCCGGCCAGAGCGTGCCGTCGCGCTCCCAGACCCGGATGCCGCGCCACTTGGTCCAGAGGAGGACGAGCAATCCCCCACCGAGAGAACGCAACCCGCACTGGGTCACCGGAGGGATCTGCGCGAGTGCCACTTTGCTCATCGCCTGGCCCATCGCCCACACGGCACAGCAGCCGATGACGAGGATCACTGCCCGGGAGTCAAGGTGCAGCCGTCGAGAGGTCGTCACAGGGTGACCTTAGCGAGCGCCGCTTCGCCCACTGACACGAAAGCTTCACGCGGCGCACAGCGAAGCGACACACGCAACGGGCACGATACCCCCATGGGTATCATCCACAGCCGCCGCCGGGCCCACGCCAGCGCCATCGCGACCCTCGCGCTCGCCATCGGCCTGAGCAGTTGCGCAACAACCTCGACGTCGACAGCCGATCCGAGCGGCAGCCCCAGTTCCTCCGCACCCGCTGCCATCCCGGCGCCGACCGCACCCTTGGCAGCGGCAGCCTGGGAGGCACTCATGGGGCCGGAGGGCGAATATGCAGCAGCCGCCTCGTATGCCGCCGTGCTCGATGCGTTCGGGCAGGTCGAGCCCTACGCGTCCATCCGGGCTGCCGAGGAACGGCACATCGACGCCCTCACTCGCCAGTTGCAGCGCCTCGGCGTCACGCCACCCGCCAACCCGTACCTCGGCAGGGTCCCGGCTCCGGCCACCCTGGCCGCCGCGGCGCAGGCCTGGGCCGACGGGGAGGTGGCCAATGTCGCGCTCTACGACAAGCTGCTCGCAGCGGTTTCCGGAGACCCGGGCCTGACCCGCGTCTTCACCAACCTGCGGCGCGCGTCGGCGGATATGCACCTGCCGGCCTTCCGCGCCGCCGCAACATCGGGAGGAACCCTCACCGCGGCCCAGCTGATCGAGCTCGGACTGCACTGAGGAGCTACTTCGTGGTCGGCCCGCCTGCTGCGGTCCACGCGCCGATCCCACCGCCGAGGTGGTAGGCCTGCGAGAAGCCCAGCCCCTCCATGATGCGCAGCGCGGTGGCCGAGCGGTTGCCACTGCGGCAATACACGGCATACGGGACGTTCTTGTCCAGCGCACCGACCTTGGTGGAGAAGTCCGCTGCGTTGACGTCGATGTTCATCGCGGCGGGCAGGTGGCCGTCGGCGAACTCCGCTGCCGTGCGCACGTCGAGCACCACGGTGCCCGGGCGCTTGAGCGCGGCGGCGAAAGCCGTGGCGTCGAGCGTTGCCCCCTTGGCCGGCGCGGCTGCCGCCGCCGTGACGGATCCGAGGGAACCGCCCGAGCCGGACGAGCCGCTGCACGCGGTCACGGCTGTGGAGGCAAAGATCAGAGCGAGGGCGAAGGTGGCAGCACGGCGCATCATCCCGCCAGCTTAGCGGATACCCCCGGAGGTATGCCGTGACGCCACTCAGCCCTGGGAATCGGTGGCCCCCAACGGGACCTCCCAGTCCAGACGAGTGCCGCCCAGCACCCCCACCGGCGAGATGAGCATCATCGTCCCGCCGTGGTGAGCGGCCCGTTCCTGCAGGTTGCCCAGCCCGCTGCGGCGTCCGGTCTCGGTGAAGCCCACCCCGTCGTCCTCGACACCGATCCGCACTGCCGACCGGTCGATGACCACATCGACGAGCACCCGCTGCGCCTGGGCATGGCGGGCGACATTGGACAGCGCCTCCCGGATGACCGCAAGAAGGTCCAGCCGCAACTCCTCGGCCACCACATCGAGCTCACCGGTCACCGCGACGATCGGGGCAAAACCGAGCGGCGCCCGGAACCCTAGGGCAAGCTCGCGCACTTCCTCGTCCAAGGGCACCGTGGCCGGCTGATGCAGGGCGAAAATCATCCGCCGGATGTCCTTGATCGCGAGGTCCAACTCGTCGACGGCCTCGGCCAACCGGTTCTGGACATAGGGGTGACCGGCCACCCGGGCAGCGGACTGCAGGCCGAGCCCGGTCGCGAACAGTCGTTGGATGACGACATCGTGCATGTCGCGGGCGATGCGCTCTCGGTCTTCAAGGACCTCCATGCGCGCCCGGTCCCGCTGGGCACTCGAGGCCGTCAACGTCACGGCAGCCTGGTCGGCATACTGCTTGAGCGGTTCGGCGGAATCATAGGCAACCCGGCCTTCGTCACCGGCCCAGGCGACCACGAGCAGCCCGATATGCCCGAGCCCGACACTCATCGGCACGAGGGCGGTCTGACCGTGGGCCTCCAGCCCGCTGGCGGCACGCAGCAGCCCAGCCGACGGGTCGGCTGCGGTCTCTCCCTCGTTCGAGACCAGCAGCAGCGGCTCCCCGCTTTCGAGCACCGCCAACCAGTGCGGCTCGGTGAGGGGCGTGCCGACGATCGATCCGGCGCGCGGGTTGACGCCGGTGGCCGCCTCGATGACCAACGCCCCGTCCTGCCCCACGAGGGCGATCGCCGCGAGGTCGGCCTGGGCCGCCGAGCAGGCTCGGGAGACCAACAGACCGAGCGCGTCACGCTCGTCCTGGCCGGAGAGCAGGGCTTGGCTCATCTCGCTGATCGCCTCGGACCACTGCTGCTGCCGTCGGGTCTCCGCCAACATCCGCGCGTTGTCGATGGCCATCCCGGCCGCGCCGGCGAGCGCCTGCACGAGGGCCTGGTCATCCTCGGTGAAGTCCAACCCGCCGACCTTGTCGGCCAGCGACAGCATCCCGAAGGCTTGGCCACGCACCATCACCGGCACGTCGAGAGACGACATCACGCCGAGCAGGCCGAGGTCATCGGGATTGAGGCCGTCGGTCACGCTTTCGGCGATCCCCGAGGAGTCCTGCCGCAGGATGCCCAGCGATCCGTACCGCGCACCGACCAGGTAGCAGGCGCTACGCACCAGCCGCGGCAGCAGCACGTCGAGGTCGAGTTCTGATCCGACGGCGAGCACGGCGTCCAGGAGAGTGGCCACGGCGTCGGTGGAGCGTGGCAGCCGCAGCATGGACGTGGGAGTCACGCAGCCGATGGTATGCCGTGCAGGCGCCCCAGCGGTCCGGGTCAGGCGGCTTGGACGGGCACCGCCACGACCGGGCAGGACACCAGGGTGGCGATCCGCAACGCCAGGCTCCGAGGGGAATCGTCGGCGCCCACGATGAGAGCGGCTGCCGACCGGGCCAGGTCGACCAAAGTGTCGGTGGGGTCGCCGGTGACGACCTCGAAGCGGCACGGAATCCCGCGATAGCCACGCAGCGCGCGTACTGCCGCCCGGAAGGTCGCCTGGTCGGCGTCGGCCCGCTCCTCGGGGGTCACGTCCTGATCGACGACCTGGACGAACCGCAATCGCGCCCCCCGGCGCTGAGCCTCGGCCACCGCGACGCGCGCCACGGCCTCGGCGCGACCGTCGTTGAGCAGCCCGGCCACGACGTCCCCAGACTGGCCCGGCCGGTACGGAATCGCGGAGTGCGACCGCACGATGCTCACGCCTGAATCGTGCTTCGAGCCCTCCTGAAGCCGTCAGGGCCAAAGGTCCCCGAAGTCAGGGAGCCCGCCGCGAGCCCTTGCGCATCGGGTGAGTAGCGGCATACACCGCTGCCTGAGTGCGGCTGTCCATGCCCAATTTGTCCAAGATCGACGTGACGTAGTTCTTCACGGTCTTCTCGGCGAGGAACATGCCGTCGGCGATCTGGCGATTAGTCAATCCTTCGGCAATATGTTCGAGGATGCGACGCTCCTGAGGAGTGAGCGATCGCAGCCGCGGGTCGACGCTCGTCTCGGTGAGGCTGGAGCGGACCCGGGCGACGACGTCGGAGGCGATGAGTTGCTCCCCGGCGGCAACCCGTCGGATCGCTGCCACGAGGTCGTTGCCTTTGATGTCCTTGAGGACGTAGCCGGATGCGCCGGCCAGGACCGCAGCGCGCAACGCCTGTTCGTCGTCGTAGGAGGTGAGGATGAGGGCCCGCAGGCCGGGGTCGACGGCCCGGACCGCACGGCATACGTCGATCCCCGAGCCGTCCGGCAGGCGGGCGTCGAGCACCGACACGGCCGGGCGCAGTGCCGGAATACGGCGCTCGGCCTCCAGGGCCGAGCCGGATTCGCCGATGACCTCGATGTCGCCGGAGAGCTCGAGGAGTTCGCGCAGCCCGCGGCGCACGATCTCGTGGTCGTCCAGGAGGAACACGGTGATGGTCACGGGCCTAGGGAACCACATCCCCGGCCCTCTCGTCTCCCCCACCCGGTGAGGGGCCTACTCGTGCCCGTAGAACACCGTGTCGACCACTGCTCGGCCGCGTCGTGCCTGACGGAGATAGGCCTCGGTGAGCGTCGCGCCCGTGCCTGGCTCCCGCCCGACGATGCGGCCCACCCCGTCGGCCTCGCGGACATCCCCCGGGACTGCGTCCCCGGGCCGACCTTTCCAGAGCAGCACGGCGTTGCGCAGCCGAGCGGCCTGAGTCCACGCCGCGAGGAGCGTCTCGGCCTGCTCCGCCGTGACGAGGCCGAGCTGCGCGGCTGCGCCGAGGCCGGCCACGGTGTTGGGGGTGCGCAACTCCGGGTGCGTGTCGGCGTGCTGCAGTTGGAGGGCCTGGACGGTCCACTCGATGTCGGTCAGGCCGCCGCGTCCGAGCTTGAGGTGGGTGCGAGGGTCGGCGCCTCGCGGCAGCCGCTCGGCCTCCACGCGAGCCTTCATGGTGCGGACCTCGCGCAGCTGCGTCGCGGTCAGCCCCCCAGGCCGCCACCGGAGGGGGTCGATCAAGGCCAGGTATGCCGTCGCCACCTCCGCATCGCCGGCAATCGGCCGGGCGCGCAGCAGCGCCTGGAACTCCCAGGTGAGCGCCCAGCGGTCGTAGTAGGCGGCATACGAGGTGAGACTGCGCGAGAGCGGGCCGTTCTTGCCCTCTGGGCGCAGGTCGATGTCGAGGACGAGCGGATCCGGACCGGTGGCCGCCACCAGGCGCACCAGCTCCTGCACGATCGCGATGGCCTGCCGCTGTGCCACGTCCTCGGCGATTCCCTCGTGCGGCCGGTGGACGATGATGACGTCGGCGTCGGAGCCATAGCCGAGCTCGGCTCCCCCGAGGCTGCCCATGCCCACGACGAGCATGTCGACGACGGCGCCACCCTGAGCCGACGTGACCGCTGCACCTGCGATGTCGAGGGCTGCGGCGATCGTCGCCGCCGCGATGTCGGACAGGGCCCGGCCCACCTGGGTCACGTCGATGTCACCGAGCAGATCGGCCAGGGTGACTCGGAGGATCTCCTGGCGTCGCAGCGCTCCCACGGAAGCCATGGCTCGCATCGGCGAGTCTCGGCGGCCGGCCGCGCTACGGAAGGTCTGGGTCAGGGCTGCCTCGGTGCGTGGGACGAGCCCGTCGGGCTCTCCGAACATCGCGACCGACTCGGGTGCGCGGATGAGCAGCTCTGCGGCATACCGGCTGCGTCCCAGAACATGCGCGAGGCGCTCGGCCGCGCTGCCCTCGTCGCGCAGCATCTTGAGGTACCAGTGGATGGTGCCGAGTTCGTCGCTGACCCGGCGGAAGGCGAGCAGCCCGGCGTCGGGATCGGCCTCGTCGGCAAACCAGCCGAGCATGACCGGCAACAAGGTGCGCTGGATGGCCGCCCGACGGGACACGCCGGAGGTGAGCGCCTCCACATGACGCATCGCACCGGCCGGGTCGCGGAAGCCCAACGCCGCGAACCGCGCCCGGGCCTGCTCGGGGCTCAGTGAGGTCTCGGCCGAGGACAACCGTGCGGCCGCTGCGAGCAGCGGTCGGTAGAAGAGCCGCTCGTGGATGCGCCGGACCTCGCGAGCCTGGCTCTGCCACGCCGCGACGACGGCTGCAGCCGGATCGCCCTCCAGCCCCAGCGCGCGCCCGAGGATCCGCAGAGCATCCGGCTCGGTGGGCATGAGGTGGGTGCGCCGCAGCCGATAGAGCTGGATGCGGTGCTCGAGCGTGCGCAGCAGCCGGTAGGCCCGGTCGAGAGTGGCGGCATCGTCTCGGGCGACATAGCCGCCGCGGGCGAGCGCGTGCAGGGCCTCCAGGGTCGTCGCCGAGCGCAAGCTCTCGTCGGTGCGGCCGTGGACCAACTGCAGCAGTTGCACCGAGAACTCCACATCGCGCAGCCCACCGGGGCCGAGCTTGAGCTGCCGGGCCGCCTCGGCCGCCGGCACATGCTGCTCGACGCGACGGCGCATCGCCTGCACGTCCTCGACGAAATTGTCCCGGCCGGCAGCGCCCCAGATGAGCGGTTTGAGGGTCTCCTTGTAGGCCTTGCCCAGCTCGAGATCGCCGGCCGACACCCAGGCCTTGAGCAATGCCTGGAACTCCCACGTCTTGGCCCAGCGCTCGTAGTAGGCCTTGTGGCTGGCGATGGTGCGCACCAAGGGACCCTGCTTGCCCTCCGGCCGCAGGGCTGCATCGACGGGCCAGAGGGTGCCCTCGGCGGTGGAGGAGCCACACGCCTTCATCGTCGCGGCGGCCAGCACCGTCCCGACCTCCACGGCGCGCTCCTCGGTCGCTCCGTCGGCTGGTTCGACGACGAAGATGACATCGACATCGGAGATGTAGTTGAGTTCGCCACCGCCGGTCTTGCCCATGCCGATGATCGCCAAGCGGCAGTCCTCGTGACCAGGCCCGAACTCCTCCCGCGAGATGAGCAAGGCCGCCTCGAGGGTGGCTTCGGCCAGCTGGGCCAGGGCCTCGGCTGCGACGGGGAGATGGGTCACCGGGTCGGATGTGGCCAGGTCGAGTGCGGCAATCCGCAGCAACTGACGGCGATACTCCACCCGCAAGACGTCGTATGCCGGGGGGTAGCTGCGCGACGGCATACCCGATGGGGTCTGCCGGGGGGATCGGTAGTGAGCCCTGACGGCGTCGGTCATCGCCGATCGCAGGTCGGCAGCCGTCGGAGGCGTCGCATCGGCGGCGGCCCGCCAGTGCTCGGGGTGGGTCGCCAAGTGGTCGACCAAGGCCCGAGAACCACCGAGCGTGACGAGCAACCGGTGGCGGCGCTCGTCATCGGACTGCAGCAGGTCGGCCAGCCCGTCGCGAGCCGCGGGACGGGCCTGCGTGGCTTCGACCAAGCGGATCAGGCCGAGGACGGCGAGGTCGGGGTCGGCGCCGCGCGACAACGGCTCGGCGAGGTCGTCGGCTCCGGCCTCACCGACGAGCTCGCTGAGCACCCGCTCGGCGAGCAGCCCGGCGCTGCGCCCCGGTTCGGCGAATCCGAGCCGGGCGAGGTGGGCACTGGTGCTGTGAGAGCGCTGCACACTCGCCCCGGTCAGAGCTGGGTGAGGTAACGGTCGAGCTCGAACTGCGTGATCTGCTGGCGGTATTCGCGCCATTCCGCGCGCTTGTTGCGCAGGAAGAAGTCGAACACGTGCTCACCGAGGGTCTCGGCCACGAGCTCGCTGCGTTCCATGATCTCCAGCGCACGACCCAGCGAGGAGGGCAGCGGTGAGATCCCCATGGCGCGGCGCTCGGCGTCGGTGAGGCTCCAGACGTCATCCTCTGCCTCCGGGGGGAGCTCGTACCCCTCCTCGATACCTTTGAGCCCGGCAGCCAGCAACACCGCGAAGGCCAGATAGGGATTGCAGGCCGAGTCGATGGAGCGCACCTCGACGCGAGTGGAGTTGCCCTTGTCGGGCTTGTACATCGGCACCCGAATCATGGCCGAGCGGTTGTTGTGGCCCCAGGTGAGGTATGCCGGTGCCTCCCCGCCACCCCAGAGCCGCTTGTAGGAGTTGACCCACTGGTTGGTCACCGCGGTGATCTCGGCGCCGTGGCGCAACAAGCCGGCAATGAACTGCCGGCCGGTGCGCGAGAGTTGATAGGGCGCGCCGGCCTCGTGGAAGGCGTTGGTGTCGCCTTCGAACAGGCTCAGATGGGTGTGCATCCCCGACCCCGGGAACTGCCCGAACGGCTTGGGCATGAACGACGCCCGGACGCCTTGCTCGAGGGCCACCTCTTTGACGACGGTGCGGAAGGTCATGATGTTGTCGGCGGTCGACAGCGCATCGGCATAGCGCAGGTCGATTTCGTTCTGCCCGGGAGCACCCTCGTGGTGGCTGTATTCCACCGAGATGCCCATGTTCTCCAGCAAGGTGATCGCCGCCCGACGGAAGTCGTGGGCGGTGCCGTGCGGGACGTGGTCGAAGTAGCCCGCGTGGTCGACCGGCACTGGTGTGACCCGCTTGCCCTGCTGTGGGCGCAACAGGAAGAACTCGATCTCCGGGTGGGTGTAGAACGTGAAGCCGAGGTCGGCCGCCTTGGCCAGCGCGCGCCGCAGCACGTGCCGGGAGTCGGCGAAGCTGGGCTGCCCGTCGGGGGTGAGCAGGTCGCAGAACATCCGCGCAGTGCCGGGGTTCTCACCGCGCCAGGGCAGCACCTGGAAGGTCGCCGGGTCGGGCTTGGCGAGCATGTCGGCCTCATAGACCCGGGCGAAGCCCTCGATGGCCGACCCGTCGAAACCGATCCCCTCGGCGAACGCGCCCTCCAACTCGGCAGGCGCGATGGCGACCGACTTGAGCGTGCCGACGACATCGGTGAACCACAGCCGGACAAACCGGATGTCCCGTTCTTCGATGGTGCGCAGGACGAACTCTTGCTGACGGTCCATGGTGCGATCCTGCCCTACCGGTGTTTCGCCCGCGTTACGCACCCCGGAACGCCGGCGGGCGGGTCACTCTCCGGCCGGCTCCGCGTCCCCGCCGGTCTCCCAGGCCCGGTCCTCGGCGTCCCATTTCTCGGTCTTGGCCCGGGCGATGTCCAGGGCCCGACCGGCTTCCTCGGGGGTGTCGTAGGGTCCCAGGACGTCCTCAGCGGGACCTCGGTCGTCATCGGTCTCCACCCGGCCTGTCGCGATGTTGTACCAGTAGTGCATGGCTCCTCCTCGGGCCCGGCCTCGGTCGGCTCCCCCCTACCGTATGCCGTCCGCGGTCGGGAACACCGGGGATGCGTGCCTAGACTCCCCGGTATGCCGGTCCGTCACCCGAGCGTCGTGCCTCACCCCGTCAGCCCTCGACGGGCAGTACCCGCAACCATCCGCCGCCCCGAGTACGTCGACCGGGCAGCGCCAGAGCGGTACGCCGGCTCGGAGGTCAAAGACGCCGGGACCATCGAGCGGATCCGGGCGGCCGGTCAGCTGGCCGCTCGGGCCATGGCAGCAGCTGCCGAAGCCATCGCTCCTGGCGTGCGGACCGATGAACTCGACGTCATCGCGCACGACTATCTCGTGGCCCACGGCGCCTACCCCTCCACCTTGGGTTACCGCGGGTTTCCCAAGTCGATCTGCACGTCGGTCAACGAAGTGGTCTGTCACGGCATACCGGATGCCCGTCCGTTGCAGGACGGCGACATCGTCAACATCGACATCACGGCCTTCCTCGACGGGGTGCATGGTGACACCGATGCGACCTACCTCGTCGGCGATGTCGACGAGGAGTCGCGACTGCTCGTCGAACGCACCCGGGAGGCCATGCTCCGCGGCATCAAGGCGGTGGCGCCGGGGCGGCCGATCAATGTCATCGGCCGGGTCATCTCCTCCTACGCCAAGCGGTTCGGCTACGGCGTGGTGCGCGACTTCACCGGCCACGGGATCGGCGAGGCATTCCACAGTGGCCTCATCGTGCCCCACTACGACGCCGCACCGGCCTACGACACCGTCATGGAGCCGGGGATGACCTTCACCATCGAACCGATGCTCAACCTCGGCACCCACGAGTGGGAGATGTGGGACGACGGGTGGACCGTCGTCACGGCCGACAAGGCCCGATCAGCTCAGTTCGAGCACACGATCCTGGTCACCGATTCGGGCAGCGAGATCCTCACCCTCCCGTAAGTCGCTGGTTTAGGTCATAATGCGAACTAATTCGTTCGACGGGCTCGTGAAGGGGCCCACCCCAGCTCAGGAGGCCTCGATGTCCGCAACCCCCCGCGTCGCTCTCGGGATCGACATCGGCGGCTCCGGCATCAAGGGGGCGCCGGTCGATCTCACCACCGGTTCGCTCATCGGGGAGCGGATCAAGATCGCCACACCTGAGCACTCGACGCCACAGGCGGTGGCGGCCATCGTCGACCAGATTGCCGACCAGTTCGTCGACTCCCTGCCCAAGGACGCGCCGATCGGCGTGACCATCCCGGGCGTGGTCCAGCACGGAATCGTTCGGACGGCCGCCAATATCGACCACGGGTGGATCGACTGCCCCGGTCAGGAGATCTTCGCGCAGGCCCTCGGTCGGCACTGCCTGCTGGTCAACGACGCCGACGCCGCGGGTGTCGCCGAGGTGCGCTACGGCGCGGCCAAGGGCAAGGACGGCCTGGTCGTCCTCACGACCCTCGGCACCGGCATCGGCATCGCGCTGCTGCACAACGGGGTGCTCATCCCCAACGCCGAGTTGGGCCACCTGGAGATCGACGGCTACGACGCCGAGACCCGGGCCGCCGCGTCAGTGCGCGAACGCGACGGCCTGTCCTGGACCAAGTGGGCGGCCCGACTGCAGCGCTACTACACGACGGTCGAGAACCTGCTGTGGCCTGACCTGTTCCTCGTCGGCGGCGGCGTCTCTCGCAAGGCCGACAAGTTCTTGCCCCTGCTCGACCTGCGCACGCCGATCATCCCGGCCGCCCTGCAGAACCAGGCCGGAATCATCGGGGCCGCCGCCCTCGCAGCTGACTGAGCCCTTCGCCGGGTCAGCCCTGACCCGTCGGCCACCCGAACGTCAGGCGCTGACGCTCCCCTGGCCGGCGAGGTCGTGCAGAGTCACCTGATCGCGCCCACCGTAGGTGAGGACGTGGGTGAGGTAGAGGTTGCGCCCGGGCGGAGCCAGCAGCCCATCGTGAATCGGCACCATCGCCCGCGGAGCGACATTGCGGACGAAGTCGATCGAGTCACGCACCGCCGCCCACGGCGCGTTGATCGGCACGGCGAGGATGTCGACGTCCTCGACCGGTGCGTCGTAGGCATCTCCGGGGTGAAACAGCCGACTCTCCCCCGCTGCGGTGACGAGCACCCCGACGTTGTCGACCGTCGGCACTCCGTCGTGGTTGAAGGCGTGCTTTGCCCCACGCGGGCTCACGCTGACCTCCCCGAAGGTCAGGTCCTCACCCTGGCGCAAGACGCTCGCGGCGAGCCCGTCGGCAGCGAGGATGGCCGCGGTCTGCGGGTCGGTATACAGGGCAGCGCCTGAATTACGTTCCAGGACTCCCTTGAGCCGCTTGGTGTCGAGATGATCGGCGTGCTGATGGGTGACGAGGATCGCGTCGAGGTCGGTGAGGTCCTCGAAGTCGGCGGACCACCCGCCTGGATCGATGAGCAGGCGACGGTCGGCGATCTCGACGAAGAGGCAGGAGTGTCCCAGGTGAGTGAGGCGCATAGCTCACCGTAACCCGGTGTCCCGGCATACCGGCAGGTATGCCGTGCGGCAACCGAGTGCACGGCATACCCGTCGCGGAGGCCGGGTCACTAGGCTGGTCGCGAACCCTCATGCCGCGACCTTGGAAGGCGAGGAAACCCCATGCTTGCCCCTGTTGACGCCACCACCACGCCTGCCTGGCAGCGCCTTCGCGAGTTGCGCGAGGGGTTCACGCCCGATCTGCGGGGGTGGTTCGCGGCCGATCCCGGGCGTGCCGCGGCCTTCACGCGCATTTGCGGCGACCTGCATGTCGACCTGTCCAAGAACCTCGTGACAACCGAGGTGCTCGAGGCCCTCGTCGAGCTTGCCGAGCAGGTGGGCCTGGCGCAGCGGCGCGACGCGATGCTCGCCGGTGAGCGGATCAACGTCACCGAAAACCGGGCCGTGCTGCACACCGCGTTGCGTCGCCCGCAGGGCGCGCCGCTGGTCGTCGACGGCCAGGACGTCGACCACGACGTCCACGAGGTGCTCGCTCGCGTCTACGCCTTCGCCGACCAGGTGCGCTCCGGCGCGTGGGTGGGCGTCACCGGCAAGCGCATCGAGACGGTCGTCAACATCGGCATCGGCGGGTCGGACCTCGGTCCGGTCATGGTCTACGAGGCGCTCGCGCCGTATGTCCAGCCGGGGCTGCAGGTGCGGTTCATCTCCAACATCGACCCGACCGACGCGGCGCAGAAGACCGCCGGTCTCGACCCGGAGACCACCCTGGTCATCGTCGCGAGCAAGACGTTCACCACGCTCGAGACGTTGACCAATGCCCGGCTGGTGCGCGCGTGGCTGCTCGACGGGCTCGTGGCCGCCGGCGCGATCGCCGACGACGAAACTCTGCTCGAGGCCCGCGGGCCCGCATTCGTAGCGCTCGACGACACCGGCGCGTGCGTAGCTCACCGTCGTGCCCACCGAGCTGGGGCTGATGGGTCCGCCCGCGGCGGAGAG
>JBGAQV010000074.1:0-14231 GCA_044220505.1 Dermatophilaceae bacterium
CCCATCGACTACGAGACCACGGCCCTCACCCCGAGAGCCGCGTAAAGCAAGCCCTCCACGATTTGGGGGGAACCCCATCCCGCAGTTCATCGACCCGGCCAGGGGGCACCACCTCGGCCAGGGCGTCACCCTCGGCCTGCTCCAGATCGGCGTCAGCATGACCATCAACGCACTGATCGTCATCGGGGCCGGCACCCTCGCCACGGTCCTCACCCGTCGCCCAGCCTGGACCTACTGGCAGCGGCGCATCACCGGAACCATGCTCGGCGCGGTGACGATCCTGCTCGCTCGCGAAGTCCCTGCTCGCGCCCACGGGTGAACAGCCAGCCAACGCGGCACGGCGCCGGCGAGTGCAACTCACTCACCGGCGCCGTGCCTGCGAAACTCTGGGCGAGCCCGATCAGCCGAAGAGACCGAGCTTGCCGGTGTGCTCGGCGAGCAGGTAGTAGACCGTCACGCGGTTCTTGCGCGAGACGCCCTTGAGCTTGGCGCCGACCGCGGCGAGGGCGGCATCCTTTTCCTCGTCGGTGGCCAGGGCGAGCTTCTTGGTGAGGAAGCCCTTCTTCACTCGGTCGAGCTCGGCCTGGTCGGAGAACGACACCAGCGACGAGTCGGCCTTCTGCAACGCGATGCCGCAGTGCCGCACGATCCCCGCGATGACCTTGTCATCGGCGTTGGGGGCGTACTTCTTGACGTCAGCAGCCCAATCGGCCATATCTCGGTCCTTCGAATCAGCAGGGGCCCACCGCCCCCGATGCGTTCAGGCTAGCCCTCAGCGCCCCGGGAGGGCAGCAGGCTCGACGCCGAGTTCTGCGAGCAGCCCGAGCACGCGCCCCTTGATCTCGTCGCGGATCGGGCGCACCGACTCGACGCCCTGTCCGGCCGGGTCGGCGAGCACCCAGTCGAGGTAGCGCTTGCCGGGGAAATACGGGCAGGTGTCGCCGCAGCCCATGGTGATGACGACGTCGGAGGCCTGCACGGCCTCGGTCGTGAGGATCTTGGGCTTCTCGGCGGAGATGTCGATGCCCTCCTCGAGCATCGCCTCACGCACGGCCGGGTTGATCGTCTCAGCCGGCGCCGAACCCGCCGACCGCACCTCCACCTGGCCACCGGACAAGTGGTGCGTGTAGGCCGCGCCCATCTGCGAGCGGCCGGCGTTGTGGATGCAGACAAAGAGCACCGACGGCCGGGTGTCGGACGCGTGCGACTGGCTCATGGTGGGTCCTTTCGAGGTATGCCGGGTGGCTGGGTCGGTGGGTCTCTGTTCGGTGGGTGGGGGGTCTCGAGGGCGGCGGAGGTCAGGCGGGCAGCGGAGTGGGCTGATCAAGCGCGCTGAGCCGCGACAGTGCGGCCTCGCCGACCGGGTCGGTGGGCAGCATCGGGATAACCGCCGGAGTGCGGCGTCCCGCCCCCGCGGCGAGCTCGCGCACCCGGGCTAGATGCGGCAGCTCGGCGGTTGCGCGCTGGTGCAGCAGGTCGGACGTCGGGGCGGCTGCGGCGAGTGACGCGTTGACAACCCACGCCCACGGCGTGATGCCCGCGCGCTCCAGGTCTGCGGCCAGGCCCTGCGCCTCCAACACCGGGGTGGCGTCGGGCAGGGTGACGATGACGACCCGGGTCTGCGCCGGGTCCTGCAGGCGCATCAACGGCGTCGTGTACGCCGTGCCCTCCCCCATCGTCCGCACGACATCGCGGTGATAGGAGCCGGTCGCGTCCATGAGCAGCAGGGTGTGCCCGGTGGGCGCGGTGTCCATGACGACGATGTGCCGTCGGGATTCGTGAACCAGCCGCGAGAACTGCTGGAAGACCGCGACCTCCTCGGTGCACGGCGACTGGAGATCTTCGGCGAGTCGGGCTTTGCCGTCGGCGTCGAGGGTGGCGCCCTTGGTGCGCAGGACCCGCTCGCGGTAGTTGGCCGTCGCCTCGTGCGGGTCGATCCGCGACACCGTGAGGCCGGGGATCTGCCCGGCCCCCTGCTCGGCCCCCTCGCCGAGCGCGTCGGTGAGATGCCCAGCCGGGTCGGTGGTCGTGAGATGCACGGGTATGCCGTGCTCGGCCAGCGCGACCGCGATGGCGGCAGCGACGGTGGTCTTGCCGACGCCGCCCTTGCCCATACACATGACCAGGCCGTGGCCGGCTGCGCGCAGGTCGTCGACCAGCCCACGCACGCCGAGTTCGAAACCCTCGGGGATGGTGCTGGGGTTTGCCAAACTCCCCTGCGGGCCAAGGCTTTCCGCTCCCGACAGCAGTGACCTCAGGGCGTCGACTCCCATGACGGTGCGCGCTCTGAGCGGCACCTGGTCTACCGGGAGTTGGGCGAGCGCCTCGGGGATCCCGGCCAGGGCGGCCTGCTCGCGGACCCGAATGCTGTCGTGCAACCGGTCTGCAGGGTCGCCCGGATCTGCCTCTGGCAGAACGGCGTTGACCACGAGCACCTGATTGTGCAGGCCGATCTGCTGCAATTCCGTTGCGGTGCGGGCGGCTTCGGCGAGCGAGCTGGGCTGGGCACGGGTGACGAGCACGAGCTTCGTCAGCGCGGGGTCGCAGAGGCGTTGCAGCGCAACGGCATACATCGTTCTGGTCCGGTTGAGCCCCGCCATCGGGCCGAGGCACGACGCATCACCCTTGCCCCCGTCGAGGAAGGCGGTCCAATCCCCCGGCAATTGCAGCAGCCGGATGGTGTGCCCGGTGGGCGCGGTGTCGAAGACGACGTGGTCGTAACGACCGATGCGTTCGTCGTCGGCGAGCAGGCCGGTGAACTCGTTGAACGACGCGATCTCGGTCGTGCAGGACCCCGAGAGTTGCTCGGTGATCGAGGCGATCTCGGCTGCGGGGAGCAGGTCGCGCACCGGGCCGACAATGCTCTCTCGGTATGCCGTGGCGGCGGCTTCGGGGTCGATCTCGAGGGCATCCAGGCCAGGCACTGCGGCGATCGCGGTGATCTGGTCGCCGACGGTGAGGCCGAAGACCTGACCCACGTTGGAGGCTGGATCGGTGCTCACGAGCAGCACGCGGTGGCTGGCGCCGGCCAACCGCACGGCGGCGGCACAGGCCAATGAGGTCTTGCCGACGCCGCCCTTGCCGGTGAAGAAGAGGAAGCGCGGTGGGTCGACCAGGAAACGAGGGGTCACGACTGTCTCGATCGTCGATCGCGGATGGCGGGCGTCAGCAGCAGCCGCCGGTCGACCCGCAGCACGATCCGGCCGCGACGACCGGCAGGAGCTGCAGTGAACCGGGAGTGGCAGAGCCCTGGGTCAGCGAGCCCTGTGTCACCGAACCCTTCGTGAGCGAACCCGGCGTGGCCGGCGTGTCGGCGCAGCACCCTGTGGCTGCCGCCTCCTCGGGCGTGCAACACAACTCGTCGGGCTGGCCATCGGGGGCGGCAGCCGCGTCGGCGCAGCACCCTGTGGCTGCCGCCTCCTCGGGGGTGCAGCACAGCTCGTCGGACTGCTCATCGGAGGTCTCGACGGCGACCGGGGCGACCGGGGCGTCCGCAGGTGCGAGACCGGCATACCGGGAAAGGGTCGCGCGGGAAAGGTAACTCCCCGTGCCGACGGTGATCCCGTCGACGACTGTGAGCGGCAGGCCGGCCGAGCCCGCGACCCTGAGGTAGTCGCGCACGACCGGGTTGGCCGCGAACTCGCCCGGATCGATGGCGAGGTTGTAGCGCTGGATGTCGACGCCGCGGCCGCGCAGATGGGCGAGGTCGGCGGTGAACTGGACCAGGGTCTGGTCGAGCTCGGGCCCGCAGACTCCGGTGGCGCAGCACAGCGCGGGCTCGTAGACCCGGATGACGGGGGCTGATGTGGCGGACATGGGCGGCCCTTCGCTGGGTGGTGAGCGACACGGCATACATCGACGGTCGTCTATGCCAATCCAACTGAACATATGGACACTTGTCAATGTGATCACTAGCATCGGGGGCGTGACAACCGTCCCGCCTGTCCTCCACGCGACGCCTCCCGACGCCGAGCCAGAAGCTGACATCTGCTGCGAAGGTGCCGACTGCGCACTCATCCCGGACGCGGAGGCGACCGAGCTGGCCGAGGTCTTCAAGGCGCTCGCCGACCCGACCCGCGTCCGGCTGCTGGACTATCTGTCTCGCAGCGTGAGCGGCACGGCCTGCGCGTGTCACCTGCCCGAATCACTCGGGATCAGCCAACCGACGCTGTCCTTCCACATGAAGAAGCTGCACGATGCGGGCCTGGTCACCCGGGAGAAGCGCGGGCGCTGGGTGCACTGGACGGTGCGGCCGGAGGTGCTGGCGCGGGCGGTGACCTACCTCGGGTTGCCGACTCACGGCATACCGGATGGGGGTGGGTGTTGTTGAGCGCCCCGGCGCCGACCACGACGACGACGGTCGCGGCACAGCTGTCGACGCTGGACCGATACCTGCCGGCGTGGATTGTGCTGGCCATGGTCGCCGGGCTGCTGCTCGGGCGGCTCGTTCCCGGGCTCAACGCGGCGCTGGATGCGGTGAAGATCGGGCAGGTGTCGCTACCGATCGCCATCGGGCTGCTCGTCATGATGTATCCAGTGTTGGCCAAGGTGCGCTATGCCGAGACCGATCGAGTGACCCGCGACCACCGGCTCATGGGGCTGTCGCTGGTGCTCAACTGGGTGGTGGGGCCGGCGTTGATGTTCGGTCTGGCCTGGGCATTCTTGCCCGATCTGCCGGAATACCGCACCGGGCTGATCATCGTCGGCCTCGCCCGGTGCATCGCCATGGTGCTCATCTGGAACGACCTCGCCTGCGGTGATCGCGAGGCCGCCGCCGTGCTCGTGGCGATCAACTCGGTGTTCCAAGTGGTGGCGTTCGCGGCGCTGGGGTGGTTCTACCTGCAGGTGCTGCCCGGCTGGCTGGGGTTGTCGACGACGAGCGTGTCGTTCTCGGTCGGGGCCATCGCGGTGTCGGTGCTGGTCTTCCTCGGGATCCCCCTGGCGGCGGGATTCCTCACCCGGGTGGTCGGTGAGCGGACCCGCGGTAGGGCGTGGTACGAAGGCGTGCTGCTGCCGCGGATCGGGCCGTGGGCGCTCTATGGTCTGTTGTTCACTATCGTCATTCTCTTTGCGCTGCAAGGGGATGCGATCACGTCACGGCCGTGGGACGTCGCGCGGATCGCGGTGCCATTGGTCGCCTATTTCGCGGCGATGTTCGGCAGCTCACTGCTCGCCTCGAGGGCCTTGGGGCTGTCTTACGCGCGGTCGGCGACGGTGGCCTTCACTGCCGCAGGCAACAACTTCGAGCTGGCGATCGCCGTGGCCATCGGCACCTTCGGGGTGACCTCCGGGCAGGCTCTCGCCGGGGTGGTCGGTCCGCTCATCGAAGTGCCGGTGCTCGTCGGGCTGGTGTACGCCAGCCTGTATGCCGCGCCGCGCCTGTTCCCGGGCGACCCGAGCTTGCCCTCCCGCTGAAAGCTCGCTCGACTGGGCGACGAGGCCCGTCAGCCGAGCCCGCGGAGTCAGCACGTCAGCGCGAGTTGACACAAAGTCGGCTTTGCGTCGACGGGGAGACCGTCGAAAGCCGACATCGTGTCAACTCGCGGGCTCGGAGAGCGTGCTCGGGCGACGGGTGGATCTCGCGGTCGGTGGGCGAGGCGAGGCGGCGGTCGGGCGGCATAGCATCGGGTCCCATGGACGGCCAGCCCTCGCCCCCGGCGTCGCCGCTGCTGCGTGGTCACCTGGCCCCGCCGCCGCGGACTCTCGACGACATCTTCAGAACAACGGTCCAGCGCCACCCTGATGTGCCGGCCCTCGACAACGGCGCGACGAGCCTCACCTACGCCGAGTTCGATGAGGCCGCCTCCGACCTGGCCGAGCAACTCAGCTCGGTCGGCGTCGGGCCCGGCGCCAAGGTCGGGGTGCGGGTCAGGTCCGGCACGGTCGACCTCTATGTCGCGATCATGGCGATCCTGCTGGCCGGCGGCGCGTATGTCCCCGTCGACGCCGACGACCCCGACGAGCGGGCACGCACCGTGTTCGACGAGGCCGCAGTCACGGCCATCGTCGGCAACGACCTGGTCATCACGGTGCCCGACCCGAGGCCCACCCAGAGCCTCGACACCCCGGAGGGCGAGGCGGCCGCGGTCTCGCGGGACGGCATACCGGGCGGGGTTGCAACGACCGATCCCGAGCCGGCAGCGACAACCGCACCGACGCCGGAGGACGACGCGTGGGTCATCTTCACCTCGGGCTCGACTGGCAAGCCCAAGGGGGTCGCCGTCACCCACCGCAATGCCGCCGCCTTTGTCGACGCCGAGTCGCGAATGTTCCTGCAGGACAAGCCGATCGGACCCCACGACCGTGTCATGGCCGGTTTGTCGGTGGCATTCGACGCCTCGTGTGAGGAGATGTGGCTCGCCTGGCGCTACGGCGCCTGCCTGGTGCCCGCCCCGCGCGCCCTCGTGCGTAGCGGCGTCGACCTCGGGCCGTGGCTGGTCGCCAACGAAGTCACCGTCGTGTCCACGGTGCCGACCCTCGTCGCCCTCTGGCCCACCGAGGCCTTGGCCCGGGTGCGGCTGCTCATCATGGGCGGCGAGGCCTGCCCGCCCGAGCTCGCGGCACGCCTGGCCACCCCGGCCCGCGAGGTCTGGAACACCTACGGCCCCACCGAAGCCACCGTCGTCGCGTGCGGCGCGCAACTCACCGGCGCGGGTCCGGTGCGCATCGGGCTGCCGCTGGACGGCTGGGATCTCGCCGTGGTGGACGGCGAGGGTATGCCGGTCGGTCCCGGCCAGTCCGGCGAGTTGATCATCGGCGGGGTCGGGCTGGCGCGTTACCTCGATCCGGTCAAGGACGCCGAGAAATACGCGCCGATGCCGACCCTCGGCTGGGAGCGGGCCTATCGCAGCGGCGATCTCGTGGTCAACGACGAGGCCGGACTGCTCTTTCAGGGGCGGGCCGACGACCAGGTCAAGGTCGGCGGGCGTCGGATCGAACTCGGCGAGATCGACAGCGCGCTGCTGCGCCTGCCCGGGGTGACCGGGGCTGCGGCGGCGGTCCGGGCGACCGCGTCCGGCACCAAGATCATCGTCGGCTACGTCACCGTCGAGCCCGCCACGGCTGACATCCCCACGGCCCCCACGGCCCCCACGGCCCCCACAGCCCCGGCATTCCCGGCGCCCTCGACAACCCCAGCCACGATCGGTGCTGCGCAGGGTGACCACCCGGCATACCGTGGCGGTTTCGACCCCGCCGTCGCCCTCGCCCAGCTCAGGGGCGAAATGCCGGCCGCGATGGTGCCGCGCTTGGCCGTGGTCGACACCCTGCCCACCCGCACGTCCGGCAAGATCGACCGGGACGCGCTCCCCTGGCCGCTCACCCTCGCTGGCGGCGACCAGGGGCCGGCCCTGCAGTTGGAGGGCACCCAGGCGTGGGTGCGCGACCTGTGGGTCGAGGTGCTCGGGGCCGACCCGACCGATGTGCACGACGACTTCTTCGACCTGGGCGGCAGCAGCCTCGCGTCGGCCGAACTCGTCTCGCGGCTGCGGGAGCGCTTCCCCTCGACGACCGTCGCCGACCTCTACGACCACCCGCACCTGGACGACCTCGCGGCCCACCTCGAGGCCATGAAGTCCGCCGATGCGCAGCTCAACGAGACCGTCCACCCGGTGCCGGTCAAGACCCAGGCGGGCCAGCTCATCGCCCAACTGCCCCTGCGCACCATCGCCGCCGCCCGCTGGCTGGTCTGGCTCTCCCTCGCCGCCACCGTCGCCCGGAGCTGGCTCGGCCTGGACTGGCTGCCGACGCTCCCCTGGCCGGTCACGGTCCTCGGCGCACTCACGCTGCTCACACCGCCCGGCCGCATGCTGCTTGCCGCGGCCGGTGCCCGCATCGTCCTGGCCGGGATCACCCCCGGCGACTACCCACGTGGCGGCAAGGTCCACCTGCGGGTGTGGCTCGCCGAACGCCTCGCCGACGAGCTCGGCGCCGCCAACATCTCCGGCGCGGCGCTGGTGCGGTGGTACGCCAAGCTGCTCGGGGCGCACATCGGCGCGGGCGCCGAACTGCACTCACTGCCACCCGTCACCGGACACTTGCACCTCGGCAAGGGCTCGGCCGTCGGCACCGAGGTCGATCTCACCGGCCACTGGATCGACGGCGCCACCTTGCACCTCGGGGCGATCCGCGTCGGCAAGAACGCCCGCATCGGCGCCCGCAGCACCCTCGCGCCCGGCTGCCGCATCGGTGCGGGAGCCGAAATCGCGCCCGGGTCAGCGGTTTTCGGCCGGGTGCCGCCGGGGGCGCTGTGGTCCGGAGCCCCGGCGCGTCCCACTGGTGGCTCGCCCAACGCGTGGCACCGACAGCCCGCGCCGGCCCGGCCGCTGTGGCGCGCAGGGTATGCCGTGTCAAGCCTGGCGATCGCGGCCCTGCCGATCCTCGCCATCGCGGCCGGTGCGGCGGCCGTCTCGCCAGCCCTACGGCATACCGGGTCGTGGTCCGAGCTGGCCGTCGCTGCCCTCACCTGGCTGCCGGCAGCGACCGTCGTCGGCGTGGTCACCCTCGCCGTGCTCGTCCTCGGGCTGACCCGCCTGGCCGGGCGGTCGGTCGCCGAAGGCCGCCATCCCGTCGACAGTGCGCCCGCGTGGGCCGCGTGGACGACGATCCGGCTGCTCGACGAGGCCCGCACCTGGCTGTTCCCCATCTACTCCAGCGGCCTCACTCCGGCCTGGTTGCGCGCCCTCGGCGCTCGGATCGGCGCCGACGTGGAGGCCTCGACGGTGCTGCTCATCCCCAAGCTCTCGTGGGTCAACGACGGGGCCTTCCTCGCCGACGACACCCTGCTCGGCGGCTACGAGCTCGGCGGCGGCTGGCTGCGCACCGAGCGAGTCAAGGTCGGCAAGCACGCCTTCCTCGGCAACTCCGGGATGACCGCGCCCGGCCGCCGAATCCGCCGTGACTCGTTGGTCGCCGTGCTCTCGGCCGCCCCGACGACCCGCGCCAAGGCGGGCGTCTCGTGGCTCGGATCGCCTCCAGAACCGTTGCGCCGCACCACGGTCGACGCCGACTCGGCCCGCACCTTCGCCCCGCCGAGGCGGCTCAAGGTGGCTCGCGCCTTGGTCGAGTTCGCGCGGATCGTCCCCGTCGTGCTCGGCATGGCCCTGTATGCCGTCGCCGCCCTCACCCTGCTGGCCCTCGCCGACCGCTCGTGGTGGCTCGCGCTGCTGCTCGGCGGCCTGGTCCTCATGACCGTCGGCATGGTCGCCGCCGGCATCACGAGCATCGCCAAGTGGGCCCTGGTCGGCCGCCTCACGGCCACCGAGCACCCGCTGTGGAGTTCCTTCGTGTGGCGCAACGAGCTGGCCGACACCTTCGTCGAGGTCATGGCTGCGCCGTGGTTCGCCCGAGCCACGGTCGGCACCCCAGCCCTCAACTGGTGGCAGCGCACCATGGGCGCGCATATCGGCCGGGGCGTGTGGTGCGACACCTATTGGCTGCCCGAGGCCGACCTGGTGACCCTCCGCGACGGCGCCACCGTCAACCGCGGCTGCGTCGTGCAGACCCACCTCTTCCACGACCGGGTGCTGTCGATGGACCACGTCACCCTCGGCGCCGGCGCCACCCTCGGCCCCAACGGCGTCGTCCTGCCCGCCGCCGTGATCGGCCGACACGCGACCGTCGGCCCGGCCTCGCTGGTCATGCGCGGTGAACAGGTGCCCGAACGCTCGCGGTGGATCGGCAACCCGATCGGGCCGTGGCACGGCATACCGGATGCCGTAGTGTCGGCCGCTGCCCCGGAAGCCGCCGACGAAACCGAGCCCACCGCGTGAAGAACCTCCGCCACCAGGATCCCTACCTGCCGGGGCATGGCGACCGCCGGTATGCCGTGCGGCATTACGACCTCGATCTGCAGGTCGCCGTCGTCGGCAACCACCTCACCGGAACCGCGCGTCTGGACATCGAGGCACGCACCGAGCTCGACACCGTCGAACTCGACCTGCGCGGGCTCAGCGTGCGCAAGGTGCTCGTCGGCGGCAAGACCGCCCCGCGCTGGCGGCACCGCAGCGGCCGGCTGGCCGTCGCGCTGCCGGCCAAACTCAAGGCGGGCCAGTCCACGACGATCGAGGTCGGGTATGCCGGCAACCCGCGACCCGTGCCGGGCATCCACGGCGCCGCCGGCTGGGAAGAGCTCAGCGACGGGGTGACCGTGGCCTCCCAGCCACAGGGCGCGCCGTCGTGGTATCCGTGCAACGACTACCCCGGCGACAAGGCGAGCTATCGGGTGCGGGTCGCGGCCGACCAGGCCTATCGGGTCATCGGCAACGGTGTGCTCAAGGACACCGAGCGGCGCTCCAGCCGCACGGTCTGGACCTATGACCAGCGCGAACCCATGGCGACCTATCTCGCCACCCTGCAAATCGGCCGGTATGCCGTGCTCGACCTCCCGGGGCGCGGCAAGGGCGGGCCTCTGGTCGAGGTCTACTACCCGGCGCGCAAGAAGGCGGGGGTCGTCAAGACCTTTGCGCGGCAACGGGAAATGGTGGACGTCTTCTCGCGGCTCTTCGGTCCCTATCCCTATCCGGTCTATCGGGCGGTCGTGACCGACGACGACCTGGAGATCCCGCTCGAGGCCCAGACGTTGACGATCTTCGGGCTCAATCACCTCGAACCCAGTTGGGAGAACGAGCGATTGGTGGCCCATGAGCTGGCCCACCAATGGTTCGGCAACTCGCTCACCGCCACCCGCTGGCAGGACATCTGGCTGCACGAGGGGTTTGCCTGCTATTCGGAGTGGCTGTGGTCGGAACACATCGGACGGGCCTCGGCTGCTCGGGCGGCCCGCGCCCATTGGGACAAGATCGACAAGCTGCCCAAGGATCTCGTGCTGGCCGCGCCGGGGTCGCGGCTGATGTTCGACGACCGGATCTACAAGCGAGGCGCGCTCACCCTGCACGCGCTGCGAGTCAAGCTGGGCGACAAGGTGTTCTTCGAGATGCTGCGCGCCTGGACCAAGGCCCGCGCCCACAAGGGAGTCGACACCGAGCGCTTCATCTCGCACGCGGAGGGCTTCGCCAAGCGTTCGTTGGCGCCGTTCTTCGACAAGTGGCTGTGGCGCAAGTCCTTGCCCGACCTGCCCTCCTAGCGCCGCAGGTCAGCTCACCGTGGGCAGGTGGCGGGAGAGGAAGTGGATGGTGCGCTCCCACGCCAACGCCGAGGCCTGCTGGTGGAACATCGGGAAGTCCACGTTGTCGAAGGCGTGGTTGGCGCCTTCGTAGGTGTGGAACTCGCAGTCCGGGTTGGCCATGACGACGCCGCGGATGTGGGCAACCACTTCCCCCGGGATGTAGTCGTCAGACAGCCCGAAGTGATGCAGGCTCGGCACGGTGACCAGCGGTGCCGTGTCGACCAAGCTCGGCAGCGCCGAGCCATAGAACGACACCAACGCCTTCACCGGAGTCTGCCCGGCCACGAGATAGGCGAGCCCGCCGCCGAAGCAGAAGCCCACCAACCCGACCCGCCCGTCGACCCCCGGCCGACCCCCGAGCCACGCCGCCGCCGCGCTGACGTCGGCCACCGCGGTCGGCCAGTCCAACCGCGACACCAGGCCGACCCCCTCCTCGAGCATCGAGGGACCGTCGGCGACGGCCTCGGCGTCCAGCCGCCAGAAGAGCACCGGGACGAGCACGGCATACCCGAGATCGGCGAGGTCTTGCGCGCGCCGCCGGACATACCCCGACACCCCGAAGATCTCCTGGACGAGCACGATGCCGGGCGCATGGGGGGCTCCCGAGGTGGGCGCCCAGAGGTATGCCGGCAGGTCACCGCCGTCGACGGGGATGGTCACGCGGGTCGGGCTGGACTGGTCAGTCATCCCCTCAGTATCCCCGAACCCACCGCCGGACAAACCCGACGTACCCGTGAAACCGCGTGCGGCAGCGTCCCGGCGTGCGGCACACTCACCCGGTGACCTTCCGGGACCGGCTGCGTGCGCTGCGCGTCGACACCACCCCGTTGCGCACTTCGCCGGACTTCCGACGGCTTTTCCTGGCCGGCACGGTGTTCTACCTCGGCGGGATGATGTCCTACGTGGCGCTGCCCTGGCAGCTCTACCACCTCACCGGCAGCAACCTGGCCGTCGGGCTGCTCGGCGCCGTGGAATTGATCCCGCTGGTCGTCTTCGGCCTCTGGGGCGGCGCCCTGGCCGACCATGCCGACCGGCGGGTCATCCTGGTCGCCACCGGCATCGCCCAGGTCGTCTTCACGGCCGCACTCATGGTCAACGCCATGCTTCCGGAGCCCCAAGCCTGGGCGATCTACGTCATCGGCGCGTTGCTCTCGGCTGCCGGCGCCCTGCAACGGCCCTCGCGCGAGGCGCTCATCCCCCGCACGGTCCGCCACGACGAGCTTCCCGCGGCCGTCTCGGTGAGCTCGCTGGGCATGCAGATCGGGCTTCTTGCCGGGCCCGCGATCGGCGGCATCCTCGTCGAAACAGTCGGTGCCGCAACGGCATACGCAATCGATGTCACCGGACTGGCCATTGCCACAGTGCTTTTCGCGCGCCTGGCCGCGTATCCCCCACTCGAGGAAGGCACTGCGCCCACCATCGGGGCGATCGTCGAAGGCGCTCGGTATGCCGTGTCGCGCAAGGACCTGCTCGGCACCTACCTCATCGACATCGCGGCGATGCTGCTGGCGATGCCCACCGTGCTCTTCCCTGCCCTGGCCGCCGACGTGCTCGAATCACCGCACATCCTCGGCCTGCTCTACTCCGCGGGCACGGTCGGCAGCCTGCTGGTCACCGCTACCTCGGGCTGGTCCAACCGAGTCCACCGGCACGGGCAGGTGGTCGTCCTCGCCGCGATCGCCTGGGGAGTCGCGGTGGCGCTCGCGGGGCTCACGACGAACATCTGGATCGTCGTCGGGTGTTTCGCGCTGGCCGGCGGCGCCGACATGGTCTCGGCCATCTTCCGCGGCGTCATCTGGCACCAGACCATCCCCGATGCCATGCGCGGGCGCCTGGCCGGCATCGAGATGCTGTCCTATTCGATCGGGCCGCTCGGGGGTCAAGTGCGCTCCGGCCTGGTCGCCGACCGCTGGTCGGTGCGCACGTCGATCACCTCCGGCGGAATCCTGTGCGTCATCGGGGTCGTCGCGACGGCAGCCTGGTTGCGCGACTTCTGGCACTACGACGCTCGGACCGACCGGTATGCCGTGGCCGAGCGGGAGCGCCGGGCCCGTCGGTCCCGTGCCGGGGAGTCGCCCGGCGACGAGTAGCGTGGTCATCCATGCGATTCATGCGGATCGGGTCCCGCGGCTCCGAGCGGCCGGTCGTCGTCACACCCGCGGGTCAGCTCTACGACCTCTCGCCGGTGACCCCGGACATCGACGGGGACTTCTTCGCCGGAGACGGCATCGCCAAGACCCGAGCGGCGCTCTCGACCCGGAGCCTGCGCCGCATCGAAGCCGGCAAGGACCGCATCGGCGCTCCCATCGCCCGCCCCGGTGCCGTCGTCTGTCTCGGGGCCAACTACGCGGCTCACGCGGCCGAGTCGGGCCTCACGCCCCCGGCATACCCGGTTGTTTTTTTCAAGCACCCCAACACGGTGGTCGGGCCGTTCGACGAGATCCGTATGCCGGCCGGCTCGGAGAAACTCGACTGGGAGGTCGAACTCGCCCTGGTCATCGGCGCCACCGCGGCGGGCCTCAGCTCCGACGCCGAGGCACTTGACTGCATCGCCGGGGTGACCATCGCCAACGACGTCTCCGAGCGGGCCTTCCAATTGGAGATCTCGGGGGGTCAGTGGTCCAAGGGCAAGTCGGCGCCGACCTTCTGCCCGGTCGGTCCGGCCCTCGTGCCGATCGACCAGATCGAGGACGTGCAGGATCTTCGGCTGCAGTCGTGGGTCAATGGCCAGGCCCGCCAGGACTCGTCGACGGCCGACATGATCTTCAGCGTCGCGACCATCGTGCGCGAGCTGAGCCAGGTGATGACCCTCGATCCCGGCGACCTCGTGCTCACCGGCACACCCGAGGGGGTTGCACTGTCCGGCCGGTTCCCCTATCTCGTCGAGGGCGACACGATCGAGCTGGCCATCGACGGCCTCGGTGAGCAGCGCCAGCGGGTCGCGAAGGCGCCCGTCGCGGCGGCATACGGGCTGGACGACTGAACCGTCCCCTGCCCTGACCAGAGCCGACTCACTAGTCTGGCGACCGTGGACTTCGACGCCCTCCCCGACCTGCAGGACCACCCGAGCGCCTATTACGTGCGGCTGAGCGACACCGAGTACCAG
>JBGAQV010000075.1:0-14163 GCA_044220505.1 Dermatophilaceae bacterium
GTCATCGAGCGGCCGAGCTCCCGCCCGCAGCCGGTCGACAGCTCCGGTCGAACCGAATTGGCTCGCACCCAGCCCTTCGACGAAGTAGCCGCGCCGCACCCGCCCAGCCTCCTCGGCAGCCGAGAGCAAGCGGTAGACCCCCGCGAAGCCGCCGGGCACGTCCTCGGCCGCGACGGCGCCTCGGGTCAGCACGCCGTAGCGATCCAGAAGCACTTCGGCTCGCGCGTATGCCGTCACCGTCGGGTCGGTCTCGATGTCGGGCAGCAGCGACCACCGGCCCGCCGTCCGGGGGTTGGTCGATCGAGCCGCCAGACCAGCTGTACCCGCGGACCCGCCTGCACTGGTCGCCCTGGTCGCCGCGGAGCGCAGCAAAGCCGCCCGGCCGGCATACCGGGCTCGTCGGGGTGCCACGGTTCTCGGGCGGTGCGCGGTGCGGCCCCCGCCGAGATGCGCGCGCAGCGGAGCCAGGGTGTCGCCGCTGAGCAGCCCGGCCCAGACCAGGTCCCACAGGGCCGTCTGACCAGCGGCACCGTCGGTCAGACCGGCTCGCTCGAGCAGGGGGGCGAAGAAGTAGGCGCCCCCGCCGGCCAATGCGTCAAGCAGCGCGGTGTGCGTCGGGGTGAGATCCAGGGGCAGCGGCTGATGCATGGTGAGCGGCGCCAGGTCGGCGGGGTGCAGGGATACCCAACCGTCGTCGCCGGGCAGGGACCCGTGTCCCTGCCAGATCACCTCGCCGGCCGCCATCGCCTCATCGAGCAGACCGGAGTGGTAGCCCATGATCCGAGCGGGCAGGATGAGCGACTCCACGGCGCTGGCCGGCAGGATCGCCCCGGCCAGTTGCTCGACCACCCGGAGCACGCCGTCGACTCCCCGCAGACCGCCACCGAGGTGTTGCCATCCGAGCAGGAAGCGCGCGAGGTCACGCGGCCCGGCCGGCTCGACCTCGGCGCGCAGGGCAGCGAGCGACCGGCGCCGCAAGAGGCGCAGCACGCGGGCGTCGCAATAGTCCAGGACGTTGGCCGCCTGGCCCTCCCGCAGGGGTCGCAACTCGCCTTCGACCAACCGTCCGGCGCTCACCAGCCGGGCCAGAGCGTCGCGCACGACCGCCACGCCCAGGCCGAAGCGCGCTGCGACCTCGGCGGCACCGAAGGGGCCATGGGTACGAGCATGCCGGGCGACCAGATCGGCCAGCGGATCGGGCAGGGGCGCGAGGAAGTCCTGCGGGATACCGACGGGCAGGGACGCCCCGAGAGCGTCGCGCAGCCTTCCGGAGTCCTCGACGGCGGCCCACTGGTCGCGTCCGGCGATTCTCACCTGGATGACCCGGCGGGCCCGGACCAGGTCGGCCAGCCAGCTCGGCAATTCCGCCAGCACGTCGGCTCGGACTCGCTGCTCGAGCTGGGCGGCATCGAGCGGTCCGAGCGAGCGGATCAGGTCGGCGAGGTCTTCGGCATCGCGTGCGGCACGTTCCGGGGTGAGGTGGGCCAGCTCCGCCTCGGTGCTCGCCACTGCGGCCGGATCGAGAAGCTCGCGCAGCGCAAGGGTCTCGCCCTGACCGAGCAACTCGGCCAGCAGGGTGGGGTCAAGGGCCAGCGCGGCTGCGCGCTTCTCGGCCAGTGGGGAGTCGCCCTCATAGAGGAACTGGGCGACGTAGCCGAACATCAGCGATCGCGCGAAGGGCGACGGGACCGTCGACTCGACGGACATTGTGGTGATCTCGCGGGACCGCACTCGGCGGAGCACGTCGACCAAGCCGGGGACGTCGAAGACGTCTTGAACGCACTCGCGCACGGCTTCCAGAACGATGGGGAACGAGGGGTACTGGGCCGCGACCTCGAGCAGTGCGGCGGCCCGTTGGCGTTGCTGCCACAACGCCTGTCGTCGGTCTGGTCGCCGGCGGGGGAGCAGCAGCGCCCGTGCCGCGCACTCACGGAATCGTGCAGCGAACAGCGCCGACCCCCCGACTTGGGCAGTGACCAGGGCGGCCACCTCGTCGGGGTCGAGGAAGACCAGCTCGAGGAGTTCGGCGCTGAGGTCGGTGTCGACGGGACGTGGCGGGCTCGCCTCGTCACCCCACCCGTCCGAGCCCAGCAGGTCCATGTCGGGCAGCCGCAGCACGATGCCGTCATCGCCGTGCATCGCTTGGACGTCAAGCCCATAGCGCTCGCGCATCCGTGCCGCGATGGCCAGGGCCCAGGGCGCGTGGACCTGGCCGCCGTAGGGGGAGTGGATGACGATCCGCCAGTCGCCGAGCTCGTCGCGAAAGCGCTCGACGACGATGGTGCGGTCCGAGGGCAGCTGGCCGACGGCTTCGCGTTGCTCGGTGAGGTAGCTGAGCAGGTTGTCGGTGGCCCAGTCGTCGAGACCGGCGGCCGCAACGCGCTCACGGGCCGCGCTCGGGCTGAGGCTGCCCACCTCGCGGACGAACGCACCGACCGCTGCACCCAGCTCGGGTGGCCGGCCGATGGTGTCGCCCTTCCAGAAGGGCAGCTTGCCCGGTTGGCCGGGGGCGGGGGTGACCAGGACCCGGTCGTGGGTGATGTCCTCGATGCGCCAGGTCGACGTGCCGAGTGTGAAGGTGTCGCCGACCCGGGATTCGTAGACCATTTCCTCGTCGAGCTCGCCGACCCGCCGACCCGGACCGTCGCCGGAGGCGAGGAACACGGCATACAGACCGCGATCGGGAATGGTGCCCCCGGAGGTGACCGCGAGACGCTGAGCACCCCGTCGCCCCGACAGCGTGCCCGTGACGCGATCCCACACGATGCGGGGGCGCAGCTCGGCGAACTCGTCGGACGGATAGCGACCCGAGAGCATGTCCAGGACCGAGTCGAGGACCAGGCGCGACAACCCCGCGAAGGGCGCGGCGCGGCGCACGAGGGCGTGCAGCGCTTCGATGTCCCAGTCCTGCAAGGCGCACATGGCGACGATCTGTTGGGCCAGGACGTCGAGTGGGTTGGCCGGCACGCGCAAGGCCTCGATGGCGCCGGCGCGCATTCGCTCGACCACGACCGCGGTCTGGACCAGGTCGCCCCGGAACTTGGGGAAGAGGACCCCGCGAGACACCGCCCCGACCTGATGCCCCGCTCGGCCGACTCGTTGCAGGCCGCTGGCGACCGAGGGCGGCGACTCGACCTGCACGACCAGGTCGACCGCCCCCATGTCGATGCCCAGCTCAAGGCTGCTCGTCGCCACGACGGCGGGCAACCGGCCGGCCTTGAGGTCCTCCTCGATGATCGTGCGCTGCTCGCGGCTCACCGAGCCGTGGTGTGCTCGCGCCAGCAGTGCCGGTGCGCCTCGGGCAGCGCCGGCTTGCGCCATCACCTGCGCCGGTATGCCGGTCGGCGGGAGTGTCGTCGCGGGTGTCGCTGCCTCTGCCTCCGAGTCGGTGCGGTCCTCCCAGATCTCGTTGAGCCGGGTGGTGAGTCGCTCGGCCAAGCGTCGGGAGTTGGCAAAGACGAGGGTGGAGCGATGGTCTGCGACGAGGTCGACGATGCGCTCCTCGACATGCGGCCAGATCGAGGTCCGGCGGGGGTCACCGGCGGCCGGGCCGGAGAGGTCGCCGGTGGGTTCGCCGAGCGATCCGAGGTCGGGCACCGGGACGACGACCCGCAGGTCCCACTCCTTGGTCGAGGGGGGAGCCACGATCTCGACGGGGCGGCCGCCGGCCAGGAACCGGGCGACCTCCTCGATCGGGCGGACCGTGGCCGAGAGGCCGATGCGCTGGGCTGGGGCCGGCAACAGGGCGTCGAGGCGCTCCAGCGTGAGGGCCAGGTGGGCTCCGCGCTTGGTGCCGGCCACGGCGTGGACCTCGTCGAGGATGACCGTCTCGACGCCGGCGAGCGACTCACGTGCCGCGGACGTGAGCAGCAGGAAGAGTGACTCCGGTGTGGTGATGAGGATGTCGGCGGGAGTCTTGGCGAAGATGCGGCGCTCCGCCGCGGGGGTGTCGCCCGAGCGCACCGCCACGGTGACCTCGGGCACCGGGAGCCCGAGTCGCTGGGAGGCATGGCCGATGCCGACCAACGGGGAACGCAGGTTGCGCTCGACGTCGACCGCCAACGCCTTGAGCGGTGAGACATAGACCACCCGGCAGCGCTGGCGGGCCTCCGGCGGGGGTGGAGTGGTGGCGAGCCGGTCGAGCGCCCAGAGGAAAGCCGAGAGGGTCTTGCCGGACCCGGTCGGCGCGACGACGAGCGCGTGCCGCCCGGAGGAAATGGCCTCCCACGCACCCTGCTGAGCCGCCGTGGGCGTGGCGAAGGCGCCCCGGAACCAGTCGGCGGTCGCGGGGGAGAAGCGGGTCAGGATGTCCTCGGTCATGCGTGGCTAAACCCTCCCACGAAGGACCGACAGTCAACCCATCGGCGCCGTGGCAGACTCCCGGGATGCGGCACAGCGAGTTGTGGACCCGGTTGCGCGACGAGTTCGGGACGACGTATGCCGCGACGCTGGCTCAGGACCACTACGTCACCGCGCTGGGCAACCGGACCGCGCAAGAAGCTCTCGCGGACGGCATACCGCCTCGGCGCATCTGGGAGGCGCTGTGCGAGGACCTCGGGGTGCCAACGGAACGGCGCCTCGGCAAGGAGCCGAGACGCCGTTTGTGAGCTGATGGGTCAGCGCTGTTCGCGCGGGGCCCAGTGCTCGCCGGTCTGGCCGACGTAGACCTGGCGCGGGCGGTAGATGCGGCCCTTGGGGTCGTCGTGGATTTCTTTCCAGTTGGCGATCCAGCCCGGCATGCGGCCGATGGCGAACATCACGGTGAACATGTCCAGCGGGATGCCCATGGCCCGCAGGATGATGCCGCTGTAGAAGTCGACGTTGGGGTAGAGCTTGCGCTCCACGAAGTAGTCGTCGGTGAGGGCGGCTTCGGCCAGTTCGACCGAGAGGTCGAGCAGCGGGTCCTCGATCTTCATCGAGGCGAGCATGTCGTCGGCGGCCTTCTTGAGGATCTTGGAACGCGGGTCGAAGTTGCGGTAGACCCGGTGGCCGAAGCCCATGAGCTTGATGTTGGACTGCTTGTCCTTGACCTTCGCGACGTATTCCTTGACCGGCATACCGGATGCCTTGATGAACTCCAGCATCTCGATGACCGCGACGTTGGCGCCACCGTGCAGCGGGCCCCAGAGGGCGCAGACACCGGCGGCGCACGAGGCGAACATGTTGGCCTGGCTGGAGGCGACCATGCGCACCGTGGAGGTCGAGCAGTTCTGCTCGTGGTCGGCGTGCAGGGCGAGGAAGAGGTTGAGCGCGCGGGTGACCTCGGGGGTCGGCTCGTACTCGCGGTAGGGGACGGAGAACATCATGTGCAGGAAGTTCTCGACGTACTTGAGGTCGTAGCGCGGGTAGACGATCGGCTCGCCCACGCTGGCCTTGTAGGAGGCCGCCGCGATGGTGCGGACCTTGGAGATGAGGGTCGCGGCGAGGGCCTCGACCTGAGCCTCGGTGGTGGCCTCGTAGCGCTCGTGCGTCGAGAGGGTGTTGATCATCGCCGAGAGGATGGCCATCGGGTGGCCATTGGGCGGGAAGCCGGCGAACTGCTTGAGCATGCTCTCGTCGAGGCGGCTGTTGTCGGTGAGCAACTGCGAGAAGCGCTCGCGGTCTTCGATCGTGGGGAGCCGGCCGAAGATGACCAGCCATGCGGTCTCGACGAAGGAGGACTGGCCGGCGATCTCCTCGATGGGGATACCGCGGTAGCGCAGGATGCCGGCGTCGCCGTCGATGTAGGTGATGGCTGACTTGCACGAGCCGGTGTTGCCATAGCCGTCGTCGAGCGTGATGTAGCCGGTCTGTGACCGCAGGCTGCTGATGTCGATCGCGAGCTCGTGCTCCGTGCCTTCCACGACTGGCAGTTCGTAGACCTTGCCGTCGAGTTCAAGCTTGGCCGTGCGGGACATCAGGTGACCTCCGTCAGGGTGGGGAGTGGCGCTGCTGGCATCCTATTCAGGTCTTCCCGGGAGTGACATGTGAGTTGCGTCAGGTGAACGCGCGATGAGCGTCATGTGGACACTGGTCGCGGGTTGGAGTTCACCTCAGCGCGCGCGTCGGCGTGTCGCGCTAGCTTCGAACGTCTGTACGTGAGACCTTTGTCCACAGCGTCTCCCGCCAAGTCCCACCATCCACAGCCGGTATGCCGTGGTGCCAGGGGTGTCGGTGGGGACGCCTAGCGTCCGACTCGACAACATCGGTCGTGCTTCACCGCAGCGGGTTCGCCCGGGGGAGTGCGCTCAGGCCGATCGCGCGGGTCGCCTATGGACGGCAGATTCTCGGACAGGAAGACGGTGGAGCATGGCAATCACACAGGACCGCGACAAGGCTCTTGCGCAGGTCATGGGACAGATCGAGAAGCACCACGGCAAGGGTGCGGTGATGCGACTGGGCGACGACGTGCGTCCGCCGATCGAGGTCATCCCCACGGGGTCGATCGCGCTCGATGTGGCACTCGGGATCGGCGGGCTGCCGCGCGGACGGGTCGTCGAGATCTATGGCCCGGAGAGCAGTGGCAAGACCACGGTGGCGCTGCACGCGGTCGCCAGTGCGCAGCGGGCCGGCGGTATCGCGGCGTTCATCGACGCCGAGCACGCCCTCGACCCCGACTACGCCAAGAAGCTCGGTGTCGACACCGACTCGCTGCTGGTCAGCCAGCCCGACACCGGCGAGCAGGCGTTGGAGATCGCCGACATGCTCATCCGATCCGGCGCGATCGACATCATCGTCATCGACTCGGTCGCGGCCCTCGTGCCGCGCGCCGAGATCGAGGGCGAGATGGGTGACAGCCACGTGGGTCTGCAGGCGCGGCTGATGTCCCAGGCGTTGCGCAAGATCACCGGTGCTCTCAACTCGACAGGCACCACCGCGATCTTCATCAACCAGTTGCGCGAGAAGATCGGCGTGATGTTCGGCAGCCCGGAGACGACCACCGGTGGCAAGGCGCTGAAGTTCTATGCCTCGGTCCGGCTCGACGTCCGGCGCATCGAGACCCTCAAGGACGGGTCCGAGGCTGTGGGCAACCGCACCCGGGTCAAGGTCGTCAAGAACAAGGTGAGCCCGCCGTTCAAGCAGGCCGAGTTCGACATCATCTACGGCCACGGCATCTCCCGCGAGGGTGGGCTCATCGACATGGGTGTCGAGCACGGGTTCGTTCGCAAGGCCGGCGCTTGGTACACCTATGACGGCGACCAACTCGGCCAGGGCAAGGAAAACGCCCGCTCCTTCCTGCGGGACAACCCCGACCTCGCCGACGAGCTCGAGAAGAAGATCAAGGAGAAGCTCGGCGTCGGGCCCCGGGTCGACAAGCCCGCCATCGCCGACGTGCCGGTCGACTTCTGAGCGGGCGGACCGGCATGACTGCTGATCCCGACCGGTTGGCCGCCGCCCGTCAGGCGCTGGCGGCGGCCACCGGGAGCTCTCCTCGGGAGGATCGGCCATTAGCGGGGCGAGCTTCGCCCGCGTCTCGAACTTCGCCATCGTCGCCACCTCCGCGCCAACCGACCGGGTCGGACCCCGACCCGGCGACGGTCGCGCGGGCCATCGTGTTGCGGCAACTGAGCATGGGGCCGCGCTCGCGTGCGCAACTGGAGCGCAAGCTCGCCCAGCGAGGTTGTGCGCCGCAGGTCGCCGCCGACGTCCTCGATCGGCTGCAGGACGTCGGGTTGGTCGATGACGTGGCGTTCGCCGACCAACTCGTGCAGTCCCGACGGCGCACCAAGGGCCTAGCTGGAGCCGCGTTGCTCGTCGAGTTGCGGGAGAAGGGTGTCGACCCCGAGGTGGCCCACACGGCCGTCGGCGGTCTCGATCCGCAGACCGATCGGGCCCGCGCCGAAGCACTGGCTACGCGCAAGCTCGCCACGATGACCGGGCTGGATCCCCAGGTCCAGGCGCGTCGGCTTGCGGCCATGCTGACCCGTAAGGGCTATGGGTCAGGGACGGTGTATGCCGTGGTCCGCGATGTCATCGAGAACGCACCCGAGCACCAGCGAGATTGACCGAACCGATACCCGTGGGGGTATTATCTGCGACAGTTCGGTTCGGCGTCCTGCCGAGCCCCCTCGATCGCAGGAGAGCCCGATGTGTAGCCGAGTGAAGTGCCGCCGGTGCGGCAAGGTGACCTGGTCCGGTTGTGGCCAGCACGTGCAGCAGGTCATGGCCGGAGTGCCCAAGGCCGACCAGTGCTCCTGCCCGCCGGCCGAGCCGGGCGGCCTGATGAAGAAGCTCTTCGGCCGCTGACCTGTCGCTGCGGACCGAAGTAGGGGAGCCGTCGCCGGGATTCCGGCGGCGGCTTCGCCATGTTCGACCCGTACCCTTGTCGATGCCATGACGACGACACCCATCCCTCACGCTGCGCCCGCCGCACCCGGCAGTGACACCCAGCCCGGTGCGCCGCGCACTTATGACGTGCGCACGCACGGCTGTCAGATGAACGTCCACGACTCAGAGCGGTTGGCCGGTCTGCTGGAGACGGCCGGCTACGTCGACCTGGCGACCCTGCCCGAGACACAGCGACCCGAGGTCGCCGACGTCGTCGTCTTCAACACCTGTGCGGTTCGCGAGAACGCTGACAACAAGCTCTACGGCAACCTCGGCCAACTCCGTCCGGCCAAGCTCGCGAACCCGGACCTGCAGATCGCCGTCGGCGGGTGCATGGCCCAGAAGGACCGCGACACCATCGTCCGCAAGGCGCCCTGGGTCGATGTCGTCTTCGGCACCCACAACATCGGGTCATTACCCGCCCTGCTGGACCGGGCCCGCCACAACCGCAAGGCTCAGGTCGAGATTCTCGAGAGCCTTGAGGTCTTCCCCTCTACCCTGCCGACCCGGCGCGACTCGGCATACAGCGGCTGGGTTTCCATCTCGGTGGGGTGCAACAACACCTGCACCTTCTGCATCGTCCCGAGTCTGCGTGGCAAGGAACAGGACCGGCGACCGGAGGAGATCCTCGCCGAGGTGCGGGCCTTGGTTGCGCAAGGAGTCATCGAGATCACGCTGCTCGGACAGAACGTCAATACCTACGGCGTGGAGTTCGGCGACCGGCTGGCCTTCGGCAAGCTGCTGCGAGCCTGCGGCGAGGTCGAAGGGCTCGAGCGGGTGCGGTTCACCAGTCCCCACCCCGCCGCGTTCACCACCGATGTCATCGAGGCGATGGCGCAGACGCCGAACGTCATGCCCAGCCTGCACATGCCGCTGCAGTCCGGATCGGACGCCGTCCTCAAGGCGATGCGCCGGTCCTACCGCAGCGACCGATTCCTGCGGATCCTCGACGAGGTCCGCTCACTCATCCCGGACGCCGCGATCACGACCGATCTCATCGTGGGCTTCCCGGGCGAAACCGAGGCGGACTTCCAGGCCACGCTCGATGTCGTCGCTGCAGCGCGGTTCTCCAGCGCGTTCACCTTCCAGTACTCCATCCGGCCCGGCACTCCCGCCGCGACGATGCCCGACCAGATCCCCAAGGCGGTCGTCCAGGAGCGTTTCGACCGGCTCATCGCCCTCCAGGAGGAGATCTCCTGGGCCGGCCACCGAGCGTGGGAGGGTCGCGAGGTCGAGGTCCTCGTAGCCCCCTTCGAGGGCCGCAAGGATGCCCAGACCAGCCGCTTGTCCGGACGTGCCCGCGACAACCGACTCGTGCACTTCGCGCTGCCGGCCGACCTTCCGGACGCCGACCGCCCCCGCCCCGGAGACCTCGTGACTGTGGGCGTCACCTACGGCGCTCCGCACCACCTCGTGGCCGACTCGGTCCGCGCTGGTGGCACCTTCGCGGTCCGGCGCACGCCGGGCGGCGCGGCGTGGTCGGCGCTGCAGGAGTCGGGGTCGGCCGCCAAACCCGCCGTCTCCCTCGGTATGCCGTCCATCGGCCGACCCGTAGGCCGCGAGGCCGCAGGTCGCGGCGCTGCACCCGGGTCACTGTCCGGGGCCGGGAGCTGTGCCTGATCGTGCTTGACTTCTCCGCATGAGTGTCCGCCCTGTCGTCATCACCGGAGACCCGGTGCTCCACCGCGTCGCAGCCCGGGTGGAGCGCTTCGATGCCGAGTTGGCGACTCTCGTCCAGGACATGTTCGACACAATGGACGCCGCTCACGGGGTCGGGCTGGCCGCGCCCCAGATCGGTGTGGGGCTGCGGGTCTACGTCTACGACATGGCCAACGAGGACGGCGTGGCTCCGCGGGGAGTGGTCGTCAACCCGATCCTCACCGTGTCCCGAATTCCGGAGGGCCGGGCCGACAAGGACTCCGAGTCGGAAGGCTGCCTGTCCTTCCCCGGTGAGCACTTCCCGCTCAAGCGCGCTGAGTTCGTCCACGTCTCCGGTTTCGACGCCACCGGCCAATCGCTGGAGTTCGACGCGACCGGGTGGTTCGCCCGCTGCATGCAGCACGAGTTCGATCACCTCAACGGTCGCCTCTACGTCGACCGACTCGAAGACCGCTACCACCGCAAGGCCCGCAAGCTCGCCAAAGCCAACGGCTGGGGCGTCGCCGGGCTGACCTGGCTGCCCGGGGTCGACCCCGATCCCTTCGGCCACGACTCCAGCGAAGGCGAGTGCGATTGCGGGCAGGATCACGGCGACCCAGGACATCGCCACCCCGAGTCGTGACCGACTCCGCGCCCCGCCGCGACGGTGCCGGAGGGCGAATCCTGACCGTGGTCGGCCCGACCGCGACCGGCAAGTCCGACCTCGCCATCGCCTTGGCTCAGGCGCTGGACGGTGAGATCGTCAACGCCGACGCCATGCAGCTGTACCGGGGGATGGATGTCGGCACCGCCAAGCTCCCGGTGGATCAGCGCCACGGCATACCCCATCACCAACTCGACGTGCTGGAGGTCACCGAGGAAGCCAGCGTCGCGGCATACCAGGCAGCCGCCCGGCGCGACCTCACCGCGATCCTCGACCGCCACCGGGTGCCGATCCTTGTCGGCGGGTCCGGGCTCTACGTGCGCGCGGCCCTGGACCACCTCGACATTCCCCCGACCGACCCCACCGTGCGCTCCCGGTGGGAGGACCGGCTCGCCTCAGAGGGCGTGGAAGCCCTGTATGCCGTTCTCGGGCAACGTGATCCGATCGCGGCAGCCCGCATCGAGCCGCGCAACGGGAGGCGCATCGTCAGAGCGCTCGAAGTCATCGAGCTCACCGGCAAGCCGTTCAGCGCCACGCTGCCGCAGCGCCGGTCGGTGTGGCCGACCACGGTCATCGGGTTGGCGCTGGACCGTCCCGCTCTGGATGCACGGATCGATGGCCGCAGTGCCGCGATGTTCGACCGCGGCCTGCTCGACGAGGTCGGGCACTTGCTCACTCAAGGGCTCGCCGACGGGCGCACCGCTCGGACGGCGATCGGTTACGCCCAAGCGATCGCCTGTCTCGCCGGCGACCTCAGTCGCGCCGAGGCGATCGCCCAGACGGCCACACTCACCAGGAAGTTCGCTCGCCGCCAGCAGAGCTGGTTCGGTGCCGACCCCCGGATCGGCTGGCTGCCGGCCGATGCTCCTGACCTGCTCGACCAGGCACTGGTGCTCTGGCGGGCAGCACAGCAGGAAGAATGACCCTATGACGACGAGCACCACCGCACCGGGCCTGCCGTTCACCAAGGGTCACGGCACCCAGAACGACTTCGTGCTCGTGGCCGACCTCGACGGCACCCGCGACCTGTCGGCCGACCTCGTGCGGCGACTGGCCGACCGCCGCAGCGGCATCGGTGGCGATGGCGTCATCCGCGTCGTCCGCACGGCCCACGCGACCGAGCCGGAGGTCCGGGCCCTTGCCGGCCAGGCCGATTGGTTCATGGACTATCGCAACGCCGACGGGTCGGTGGCCCAGATGTGCGGCAATGGCACGAGGGTCTTCGCGGCCTACCTCGCCCGCGAGGGGCTGGAAACCAGGTCCGACTTCGCCATCGCCACCCGGGCCGGCATCAAGCAGGTGCGCACGACCCCCACCGGGTATGCCGTCAACCTCGGCTCCTGGCGCCTGGAAGACCCCGCACAGGCCGCGGCCCAGGGCTTCACCGCCGTGGTCTCGGCGGCCGGCATCCCCGATCTACCGGGCCTGCGGCTCGATCTGGGCAATCCCCATACCGTCGTCGTGCTGCCGCCCGAGATCGACCTGGCCGATCTCGACCTCAGCTCGGCACCGGTCGTCGCCCCGGTGCCGCCGGAGGGCACCAATGTCGAGTTCGTCCGCGCTGTCGGGCCCGGGCACCTGGCGATGCGGGTGCACGAGCGGGGCGTCGGTGAAACCCGCTCGTGTGGCACCGGTGCCGTCGCGGCGGCGCTGGCGGTGCGCTGGTGGGAGGGCACCTCGCAGGACACGGCACTGTGGACCGTCGACGTCCCAGGGGGGCGGCTCACCGTGACCGTCGGGTCGGACGAGACGGTCGAGCTTGCCGGACCGGCGGCCCTGGTGGCCGACGGGATCTTCACCGACTGACGGCCAGCACCCGGAAGCCACGCGCGATCGCGAGCCGACGACACGGCATACCGAGGTCGTGTTCGATCCAGCGGGCGAGCGAGTCGGCACCGAGGTTCTTCGCCACGACGAGGTATGCCGTGCCGTCAGGTTCCAGCCGCGGCAGCCACGTGGCGAGCAGATCGTGCAGGACCGCCTTGCCCACCCGGATCGGGGGGTTGGACCAAATGGTCGCGAACCGGATCTGCGGATCGACGTCCTCGGGCCGACAGGCGAGGACGCGCTCGAGGCCGAAGGCGGCGGCGTTCTCTCTGGTGAGTCCGAGCGCCCGCTCGTTGACATCCACGGCATACACGTCCGCCTCGGGTGAGAGCAGGCCGAGGGTGAGCGCGATAGGACCCCACCCGCATCCGAGATCCAGCAGGGCGCCCGTCGGGGGTGGGGGCGGGACCTCGTCGAGGAGCACCCGGGTGCCGGTGTCGAGGTGCTCGGGGGAGAAGGTGCCGCCAGCGGTCACGACGCGCAGGTCCCGATCGGCCAGCCGGACCGTGATGGTCCGACGATCCTGCGTGCTGGAGGGATCGGCGGAGAAGTAGTGCTCGGTCGCCACGGCAGTCGACTCTAGGCGATGCGCGGCGGCGAACCGCGGCGGCGAACCGCTCCGGCGAACCGCTCCGGCGAACCGCTCCGGCTGGGCGACGGTGGCTAGGCTGCCGCGCATGAGACGTGCGCTCGCGGTCGCGATCACGGTGGTCGGGCTGATCCTGGGCGCGTCCGGATGCCTCGTGGCGCCGCTGCTGAGCGATCCCGCCTCCCCGACCGGCGGCAGCTCCGGTGACCGGCCCAACGGGCAGGTGCGCTCGCTGGGGCTGCTCCAAGAGGCGTTGCTACAGGTGCCGGACCTGCCGGCGGGCACCACCCTGGCCCGACCGACGCTCCTGCCCAGCACGGTCAAGCTGGAGTTGGCCTCCGACGACCCGGCCTGCGCGCCGGTCGTGTTGCGCACCGGACCGAATCTCAACGCCAAGCTCGCCGACGTCTCACTGCTGCTCTCACCGGACCACAAAGGCGTGTTGGGTGAGTGGCTGCGCACCGCGCCTTCCACCGAGGCTGTCGGCAGCCTCGTGGCGCAATGGGGCGCAGCGGCCGGATCCAGCTGTGCGAAAGTGCGTGTGATGGTCGGTGGACAGACCCAGGTGGACGGCACCTTGGCGCCGGGGCCGGCGCTGCCCGCGGCACCAGGGGCGCGCTCGGTGCGACTGAATTACACCGTCGATGGGTCGAATCGAAGCCAGACGATCGTCGCGGCCGGCGTCACCGATGTGCTCATGGTCCTCGTCTTCGACGGCCTGCTCGATGAACTCGTCGTCGACGTCACCGCCAAGGCGATCGGCCGAGCCCGCGCTGCGTTGGCGGCCTAGCCTCGATCTTTCATCGGGGCCTCGGGTCGGGGTGGGCGGCGCCCTGGATGACCCGTGGGGCCTGATTCTCTAGTGGGGGTGTGACAGGGCTGGATGTCGGTCCCCGGTGGTCGTCGTCTTCCACGTGACGAGGGGTGGGGCTCAGGGTCGGTCAGTCAGGCACGTGCGCGCTGGGGTCAGGGTGGTACGGCGGCGAGGCGGGAGTGCCCGGTGACGACCAGGTCGGCCCAGGGCGCGGTGGTCTTGATGTGGAGCAGGTGTTGCCGGCCGTGGCGGGCGAGGGTGGCGGCGATGGAGAAGATGCGTAGCCGGAGCCGTTTGGGTTCCCACCGTCGGGCGTCGGTGTCG
>JBGAQV010000076.1:0-14149 GCA_044220505.1 Dermatophilaceae bacterium
GCCGACGAGGACCCGCTCGGGCAACAACTCGTCGGCGAGCACCGGCCGGGGTGCCTGGGGCCAGCCCGGAGCAGCGGAGAGCCCGTTGAGCGCGGCCCGGGCCGACCGACCCGCAGCGAACAGGTGGGGCACGGTGGGACCGACGACGATGGGGCCCTCGCCGAACTCGCCGGCGAGGGCCGCTGCCGCCTTGTGGGCATCGGTCGTGCCGCCGAGGATGACCACCAGGCGTCGGCGTTGCACGGCGGCCAGAGCCTCGGCCCCGATCCGTCGCGCCGCTCGGCGGATCGATTCACCCGTGTATGCCGTTGCGCCAGTGGGCGTTCGGCCCGCCACGACGGTGACGTGGGCGACCGATCCCCAACCCAAGGCAGTGGCGCGCGACTGCATCGAGTCGTCGGCTTCCCCCCGCAGGACCGCATCGACGACGAGTGCCTCGAGCCGGGCATCCCAGGCTCCACGCGACTCTGCGGCTTGCGCATAGACCTGCGCAGCCGCGAAGGCGATCTCGCGGGAGTAGCGCAACACGGCCTCGCGCAGCCCCTGAGCCTCGTCAGCCGACCCCAACCCGTCGACCTCGTCCTCGACGACCGACACGGTGGCGCGAATGAGATCGAGGGTCTGGCTGAGCGTGATCGAGGCGGTGAGTTCCCGTGGGGCAGTGCCGAAGACGTCGGCGGTCACCGGCGGCGCATCCTCGCCCTCGGCCCTCAGCCAGGCGATGAAGGCGGCGATACCGGCCTGGGCCACCAGTCCGACCCAGGAGCGCTGTTGGGCAGGCAGCGCAAGAAACCACGAGTAGTCACGCTCCACCCGCCGCAGCGCAGTTGTTGCCAGCGGGCCAGCGGCGCGTTCCAGCAGCCCCAGCATCTCGGGGCTGGGGCGGCGCCGCGGCGTCGGACTCACCCCCGTGAGTCTAGTGACCCGGTTTTGTATGCCGTCCACAACCGCGGCAGCCCGGGCCGAACTGGACGGGTCACGCAGGCCCGGGCCGAACCGAAACCAGGGACCGAGCTCAGTCGGTGCCGGCCTCCATGGCGGCCCGGTCGAGAGTCTCGACCTCACCGTCGTCGATCACCTCGGGGTTGGCCGCAATGGATGCGGCGCCGCCGGGCTCGAGCCGGCCGATGAGCTCGGCGTGACCGCCGAGGAGCTGGCCTTGCGCGGCATACAGCTCGAGCTTGGATCGCGTGTCGGCGATGTCGAGGTTGCGCATGGTGAGCTGACCGATCCGGTCGATCGGTCCGAAGGCGGCGTCCTCGGTGCGCTCCATCGACAGCTTGTCCGGGTGATAAGAGAAGCCCGGGCCGCGGGTGTCGATGATGGAGTAGTCGTCGCCGCGGCGCAGCCGCAGAGTGACCTGGCCGGTCACGGCCGAGGCGACCCAGCGCTGCAGCGATTCGCGCAGCATGAGGGACTGCGGGTCGAACCAGCGCCCTTCGTAGAGCAACCGTCCGAGCCGGCGTCCTTCGGCGTGGTAGTTGGCGATGGTGTCCTCGTTGTGGATCGCCGAGAGCAGCCGCTCATAGGCGATGAACAACAGGGCCATGCCGGGGGCCTCGTAGATGCCGCGGCTCTTGGCCTCGATGATGCGGTTCTCGATCTGGTCGGCCATGCCCAGGCCGTGGCGACCGCCCACGGCGTTGGCCTCCATGACCAGGCCAACCGGGTCTGCGGCGAAGTCGCGCCCGTTGATGGCGACCGGCCGACCCTGGACGAACTCGATCGTCACGTCTTCGCTGTCGATGACGACGGACGGGTCCCAGAACTTGACCCCCATGATCGGTTCGACGATCTCGATCGAGGTGTCCAGGTGCTCGAGGCGTTTGGCTTCGTGGGTGGCGCCCCAGATGTTGGCGTCGGTGGAGTAGGCCTTCTCGACCGAGTCGCGGTAGGGCAGGTCGTGGGCGGACATCCACTGCGACATCTCGGTGCGGCCGCCCAACTCGGTGACGAAGTCGGCGTCGAGCCACGGCTTGTAGATCCGCAGGTTGGGGTTGGCGATGAGGCCGTAGCGGTAGAACCGCTCGATGTCGTTGCCCTTGTAGGTCGAGCCGTCGCCCCAGATGTCGACGTCGTCCGCCCGCATCGCGCGCACCAGCAAGGTGCCGGTCACCGCGCGGCCCAGCGGCGTGGTGTTGTAGTACTGCTTGCCACCCGAGCGGATGTGGAAGGCGCCGCACGCGATCGCCGAGAGGCCCTCCTCGACAAGAGCGGCCTTGCAGTCGACCAGGCGCGAGAGCTCGGCGCCGTACTGGCCGGCGCGCCCCGGTACCGAGTCGATGTCGGGCTCGTCGTACTGCCCGATGTCGGCGGTGTAGGTGCACGGGATGGCACCCTTGTCCCGCATCCAGGCGACCGCCACGGAGGTGTCGAGACCTCCGGAGAAGGCGATTCCGACTCGTTCACCGACCGGCAGGGACGTCAAGACCTTGGACACGGGCGCAAGCCTAGGGCCGCAGAGGTATGCCGTGTCCGACCGTCCGCGCTCCGGTCACCCGGCAGCCCAGCTGCGCATCGTGCCGTGAAGATCGTCGTGTAGCCGGCGTCCTGCCGAGCACCCTCGAAGTCGGGCAGGGCGCCCGCCAAGCCGGGATCGATCGTCGAGAGGTATGCCGTCGCCGCCTCGTGGTCGGGAAAGGTCGCCAGCGTGTGCACATCTCGTCGGGTGACCGTCTGGAAGTGCTCCTCCAAGGCCACCAGGCCGTTCTCCGAACTGAACTGGGTCTGGGCTGGGCCGACCCCCACGTCGGCCAACAGGGTGGCCAGGTGGGTGTCGCCATTGGTCACGGCCAAGAAGGTGCCGCCCGGGGCGAGCACGCGGGTGACCTCGCGCAGCACCGCGTGCAGGTCGGGCACGTGATACAGCATCCACGCGGCGACGACCACGTCCGCCCAGCCGTCCGGCACCGGCAACGCTGCGGCATCGCTCACCTCGGCTCGTACGCCGTGGGCCGCAGTCGCGGCCACCATCGCGGGGGAGCGGTCGGTGGCGAGGTAGTCGCACGAGGGAAGCTGACGGCATACCTGAGCCGCCAGAGTGCCGGTGCCGCAGCCGATCTCCACCGCGTGACGCGGGTGCAGCGCGACGATCGAGTCGCGCAACAGCGCGGTCGGGTCGATCCCGTCGGGGCCAGGACTCCAGATCGAGATCCGTCGCTCGAGCCGGTCGGTGGTGGAGTATTGCGTCTCCACCACCGACCGTTCCCGCATCTGCTGCGACCAGTCGGTCATCAGGTGCGCCGGCGACCGGTCAGGAGTCGCCGCCGGGATTGCCCGTCGTCCCGGCCGAGATGTCGAGCAGCCGGTACTTCTGCGCGGCATCTCGAGCCAGCTGCGGGTCGACCTCGCCGCGCGCCGCGAGAGCCTGCAGGGTCCGCACCACGATCGACTCGCTGTCGATGTGGAAGAACCGCCGCGCGGCCGCCCGCGTGTCCGAGAACCCGAAGCCGTCTGCGCCGAGGCTGACGTAATCGCCCGGCACCCAGGGCCGGATCTGGTCCTGGACCGCGCGCATGTAGTCGGACACCGCGACGACCGGCCCGGCCGTGGCCGAGAGGGCCTCGGTGAGGTATGCCGTGCGGGTCGGCTGCTCCGGGCGCAGGAAGGACTGCTCGTCGGCGGCCAGGCCGTCGCGGCGCAGTTCGGTCCACGAGGTGACCGACCAGACGTCCGCCGCCACGCCGAAGTCGTCGGCGAGCAGCCGCTGCGCCTCCAATGCCCACGGGACCGCGACGCCCGACGCGAGCAGTTGGGCACGGGCGGGCTGGTGCTGCCACCCCTCGGTGTCGGCCTTCTTGAGCAGATACATGCCCTTGAGCAGCCCTTCGACATCCAGGCCCTCGGGTTGGGCTGGCTGCACGATCGGCTCGTTGTAGACGGTCAGGTAGTAGATCGCGTCGCGGTTGCGGCCCTGCGCGTCGACGTGCTCGTCGCCCTCGCCGTACATCCGCTCGAGGCCATCCCGGACGATGTGGGCGATCTCGTAACCGAACGCCGGGTCGTAGGTGACCACCGCGGGGTTGGTCGCGGCCAGCAGTGGCGAGTGCCCGTCGGCGTGCTGCAGCCCCTCGCCGGTCAGCGTGGTGCGGCCCGCAGTGGCACCGATGAGGAAGCCTCGGCTCATCTGGTCTGCAGCCGCCCAGATCGAGTCGCCGGTGCGCTGGAAGCCGAACATCGAATAGAAGATGTAGATCGGCACCATCGGCTGGCCATGGGTCGCGTATGCCGTGCCAGCGGCCGTGAAGGCGGCCACCGAGCCGGCCTCGTTGATGCCCAGGTGCAGGATCTGGCCCTGCTCGGACTCGCGGTAGGCCAGCATGAGCTCGGCGTCGACCGGGGTGTAGTTCTGGCCGTGCGGGTTGTAGATCTTGATCGTCGGGAAGAACGAGTCCATCCCGAAGGTGCGGGCCTCGTCGGGGATGATCGGGACCACTCGCGACCCGAAGCCCTTGTCTCGCATGAGGTCCTTGAGCAATCTGACGAAGGCCATCGTCGTGGCGATCTGCTGCTTGCCCGAGCCCTTGGCCATCGCCTCGTAGGCGTCGGCGGGCGGCAACGGCAGCGGCACGTGAGCCGTCCGCCGCGACGGCACCGAGCCGCCGAGGGCCCGCCGGCGGGCGAGCATGTACTGGATCGCCGGGTCGTCGGGACCAGGGTGGTAGTACGGCGGCTGGTAGGGGTCGGCCTCGAGCTGCTCGTCGGTGATCGGGATGCGCAGCAGGTCGCGGAAACCCTTGAGGTCATCGAGGGTGAGCTTCTTCATCTGGTGCGTGGCGTTGCGGCCGGCGAAGTGCGACCCGAGCGTGAAGCCCTTGATGGTCTTGGCGAGGATCACCGTCGGCTGACCGGTGTGCTCCATGGCGGCCTGGTAGGCGGCATACACCTTGCGGTAGTCGTGACCGCCGCGGCGCAGCTTCTCCCAGATCTGCTCGTCGCTCCACTTCTCGACCATCTTCGCGGTGCGGGGATCACGGGCGAAGAAGTGCTCCCGGACGTAGGCACCGTCGTTGGCGCGGAAGGTCTGGTAGTCGCCGTCGCTGGTCTGGTTCATGATGTGCACGAGCGCGCCGTCACGGTCGGCGGCCAGCAGGGGGTCCCACCCGCGGCCCCAGACAACCTTGATGACGTTCCAGCCGGCGCCCCGGAAGAACGCCTCGAGCTCCTGCATAATCTTGCCGTTGCCGCGCACCGGCCCGTCGAGGCGCTGCAGGTTGCAGTTGACGACGAAGGTGAGGTTGTCGAGCTCCTCGTTGGCGGCCAGCTGCAGCAGGCCACGGGACTCCGGCTCGTCCATCTCGCCATCGCCGAGGAAGGCCCACACCCGCTGGCCACTGGTGTCCTTGATGCCACGGTCGTGCAGATAGCGGTTGAACTGCGCCTGGTAGATCGCGTTCATCGGGCCTAGGCCCATGGACACCGTCGGGAACTGCCAGAACGACGGCATGAGCCGCGGGTGCGGGTACGAAGGCAGGGCGCGGATCGTGCCGTCGACGAGGTGAGACTTCTCCTGACGGAAACCGTCGAGGTCGGCTTCGTCCAGCACTCCCTCCAGGAAGGCGCGGGCGTACATGCCCGGCGCCGCGTGTCCCTGGAAGAAGATCTGGTCGCCGCCGCCGGAGTGATCCGGGCCGCGGAAGAAGTGGTTCATCCCGACCTCATAGAGGGTCGCAGCCGAGGCATAGGTGGAGATGTGCCCACCGACCCCGACTCCGGGTCGCTGCGCGCGGTGCACGAGCACGGCGGCGTTCCAGCGGATCCAGCGACGGTACTGCCGCTCCATGTCCTCGTCACCGGGGAACCACGGTTCGCGCTCCGGCGGGATGGTGTTGATGTAGTCGGTTGCCGTGAGCGACGGGACCCCGACCTGCTGTCCGCGGGCCTGGGCCAGCAGCTGCAGCATGATGTACCGCGCGCGCGTGCGGCCCTGACCGTCGATGACCCCCTGCAGCGACTCCACCCATTCCCGGGTCTCCTCGGGGTCGGTATCGGGGAGTTGGCTGGGGATGCCGTTGAAGATGGGTCCGGACTGGCCTGACACGGTGAGGGTCCTTTCTGCAGTGGCTACCTCCATCCTCTACCCGAAAGCGGTCTACGTCACATCGCCAGTCAGGGGATGGACGGTTTCGGACCCGACGAGGTATGCCGTCGCGCGGCACCTTTCGGGTGCCTGATCTCACCTTGCCAACCACCCACAAGCGCAGGTCGCTGCGGCACACTGAGGCGAACAGGGGTCAGTCCCGCCATCTGGGATCACGAAAGGATGGATACGTCCGTGCAAGGGCAGGCGGAGGCTGCGCAGGGCACGATGCTGACCAAGGTCGGCTTCGTGGCTGGGCAGATCGTCCAGGAGTTCGCCTGGGACGACGATGTCGATGAGGACCTGAGGCTGGCCATCGAGGGTGTGGTCGGCAGTCCCTTGGAGGACGAGAGCTACCACGACGGCGCGGATGCCGTGCTCGTCTGGTTCCGGGCCGATGACGGCGACCTGGTGGACACCCTGGTCGATGCGTTGACCAATCTCGTCGATCGAGGGTTCGTCGTGCTGTGCACTCCGCGCACCGGTAGAGCCGGCCACGTGGAGCCGAGTGACATCGAGGACGCCGCCGTGACGGCAGGCCTGCACCCGGCCGGGGTCGCCAATGTCTCGCGGACCTGGACGGTCGCCCGCCTGGTCGCGCCACGCTCAGCGCGCCGCTGAGACGACTGCCGTGTCGGTGGACCCTGGCAGACTGGAGGCCATGAGCGCCCCTCTGGCCGTCGGAGACCGTGCCACCGACTTCACGCTGGTCGATCACCTCGGTGCCGAGGTCTCGCTGGCTGGCGTTCTCGAGCGCGCCAACGTCGTCGTGATCTTCGTGCCGTTCGCGTTCTCGGGCATCTGCACTGGGGAGTTGCGAGCCGTCCGCGACGGCTTGGAAGACTTCCAGCACGACGGCATACAGGTGTTGGCCATCTCGTGCGACCCGATGTTCGCGCTGCGTGCCTGGGCCGACGCCGAGGGCTATTTCTTCCCGCTGCTGTCCGACTTCTGGCCCCACGGCCAGGTCGCGCAGCAGTTCGGGGTGTTCAACGCCGAGAAGGGGTTTGCCCAGCGCGGCACCTTCCTCATCGACCGCGAGGGCATTGTGCGCTGGACCGAGGTCAACCCCACCGGGCTGGCTCGCGACTTCTCCGACTACCGGGCGGCGTTGGCGCAGGTGCGTCGAGAGGGCTGATGCCCACAACCGGCGCGCCGGTGGCACAATGAACCGCCGCGACGGTGGCGACCGGCATACCGGGTCGTCCTCCGTCGCCTGGGGCCTGTAGCTCAGCTGGTCAGAGCACCGCGCTTACACCGCGGGTGTCGTCGGTTCGAACCCGGCCGGGCCCACATGAGCGTCCTCTTGCGTGACGTCCTGACCGCCCTCGACACGCTCTACCCGCCCGAGACGGCTCTCGGGTGGGATCGAGTCGGCCTGGTCACCGGCGACCCCGACCAGCCGGTGCGTCGGATCCACCTGGCGGTCGACCCGACCCTCGCGGTTATCGACGAGGCCATCGCGGCCGGGGCGGATTTGCTCATCACCCACCATCCGCTCCTGCTGCGCGGAATCCACTCGGTGGCGACGACCTCGGCCAAGGGTGCCGCCGTCACCCGCGCGGTCGTGGCGGATCTGGCCATCTACTGCGCGCACACCAACGCCGACGTCGCCGATCCTGGGGTCAGTGATGCCCTCGCGGCCGCATGCGGATTGACCGAGGTGCGGCCGCTGGACCTCGAGAACGGTCAGCCGCTCGGCCGGGTGGGCGAGCTGCCCGCGCCGAGCACGCTGCGTGACTTCGTGCTCGCGCTGGCCGCTGCGCTGCCGCCGACGGCGGGGGGCGTCCGGGTGTCGGGCGACCCTACGGCCACGGTATGCCGGGTGGCCGTGCTCGGTGGCTCGGGTGACGACCGCTTCGCGGCCGTCCGGGCGGCGGGGGCCGACGTCTACGTCACCGCCGACCTGCGTCATCACCCTGCATCGGAGGCGCGGGAAGAATCCCGCGGGGGCCCGCCCTATCTCATCGATGCCGGCCATTGGGCCACCGAGTGGTTGTGGCTGGAGTCTGCCCAGCACCGGTTGACGGCTGCGCTGGCGGTCGGGGCCTCGGGGCCGGGTTGGGCGCCGACGTCGTCTGGATCATCGGATGCGTCGTCGTCGGCGGCGGAGGGGACTACGGTGGAGACCTACGTCTCGACCCTGCGCACCGACCCTTGGGATTTCGTCGTCGGCGCGCGCGACGCCGGAGGTGCCCGCTGAAAGCCGACCCGCTCCGCCAGCTGCGGTTGTTGGACCTGCAGGCTTTGGATACCCGTCTGGATCAGCTCGACCACGCCCGCGCCACCTTGCCCCAGCACAGCGAGCTGACCACCCTCGCCCAGCAGTCAGCGGCCCTGGACCGCGAGCTGGCCCTGGCCGAGACGGCTCTGGCCGACATCCAGCGCGAGGTCGCCAAGGCCGAGTCAGACGTGCAGCTGGTGCGCGATCGTGCCGAGCGCAACCAACGCCGCCTCGAGGCCGGCACCGGCACCGCCAAGGACCTGCAGGCGCTGCAGCATGAGCTCGGGTCGCTGGCCCGTCGGCAGGGCGAGCTGGAGGACATCGAGCTCGAGGTGATGGAGCGCGCCGAAGGCTTGGAGGCCGAGGTGGCCCGGTTGCAGGCTCGGCGGTCGGAGCTGGACGCCACCCTGGCCTCGGTGACCGCGGCGCGCGACGAGGCGATCGCCGGATTCGATGCCGAGGCTGCCCAGGTGGGTGCCCAGCGCGCGGCGGTCGTGCCCAACGTCGGTGAGGACCTGTTGGCCGTCTACGCCAAGATCCGGTCGTCCAATGGCGGCATCGGTGCTGCCGAGTTGCGCCAAAGGCGTTGCGGCGGTTGCCGATTGGAGCTCAACCAGGTCGACCTCGGGCGGTTCCGCGAGGCTCCGATGGACGAGGTCCTGCGGTGCGAGGAGTGCCGCCGCATCCTGGTGCGCACTGCCGAGTCGGGGATCTGAGCCTTGCCAGGACGCCAGCTCGTCGTCGAGGCCGACGGCGGCTCTCGGGGCAACCCCGGCGTGGCCGGTTTCGGAGCACTGGTGCGCGACGTTCGCACCCGCCGGGTGCTCCTGGAACGCGCTGAGCCGCTCGGGACCGCCAGCAACAATGTCGCCGAATACTCCGGCCTTATCGCCGGATTGGAGGGTGTGCTGCGCCTGGCTGCCGATGCCGACGTCGAGGTGCGGATGGATTCCAAGCTCGTCGTCGAGCAGATGGCCGGCCGCTGGCAGATCAAACACGAGGACATGCGCCGTCTGGCCGCCCAGGCGCGAGCCCTGGTGCGACAGATCTCCGAAGCGGGGGGGCGGGTGCGCTTCACCTGGATCCCGCGCGCGGACAACGCCGCAGCAGATGCTCTCTCCAACCTGGCCATGGATGGCCGGCGGATCGACCGGCTTGCCGAATCGGACGACACGGCGCGGGACACGACGGCCCCCGCCGCGGAGGCGACACCCACCGCCAACGAGGCAACCACCTCGACGACAGCCGCTATCGACTCGGGTCGTGGACCCGTCCTCACCGATCCGCACCGCATCGTGCTGGTCCGCCATGCCGTGACCGACAACACCGTCTCCGGGCGACTGGATGGTCGCGGCGGCTCGAACCCCCCGCTCAACGCGCTCGGGCAAGCGCAGGCGCAGGCGGCTGCGCGAGCGGTCGCGACCTTGGTGGACGGCATACCCGTCTCCGAGGCCGCCCCGCGAAAGGTGCGGGTCGTCACCTCGTCGTTGGCGCGGGCAATGGCGACCGGCGACGCGATCGCGGCTGCGCTGGGAGTAGATCCGATCCGTGATCGCGACTGGGACGAGCGGTCGTTCGGGGAGTGGGACGGGCTGACCTTCGAGCAGATCGCCGCCCGCCATCCGGCCAAGCTGGCCCGGATGCGGATGGACCCGTCCTATCCGCCGCCGGGTGGCGAATCCCGCGCCGACGTCGCCGCACGGGTGCACCGCGCGTGGTCGGCCGTGGCTCCCGGCCCGGGAGTGACCATCGTCGTGACCAGTCGGGTCCCCATCCTCGTCGTGCTCAACCATCTGTTGGGGATCGCGCCGGAACGCTTCTGGGCGTTGGCGACCGACCCGGCCTCGATCTCGGTCATCGACCTGTGGGCCGACGGCAATCTCTCGGTCCCCGCCGTCAACCGCGTCGACCACCTCACCGAGGTCGAGCGTTCCTAGCCGCGCGCCGTTATCGCGTCACCGGCGGCCCTGTCCGTTGCTTGCATCTTGCTAGCATGGTCTTCATGACGACTCTCTACGTCCGCGACGTTCCCACCGAGGTCACTGAAACGCTGAAGAGGCGTGCGGCGGCGGAGGGGAAGTCGCTGTCCGCCTATGTCGCGGGCGAGCTCAGCAGGATCGCCTCGCGTCCCACCAATGCCGAGATCGTCGAGCGTCTTCGTCGACTGGACCGAAGCCAGGGGCCCTCGACCCCTGACATCGTCGAGGCTCTCGGGCAGTCTCGTCGATGATCGTCGTCGACGCCTCGGCAATGGTCGAGGCGCTGATCGGGGGTGACGTGGACGAGAGCCTGCTGGCTGCACTTGCTGGTGATCTTGCAGCGCCGCACCTGCTGGACATCGAGGTCCTCGCGGTTCTGCGGGGTCTGTCCCTGAGCCACAAGCTGCCACCCGCCCTGGCCGAGACCGCTCGCGCCCATCACTTCGCCCTCATGGTCGACAGGCACGAGACCGCACCCTTGGCCGGGCGCATCTGGGACCTGCGCCACCGATACACCACCTACGACGCCGCCTACCTGGCGCTGGCCGAGGTCCTTGACGTGCCACTGCACACCTGTGACGCCAAACTCGACAGCGGAGGCCACACCGTGACCGTCCACGTCCACCCGCGAACGCACTGAACTGCCCGTCTTGGCTGGCTGATTTCTCCCCGCGCCGGCCGTCGGCCGCCGCAGCCGGCAGCTCGGGGACGTGGTCGCTCGTCAGTGGCTTGCGCCGGACACGGGCGACAGCTCGCGAGCGGTGACGTCAAGAGTCCACCCTTTCCCGGGGCGCGACGGGCGGTGCACGGTCACCGCGAAGTCGGGCTCCAGCGCGCGCGCCAGGGCCGGGACCGACGTGATGGACCCGGTATGCCGGCATACTGCCCGGGCGACCAAGCCCCGGGTGTGCTTGGCAGCATGGCTGACGCCAGGAACCCGAAGGTGCACCCAGCGCTCGGCCAGGTCACCGCGGGGCACCCAGGCGGCTTGGTATGCCGCGGAGCGACCGTCGATGACCAAGCCCGACCCGGCCGCTGCGGTGAGCACCGGCTCCAGGTGCGGACGCCACATCGCGGCTAGCGCTCCCAGGGTGGGCAGGGACACCCCCATGGCGAGGCGGTAGGGCGGGATCCGATCCTTCATCCGCAACGCCCCGAAGAGGGCCGACACGACGACGAGGCGACGGGTGGCCCGGGCGCGGGCAGCGGCGTCGAGGGTGGCTAGGTCGAGTGCGTCGTAGAGCACTCCCGTGTAGATCTGGCCGGCCGGTGCCGTGGGCATCTCACGCAGCCGTTGGTTACGCGCGACGACATCGGCCAGGCCGGGGGAGACGTCGAGCAGTCGACAGGCGTCGGGCAGGGCGCTGGTGGCCATGAGCTCGGTCAGGACCTCTTGCCGTGCGGTGGTGAGCTCGGGGAAGGACAAGGCGTCCAGCGCCAACCGTGCGCCGCGCCGGGGCTCGTGCTTGGTCTCGGACGGGGGCAGCAGGACGATCACGCTCGCAGCGTAGTGGCGGCCTCAGGTGGCGCTCGACGGCGGCGAGGACGGCTCGGCGACCCGGTCGGTGCGGGAGCCGGTGGCTAGGGTGTGCGCATGCCCAGCCGTCACATCACCGTTCGGCCAGCGCCTGAGGCCGGGATCGACGGCGCGACAACTGCCGCCTTGCTGCGCCGACTGACCCAGATCAGGACCGATCTGGCGGTGCCCCAGGACTTCACGAGCGCGGCGCTCGCGGACGCCCGGGCCGCTGCCGATAGCCCTCCCAGCGCACCGGCCGACCTCACCGAGGTGGCGTTCTGGACCCTCGATCCAGTGGGCTCGATGGACCTCGACCAGGCGATGGCCCTCGAGCGCGATGGCGACGGATATCGGGTGCGCTATGCCATCGCCGACGTGCCCCACTTCGTGACGGCCGGGTCGGCCCTGGACACCGAGGTGCGCGCTCGCGGCTTGACGATCTATGCCCCTGACGGACGGGTGCCCCTGCACCCACCGATCCTCAGCGAAGCAGCGGCGAGCTTGTTGCCGGGTCAGGAGCGACCGGCATACGTGTGGGATCTGCGGGTGGCCGCAGACGGCACGGTCGGCAGTGCCGAGGTGGCGCGCGCCATGGTGCGCAGCCGCGCTCGGCGCGACTACCTCACGGTGCAAGCCGAGGTGGAATCCGGCGCCGCTGACGAGCAGGTGCTGCTGCTGCGCGAGATCGGCGGCAAGCGTGCCGCCCTTGAGGCTGCTCGCGGTGGGGCATCCTTGCCGATGCCCGAGCAGGAGGTCAGCTCCGACGGCTCGGGAGGGTATGTCATCGCGCTGCGGCCACCGGTGCCGGCCGAGGATTGGAACGCCCAGATCTCCCTGATGACCGGAATGGCCGCCGCAGACATCATGCTCCGCGGCGGCATCGGCATCCTGCGTACGATGCCAGACCCCGATCCCGCTGCGGTCAAACGCTTCCGGCGCCAGGCGGCTGCCCTCGGCGTCCCGTGGCCGCAAGGGCAGCGATATGGCGACTTCCTGCGCTCGCTCGATCGCGGCAACTCCCGCCACCTCGCGGTCATCCACGAGGCCACGTCGCTCTTCCGCGGTGCCGGCTACACCCCCTTCGAGGGCCAAGCGCCCGAGATCCGCACCCATGCCGCGGTCGCGGCACCGTATGCGCATGTGACGGCACCCTTGCGTCGGCTCGTCGACCGTTTCGGCCTCGTCGTGTGCGAGGCGCTCTGTGCGGGCACGCCGGTGCCGGACTGGGTGCGCGACGCGTTGCCCACGCTGCCGGACCTCATGGCACATGCCGACCGCCGGGCCTCGGCTGTGGAGCGGGCCAGCACCGACGCCGTGGAGGCTGCGGTCCTCGCCGGGTCGGTCGGTCAGGATTTCCCCGGTTCGGTGGTCGACCTCACCTCCAAGGGAATGCCGGTCGTGCAGCTGCTCGATCCTGCGGTCGTCGGCGTGGCGGCCGGGCCGGGGAAGCCGGGCACCGATGTCACCGTGCGAGTCAGCGCCGTGGATGTCGCCGCCGGGTCGGTGCGGATGGACATCGTTGGTCAGCGGTAGCGCCGCGCGGCGGCGGCGGTCTGCACGGCATACCCGCGCCCGAAGAGGTGCGCATGGACGGCGAGCGCGTAGAGCTGGTGCAGGTGCGCCCGCTCGCGCCACCCAGCCGCCAGGGGTGACACGCGCTCGTATGCCGTGACGATCTGGTCGAGGTGGGGAGCCCCGAAGAGTGCGAGCATCGCGAGGTCGAGTTCGCGGTGGCCGCCATGGGCGGCCGGGTCGATGAGCACGACGCCACGCTCGGTCCACATGAGGTTGCCGGACCAGAGGTCACCGTGGACCCGAGCCGGGGCGTCGTCGGTGTCGAAGTCGCCCGCTTCGCACCGGTCGGCCACCCGGTGCAGATCGGCCACGGTGCCCGGCGCGAGCGTGCCGGCCGCCTCGCAGGTCGCGGCGATCGGGCGAAGTCGCTGCCGGGCCCAGTGGATGCCCCAGATGGGTCGGGCACCGAGGGCGAGGTCGAGGACCGCGTGGCTGGGTCCGAAGTAGCCGTCCCCGTCCCAGCCGTCCGGCCCGATCCCGTATGCCGTCGCGCCGGCCGCATGGGTGCGGGCCAGGCGCTCACCGAAGTCCGTAGCGGCGGCCCGTGTGGCCGGGACCGAGGCGAGGCGGTCGAGCACGAGCGTCGATCCGCTCACCTCGACGATATCGACGACCCGGGCGCCGCCGCTTGCTGTGGCGGCGGCGAGCCAGCGCAGCAAGAAACGGGGCACGAGCGACTCCGATGAGAGGTGAAGGAAACGTACACCTGCACTGGCCGACTTCGAGGCGCTCATGCAGCGATCCCCCGCGGATCCGCACGTACGAGAGAAGTC
>JBGAQV010000077.1:0-14038 GCA_044220505.1 Dermatophilaceae bacterium
CGCCATCGTCCCAGCTCAGGAGCACTTTTCACATCACCGGCACACCCTCACCACACCAGCACGGTGAAATCTCGAGGTTAGGGAGCTATTGACCGTGCCTTAACCCATGTGCTGCCAGCGTTGCTGTGGGCCACATGTGGCCCCGCTGTCGAACCGCACAGCGAATGGGATCTCCCAGGAGAGTCACGATGTCAACAACCCGCACTCGCACGACCCGCACCACCCCCACCTCGCGCCGCAGCCTGCGTCGGACCGCCGCCGCACTCGCGGTCTCCGCCGGCGTCGCCACGGGCCTGCTCACGGCGGCACCCGCCGCCGACGCCGCCCCGTCGCCGGGTCCCTACCCGGTCAGCCCCTTCTTCAGCACCCAATGCCACGGCTTGAGCCTGTGGGCCGTCTCCGGCTTCATGGAAACGAACGGCTCCAAGACCAAGACCGCGCCCAGCGTGGTCATGCGCGCCCCGGACGGCACGCTCTACACCCTGGTCGGCAACTGGTCGTCGAGCGCACGGTTCAACGGCGTCTACTACTCCGGGCGCTACAACTACGACGAGACCTACTACGCACCCGACGGCTCGGTCTGGGGCACGTGGAAGGGCACGCAGCTGCTCAATATGTACGGCGTTCCCTACGGTCCCAAGTACGGCACGTGCAACAACCCGCTGTGACCTGATCTGCGCCGACCTGAACCGGGTGGCTCGAGGGGTGCGGACGGCATACCCGGGCCGGTATGCCGTCCGCTCACCGGGCGGCTCCGCCACCGTCCTCCGCCACTCGGCGGTCCGACGCCAGCCGGGGGGTCAATGGAGTCATGAGCAGTCGGGAGCTGCGGAAGCCGCGTCGTGGTTGGGAGCTTCTTCATGATTCCCTGCCCTACTGTGGGACAGATCGCAGGCCATCTAGTCCGCCTGAAAAACTGGCTATCCTCTTGTAAGATAAAACAGACGTTCGATAGAATGGGAGCATGTTCGAGGGCACTGAATGGGAGTGGGGGCAGGACTGGCTGGCGTCATTGGCCGGCCGACCGCTGCTCGGTGCCCGACCCACTGAGGTCGCTGACGCGCTGATCCACATCGACCCGGTCGCGCTGCTTGAAGCCGACGAAGGCGTGGCCGAGGAAGCGATCGCCACCCTCCAGCAGGCGTTGAACCAGATCAGCGCCCTGCAACAGGTGTTCATCGAAGCCTTCGCCCGGGCCAAAGACCGGGAATGGCAACTCGGCCAAGCCCGCCTCACCGAAGCCGGGCAGGTGCCCCTGGGGACCTGGACCGCAGACGACTTCGTGCCCTCGATGCTGGCTCCGCTGCTGCACCTGTCGCCACGGTCGATGGCCACCCGGGTCGCCGACGCCCGCCGGGTCGTCAACGACCTGCCCGTGACCCTGGCCGCAGCCCTGGCCGGTGACGTCGAACCCTGGCGAGTCAGCGTCATCGTCGATGCCAGCGAGCTGGTGTCCCCAGAGCGGGTCAGCCAGTTCGAGACCACCCTGTATGCCGCCCGGCCCCACGCCCGCGACGGTGGCCTGGGCCAGGGCACCGCCGGGGCCCTCCGGGCCCGAGCCCAACGCGTCGCCGCCAACGTCGACCCCGACACCGCAGCAGCCCAGGCCCGCCAAGGCCGGACCGACCGGGAGGTCCGCGTCCAGCCCGGCCCCTACCCCGGCACCACCACCTGGACCGCGCTGACCCCGGCCGGCCGGTCCGGGCAAGCCTGGGCCGCGGTCTGCGACCTGGCCACCGAATACCGCCACGCCAACCCCACCCTGACCGTCTCCCAAGCCCGAGCCGACGCCTTCCTCGACCTGCTGCTGGCCAACGCCCAGGTCACCACCACCGTCACCGTCGCCCTGACCGACCAGACCATCACCACCGGCGCGCTCTGCGCAGACAACGCCCTCACCGGCACCCTGATCGGCGACCAGGTGACCCACCTGCTGACCGACCCCACCACCCGGCTACGCCTGGCCCGCCTCGACCCCCACACCGGAGCCACGGCATACCTGACCCAACAGACCTACCGCCCCGGACGGGCCCTCGAACGCCTGGTCCGCGCCCGAGACGGCACCTGCCGCTTCCCCGGCTGCACCGTCCCCGCCGCCCGCTGCGACATCGACCACGCCATCGCCTACCCCCACGGACCCACCGACATCCGCAACCTGCACTGCCTCTGCCGAAGACACCACGGGTTCAAACACCACGCCGGCTGGCACGTCGACCTCGCCTGGGACGGCACCCTCACCTGGACCAGCCCCACCGGCCGCCACTACACCACCCACCCCATCGACCGCCGCACCGACGCCGCCTGACGATCAGCGCTGCGCTGGCATTCCACTCACCTTCGCAGGAGCGCCCGATGAGCAGCCTTCACAACTTCACCGCCACCACCCTCGCGGGGCAGCAGCAGGCGCTGGCCGACTACGCCGGCCAGGTGGTGCTCGTCGTCAACACCGCGTCCAAGTGCGGGTTCACGCCGCAGTTCACCGAGTTGGAGGAGCTCAACCAGCGCTTCGGTGCGCAGGGGCTGGCGGTGCTCGGCTTCCCGTGCAATCAGTTCGCCGGGCAGGAGCCGGGTGACGCCGACGCGATCCGAGAGGTGTGCCAGGTCAACTACGGCGTGACCTTCCCGATGTTCGCCAAGGTCGAGGTCAACGGCGACAGTGCCCACCCGCTGTGGCAGTGGCTGCGCTCGCAGAAGGGTGGCCTGCTCGGCAGCTCGATCAAGTGGAACTTCACCAAGTTCCTCATCGGTCGCGACGGCCAGGTCATCAAGCGTTATGCCCCGACGGTGTCGCCGACCTCGATCGCGCCGGACATCGAGGCCGCCCTGGCCGGCTGACCGTCTCGGCCTCAGGCACGTTGCCGGAGCAGGACCAGCCGCACGGCACACGCCTGCCGGATCACCTGGAAGGCCGCTTCCTTGGCCGTATGCCGTAGCCGGGCGTCGGTCGCCGAGGCGAGCGTGAAATTGAACGCGACGAAACAGGCGAGGAAGCCGGCCACTTGCAGGTGAGCCGAGCTGATCAGGTAGGTGTGGCCGGCCCCCTCGTAGCGCAGGAGCACGTTCGGGGCCGACCGAGTCCACACTTGCGCAGTGGCCGGATCGACCGCGAGGTAGCCGATGACCAGGAAGAGCAGGAAGACGGCCGCCGCGATGATCAACCCGACCATGAGTTGGGACAGCATCGCGATCTGCCGGACGTAGAAGCGTTGCCGCCGGGTGAGGGGGCAGCTGGCAGGCACCTCGAGCGCAGACTCGTCAGGCCCGTCGGACAGGTCGGCCAGCGGGGTGTCGGACAAAGCCTCCCGCAGCTCCTCCGCCGTCTCAAAGTGCACGAGTTCGGCCAGCCCGAGGTGTTGCTGGCGGGCGATGAACAGGGCTGCCAGCAGGAGCAGCACCGAGATGACGGCCAGGAAGGGTGTGATGGTGAGCGTCCCGATCGATCCCCAGACGCCGGGGTTGAGGAAGAAGAAGAACACCACCCCGAGGGATACCGGCAGCGAGGTCGCGAGCGTCGACCCGGTCTGACTCAGCGACCGGCCCAGGCTGCGGCTCAACCACCGCGACAGCGTGACGATGCCGAGTCGCTCCAAACCGAGGATCACCAGGAGAGCAACGACCTGGAGCAGGGCGACGATGACGGCGGTGAGCACCTTGAAGCTCAGCGGATCGATCTCCTCGCCGGCGAACTCGTCGGTGCTCGTGGCGAGGGTGATCATCAGGGGCGGGCCGAGGACGAACGCCGCCGACTCGAGCCAGCCGATCTTCTGGATCGGTCCGAGCAGCGACCGCCGGCGCACCACATTGGACGCCAACCAGGTGACCACGACGATCGCCAGGGCCATCCCGAGGGCGGCCCACCACGCCAGTGTCGTCGCCATGGGCAGCGCGACGAGCATGAGCAGGAGGAACCATCCGATGAGCACCGGCGTGGCCCGCTCCGAGGTGGATCGCGCATAGGGAGTGCCCGCCAGCAGCAGCGTCAGCCCGCGCCGATCGAACCACCGCACGATCTCCCCGCCGGTGGTGCCACTGGTGCTCGGCGTGCTCCCGGTGATGTGCGCCATGCGAAGCCTTCCTGATCCGACCCGAGCCCAGCCCGATCCCCGCCAGGAAAGATACCGGGCGCCGGACGGCATACCGGCAGTCGGCATACCGGCCCGTATGCCGGGTCAGTCGCCTCAGTCGCCTCAGTCGCCTCAGTCCGGGTCCGAACTGCCGTGCCGCAACCGGTGCAGCAGGCCGTGCTCTTCCTCGGCCGCCGAGGTGGACTCGGCCAACCGGGTCGAGCCGTCGGGCGCGATGGCGGTGTCTTCGAAGAGCAGCAGGGTGATCCGGTGGTTGTCCATCTCGCGGACGGTGAGCTGGCCGCCCTCCAGCCGCACCATGTCGCCGACATTGGGAACGCTGCCGAAGAACTTGTAGAACAACCCGGCCAGGGTGACGTAGTCGTCATCCTGCGGGAAGTCGAACGGCACGAGGTCTTCCAGGTCGAGGATGCGCATCGAGGCGTCGATCTCGTATTGGCTGCCCTCGAGCTTCTTGACCCGGCGAGCGGCGTGGGTGAACTCGTCCTCGTAGTCGCCGACGATCTCTTCGAGGATGTCCTCGAGGGTGATGATGCCCTCGGTGCCGCCGTATTCGTCGACGACGATCGCCATCTGCTGGCGGGTGCGCTTGAAGTCGGCGAGCAAGTCGTTGAGTGGCTTGCTGTCGGGCACCATGAAGGCCGGCTTGGCGAAGTCGGCGACCTTCTTCTTGCTCACCGTGGCCATGCTGTCGCTGGAGGCGTGCTCGGCCATGTAGGTGAGCAGTTCCTTGATCTGCACGATGCCGGTGATCTTGTCGATGCTCTTGTCATAGACCGGGAACCGGGCGTGCGGGATGTCGCGGAAGTAGCGCAGCGTGTCGCCGAGGGTGGCGTTCTGCGGGAGGGCGCGGATCTGGGTGCGGGGCACCATCGCCTCGCGCACCGAGTGCTCGTCCAGCTCGAAGACACCGCGGATCATCTCGGTCTCCTCGGGCGCGAGCATGCCGTCCTTCTCGCTCGCTTCGAGGATCATCCGGATCTCTTCGACGCTCATCGTGAAGTGGCTCTCGCCGTGCCCGCCGAGGTTGCCCTGGCCGGACAGGCGCAGCAGCAGGTCGGAGGCCCACTTCATGACCGCGATGAGCGGGCGGAAGGTGAGGTACATGATGTTGATCAGGCGCCCCACCATGAGCGAGAGCTTCTCGGACTTGTGGAAGGCCAGCACCTTGGGCGCCAGCTCGCCGCCGACGATGTGGACGAAAGACACGAGGACGAACGACACGACGTACGCCACGGTGTGCGCTGCGTGATGCAGGGCATCGTGGTCACCGAGCGCGGTGAAGATGTCGACGACATAGGGGTCGATGACGGTGTGCAGGGTCTCCATCCCGACGGCACCGAGGCCAAGGGACACCAGCGTGATGCCGACCTGGGTCACCGAGTAGAACCGCTCGGGCTCCTCATGCAGCAACTGCACGGTCTTGGCCCGCTTGTCGCCGTCTTCAGACAGCTGCCGGATCCGGCTGCGTCGGGCCGACGAGATCGCGATCTCCGACCCCACGAAGAATGCGTTTCCCGCGACGAGAAGCAAGATGATGACCAGCCGCAGATAGAGCGGGAGATCCTCCATGGGGTGACCCTCCAGGGCAACCAAGATGTCGGCGGACCCCGATGGGCGCAACGCCTGAGGGGGCCGATTCTAGAAGCGCGGCCCCGGCCGCAGTAGGCCTAAAGACACCCCGCGTCTATCGGAAAGGCAACACGGGTATGCCGTCCGCTCACCTCGCGCACCCGCCCGTTACGTCCGACTCGGGGTGATTCGCCGAACTCCCCGCCCGCAGGGGCGCCGCGCCCCTAATCTGGCCCCCGTGGTGCATCGGACGTGGCCTTTCGTCGGGCGGGAGCAGCTCGTCGGAGACCTCCCCGCGCGCCTGGACGCCGGCCGCCACATCATCCTCAACGGGCCCGCCGGGCTCGGGAAAACCCGCCTGGCGCAACACATTTCGGACCTGTATGCCGTCCGCGGACATCCCGTCCGCCGCATCGTCGCGACGCCGGGCTCACCACTGGCCCTGGCTCCCTTCGCCACCTTGCTCGGGGCCGAGGCCGCCGCGCCGAGCGGGGATGCCGTCGTCGCGGTGCGCCGCGCCTTGGGCCGCGGCTTGGGCCAGGCTGGGGTCGGGACGGCCGTCCCGGTGCTGGTCGTCGACGATCTGCACCTGCTCGACGACGCCAGCGCCACCGTCGTCCACCAACTGCTGGCCGGCGGCTCGGTGCGCTTGCTGGCCACTCAGCGCTCCGGGGCACCCGCGCCGCCGGCGGTCGACCGGCTCCGGCAGGAGCCCGGCGTCGAGCATGTCGAGCTTCCTCCGCTTGGCGACGACCAGATCATCGCGATGGTCGAGGCCGCGCTCGGGGCTCCGTTGGCCGGGCACGCCCGCCAGCTCGTCGCGAGCTCGGCCGCCGGCAACCCGATGTACGCACGCGAGCTCGTCGAGGGCTCGCTCGCCGCGGGCGCCTTGGCTCGCCACGGCGGGGTCTTCGACTTCGACGCCCGGATGGTCGCCACGGCGCTGTTGGAGGAGGTCGTCCTGGCCCGCCTGGCCGACTTCCAGGGCCTCGAACGGACCGCGATCGAAGTCCTCGCGCTGGGCGGACGTCTGGATGCCGGGCTCTTGGAGCGGATCGTCGGTCTGCCCGCATTGGAGACCCTGGAACGCTCCGAGGTCGTGGTCGCCACCGCCTGGGGACCGGAGCCGAGGGGAGTGGAGGCGAGCGGACGGCATACCGCAGGAGGCGCTCGCAGCGCCCGGCCCGAGGTGCTCGTCGACCTCGCCCACCCGCTCTATCGCGAACTCACCCGGGCCAGGCTGGGCAACCTGGCCCGGATGCGGCTCTACCGGACCCTGGCCGATGCCAGCGTGGCGACGGCCGCCGACCCAACCGAGCTGCAGTCGATCACCTGGCAGGTCCGCGGCGGCCGCAGCGTCGCGCCCGAGGTGCTCACCGCCGCAGCCCATCGCGCGATCGGCACGGGGAACAGTCCGCTCGCTGCGGAGCTGGCGCTCGAGGCCGCGCAGGTGACGGGCACGACCGAGGCGGCGCTGCTGGCGTCGTGGTGCCACTCGCTCAATGGCGATCACGCCACCTCGATCGAGCTGTTGCGCGCGGCTCTGCCGCGGGAGGCCGACCCATGGGCGTGCGCGGCGATCCGGCTGCGGATCGCCGAGGAGCACTGGTGGACCGGTGACCTGGCTGCGGGTCAGGCGGTCCTCGACGAGGCGGCGGCCGAGGACGGGCCGGGGGCCGCTCTGGCGGCGGCGCAGCGATCCGCCCACGCCGTGCTGGCCGGCTTCCCGGGGCGGCCGTCGCCCTCTCGGCTGACCTCATCGAGCACCCCCATCCGTGGGTGCGGTTCGTTGCGGTCGTCGGCTACTCGCTCGGCTTGATCTTCGGTGACGACCCGGCTCGGGGCCTGGCAGTTTCGAAGGCCCTCACTGACAGCCTCTCGGGGGCCGACATCCCGCCGATCGGTGACCCTGGGCAGCACGACGCCATCCAGTTGCTGGGCCTGTTGCAGACCGGCGCGGTGGCGCAGGCCCGGGAGGTGGCGGACACGGCATACCGGAGCACCGCGGTCTCGCCCTCGGTGCAGGCGCGGGCTTGGGCAGCCATGTCGCTGGGCCATGCCGCCGAGCTGGCCGGCGATCTCGCGACCGCCGCGCGCGTGCTGGCCGAGGCGGACCGGTTGTGGGCAGCGGTCCGGGTGTGGGGATTCGCGGTGTGGTGCGGTGCCGCGCTGACCCGGGTGCAGGTCATGCGTGGCGACGTCGAGGAGGCAGCCGCGACTCTCGCGCGGACGCAGGGATACCCACGGCCGCCACAAATGCTCAACGGCCACCTGCTCGACATCGCCGCCGCCTGGGTCGCCCACGGGCAGGGCGACCGGGGTGCTGCGGTGGCGGCGTTGCGGGCGGCACTGACGCAGGTGCAGGCCAGTGGGTCGATGACCAACCTCGCCGAAACCTGGCACGAAGCAGCCCGCGTGGATCTGCTTGCCGACCTGACCGACTCGACTGGGGCGACCGGCGACTGGGGTCGGCCGGTCGGGCCGTTGGCCGCCGTCCGGTATGACTTCGTGCAGGCCCGGGTTCGGGGGTCAGGGGGCGAGATCGGCTCCGCGGCAACCCGATTCGAGGAGTTCGGGATGAGCCTGTATGCCGCAGAGGCGGCTTCCAGCGCGGCCACGGCATACCGTCGCCAGGGTCTGGCCAAGGAGGCTGCGCGGTGGGAAGCCACGACGGCTGCATTGTCGGCCGAATTGGGACCGGTGTCGCTGCCGCTGCTCGGTGCTCGCAGTAGCAGCGGCGTGTTGACCGCCCGCGAGGCGCAGATCGCCCGGCTCGCGGCCGGCGGCCTGAGCAACCGGCAGATCGCGGCCCGGCTCGTCGTCAGCGAACGGACCGTCGAAAACCACCTCTACCGGTGCTTCACCAAGCTGGCGGTGACCGGCCGCGACCAGCTCGCCCACGCGCTCGCCAGCGAGGCCGTTTCGAACTGAGCGAACAACTCGGCGGGTCGGAGGGTTTCCCGGCGTTTGCGGGCGCGGCGGTGCGGGTTTGTCCGCGGGTCGGAAGGTTTCCCGGCGTCTGCGGGCGGGGCGGTGCGGGTTTGTCGGCGGGTCGGAGGGTTTCCCGTCGCATCCTGCCCGAGTGGGCCACGTGAGTACCGGCGCCATCGGGATTGAGTGGCCGCCACTCACGCGCTGAACCTGTCTGGGCCGCGAGGGTTCGGACATGGCCGGACTGGAAGACGTGCTGCGGCGCATCGCCAACGATGCGGCGTGGGCCGACCAGGTCCGCCTCACCCCGACGGAGGCGTTGCGCGGCTACGACCTCGGCCCCGACGAGTTGGTGCGCCTTGAACGCGCGCTGGGCGTCCACCCCGCGGAACCGACCAAGCTCTTCGAGGCCGCTCAGCCCGGCGCCGCCCCGCAGGCGGGTATGCCGTGGCGTGCCATCGTCGCCGCAGTGGCCGCGCTCGGTGCCGGGCTGGCCATCGGGCTCACCGGCCTGCTCGGCCGGGGTGGCGCGGACGTCACTCTGCGACCCGACGCGGCGAGCTACTACGGGTGCAGCGACGACACCGCCTGGGGTGCCCCCCTCGGTGACCTGCACCGCGGCGATCAGGTGTGGATCATCGGTCGCACCGGTGCCTCCTGGGCGGTCATCCGGCACCCGGACAATCCCGGCGTTCCCGCGTGGATGCCCCGGGCTGCTCTCACCGACTACGGCGACCTTCAGGGCCTGCCCGAGCTCACCTGCAGCACCGCGCTAGCCGCAGCGGCCCTGGTGCCGTCGGCCGCCGCGCCCACGTCAGCATCACCTGCCTCAGCGACAGCCACGGCGTCATCGGCGCCGCCCGCACCGACTCCACCGCGCTCCACGGCCGCAGGGTCGACGCGCACCCAGCCGATCGCACCTGCCCCGACGACGACTGCCCCGACGGCGGCACCCACGACACGGGCCACACCCACGCCCACCTCGCCCGCCACCACGCCCAAGGACACCACCGGCCCGGCGCTCACCGTGACCACCGACTCCGGCTTCCTCTACTCCGAGGGGTCCTCGGCGTGCACGGCATACCGCCAGCAGGTGACTCTCACCGTCGCCGCAAGCGACCCGTTCGGGGCGACCGTCACGGCCGTCACGTGGGCGGCTGGCGGGAAGTCCGGCGCCGCAACCTCGTTGGGAGGCGGGCGATTCCGGGTCGGGCCGCTCTACAGCACGCACTCCGGGACGATCCCCATGACCCTCACCGTGACCGCTCGCGACAGCCTCGGCAACACCTCGAACGCCACCCGCGCCGTTGACTTCCGCCAGATCGCCGAAGCCTGCATCGGATGACCGCCATGACCTCCAGGACCCCCGCGGCAACCTCCCCCCGCGCCCGGCGCAGCCCCACCGTGGCCACCCTTGTCGCGATCGCGCTCGTCGTGCTCGCCGTGACGGGTGGGTTCATCGGCCGATCGCTGCGGGCCGGCGAACCGACCCTCCCCGTCGCCGGCCCGCTCGGCGTCGTCGCGGGTGCCTCCCAGGCCAGCTCCAGCCCCGGCGTCGGTGGGTCGGGCCTGGCTATCGGGTCGGGCCGGCCGGAGCCGAATCCCGGGGGTGGGCCCGACCTGCGCGCCGACCCAGAGGCCGGCCTCACCGGCACCGCTCCGATCGCGCCGGCCGGCGCCGAAGTCCGGGACCTGCCCGATGCGACCGCCCTGGCCGCCCTCCGACGGGGCTACGGCGAGCCCGCCACGGCCCCGACCACCAGCGGTGCGACGACCGGCATACCGGAGCTCGTGCCCAGTGACCCCGGGACCATCCGGGCCTTCGTCGACCCGTGCGTGCGCACCCCGACCGGGCCGGGTTGCCAGCAGGGGCAGCAGGCGCTCGTGTTGGGCTATCGGCAGGCGCCGGCGTTCCAGACCCTGTGGGTCGGGGAGATCCGCAAGACCGATCTGTATGCCGGGGAATGCGCCCGGCAGTTCCCCACCGCACCGATCGACTGGCGCACCGACACGATCTTCGCGGCCGTCGTCAACCAGCCGGTCATCGCCCGGCTGGATCTGCAGCTCAACACTCCCGGGGTGCTCGCCTCGCTCATCCGGATCTCACACCCCGGTGTCGTCGTCACCGCCGAGGCGGCGGCACCCTCGGCCGACCTGGTCGCCGCGTGGGCCGAGGCCTTCGCCCGCGGCACTCAGACGCCCGGAATCCCGTTGTGTCTCAAGGTTTCTCGCCAGGTCATGGACACCAACCGGGACGGCTGTCTCGGGGAGTTGCACGGCACGACGTGGTACGACTGTGCCGCCACCTTCGCCCTGTCGATCCACACCGGCTGCACCATCTCGACGACCGATCCGCTGTGCGCGCGACTCGACGACGCGCTCGGCCGACGGGCGCCGGCGGGCGTGGCGGCCGGTCCGTTCGCTTTCGGCTACTCCTACGACCCCCAGTGGTCGGCGTGGGATCCACAGTTCGCCGGCTCCGGTCTGAGCGAGGCGGACCTGCGCCGGCCGGTGCGTTTCGCCCCCGTCGACGCCCTCAATGTCGAGGTGCGGATCCCCATGGTCGCCGTGACCCTCGGCGAGGCCACCGCCCCCGAGAGCGCCGCCCATCCGCTGGAGGGCCGGATCCGCAGCCAGCAAGCCCAGCGCGTCGCCGCGGCCGGCTACCCCCCGGGCACCGACTGCCGCACTGTCGATCCGGCGATCTTGAGCACCACGCTTCCGGTGACCCGCCAGGCCGCCCAGACTCGCTATTGGACCCCCGACCCGGGCACGCCCGCCGGCCGCGAAGCCGTCGTCAACCTCACCATGCCCCCACTGGCGCAGGGGGAGGCCGTCGATATCTGTGTCTTCTGGTACCTCCTGCCCAGCCGCTCCTACGACAACCCCGTCGTCACGGCGATCGAACGGCATACCGTCGTGCCGCCCGCCCGGGCGGCCACCGAACTCAGCGTCGTCGGCCAGCCCACCCTCGACCGGTGGACCTTCCAGGTCATCGGTGACCGGTTCCTCACGGCCGCCTGCGGTTTCCCGAACGGCGCCACGACGGCCGCCACGCTGCGCCCGCTCGGCGACCCGGGCTTCCTCTGCCGGGTCGAGGAAAGCCGGTTCCTCTTCGACCCGGGCGACATCGAGCTGTTCACCACCGATGCCCTCGCCAATCGCACGGAAGGGCGCACCCGCATCTGGATCGACAACCGCGGCTGTATGCCGTCCGGTTGCGGCCCCGCGCGCAGCGCCCGCATCCCGCTCAGCGACGGCTCCGGCATGGATCTCGTCGTGCGCAAGGTGCCCTACGCGAGCAACCCGCTGCTGCCCGGCGGACGCGTGGTGTCCGACTGGTCGGCCGACCAATGGCGCATCGATCCCGCTGGATTCGCCGCTGTCGCACCACAATTGCGGACCCCGGTGCGCCAGAGCGCCCCGACCTTGGACACCTTCGGGGTGCGGGTGGAGCCCTCGCCCGCGTCTCCGTCGACCGCTCTCGACCTGATCTGGCAAGCCGATCGTGAGGTCACCCTCGGGGTGAGTGCCACGAGCGTCGTCCCCGCCGATCGGGCGCCGGGTTGTCCGACGACTTTCCTCGGCCCGACGACCACCCCCGCGTCATCGGGTCGGCTCACCGTGCCGGGATTGTGCGCCGGCACCGACTACGCCCTGACGGTCACCCTCACCGATGCTGCGACCGGACAGTCGCGCCGGTATGCCGGACTGCAGGGCGGTCTGGCCTTGGTCGGGCGGACTGCCGCAGCTCCGGTGCCCGCCGACTTCTTGGCCGCCTGGTCGGTGACTCTCGCCGAGCCGCCGGTGTCGGGTGGGCCCGGTGCCGCCGAGGTGCAGGCTTCGATGACCGCACTGCGGTTGGCGCTCGGTGGCCGCACCCTGGTGAGCCGCGCCGACCCGGCCGCCCGCTGCACGGCATACCGGCCTGGGACCGAACTGGCCGCGGGGTTCGAGCGCCCGGCCGCCCTCGGCCAACTCCGCCTCGAGGTTTCCTACGTGCTCGCCGCGCCGGGACCGGCCGGGTGCTCGGGACCCCCGGGCATCGCGACCTTCAGCGTCGACGCCGACATCGTCTGGGACGGCCGCAGCGAACGGACGGTGCTGCTGCGGGCCGCCGACGGCCGATCGGTGCGGGTCGTGCTGCGTCCCGCGGCCGGCGACTGACCCCGCCCACGACACCGATCGCTCAGCCCCACGAAATCCCCCACGAAATCCCCGCCACCAAGGAGTAGCCATGACCACTCGCCGCAGCCACGTCCCCAGCCGCAGAATCCTGGCGTGCGCCGCCGTCGCCCTGAGCCTCGCCGCCACCCTGAGCGCATGCTCCGCGGGTTCGACGGCCACCCCGGCCGCTGCCCCGTCCGCGGCCGCGTCGACGCCAGTCGGGACACCCGCAGCCAAAGCCACGACAAACACTGCCGACAGCGCATCGGGCAGCGGTTCAGAGAGCGGGACCGGTCAACCGACCTGGTGCCAGCCGGCCCAGGAGGCCGTCGAGACCCTGCTGGGCAAGGGCACCGTCTTCTCCATCACCGGTGACGCGAAGCGGTGCCGGATCGCCGCGACCGGCGGCAAGCGGGGGGTCATCGACATCACCAATCTCACCGCGTTCGACCCCACCGCCACGTATGCCGCCAGCCGCAAGGGAGAGCGGGCCATCACATGCATGGGCAAGATCCAAGAGCCCACGGCAGCAGCACCGGTGTCCTTCCTCAACACGACCTGCTTCGACCCGACCTTCACGGTGAACTTCTATATGGAGAAGGCCGGGCAGGTCTACGAGATCATCTACGACGGCGACGCGTCGATCCCCCTGACCGCCGACCAGGCCGGCGCGGCCGTCGTCCAGATGGCTCGCCTCATCCCGGCCCGCAGCTGAGCCGCGGGCCGGTCAGGCTGTACGGCCTGGGATGAGTTCGCGGGTGCCCAGCGGCGCCGCCAGCGGGACGCGAATCCACTGGATCGCCGCCATCGCCACCTGCGGACCGTCGCACGGGCCGGCCCCGACCTGCGGACCGGTCCACACCGTGAGGACGACCCGCCCTGAGGTCTCGATGACCTCGGTGCCCGTCACGGCGTCGCACGGAGGCCCACCGCTGATCACCTGCACAACGATGCTCGTGCCCTGGGCGAGTACGAAAACGAACGGCGCCGACCGACGTCGTTCTCCGGCAACGGGTTCGGTGATCGTCGGCGTCGGTATGCCGGTCGGGAAACCGGGTGGATCGGGAAGCGGCGCCGGTCCCGGGACGCCTCCCGACCCGGGCGCCGAACCGGGCGCCGAGCCGGTCGTCGGCGGCACGCCGCCGCTGACACTTCCGCCGGGGGCGTTCGTTCGCCCGCACGCGGCCAGCACGGCGCTGCCGACCACGGCTGTGGCGGCCGACATCGCGCGCAGCAGTCGGCGCCGGGACGGCATACCTGCTGAGTGTCCGGGGGCGGACGGC
>JBGAQV010000078.1:0-14013 GCA_044220505.1 Dermatophilaceae bacterium
CGTCCTGCACGTCCTCACGACCCAGATCGACACCCTCGAAGACACCATCAGCAACCAACTCCACATCCACCCCGACGCCCACATCGTCACCTCGCTGCCCCGTTCCGGGATGCTGCGTGCAGCGCGCCTGCTGGCCGAAATCGGCGACGCACGCGGCCGATTCCCCACCGCCGACTCGCTGACATGCCTGGCCGGTGTCGCACCCTCGACCCGCCAGTCCGGCAAGGTCAAAGCCGTCACCTTCCGATGGTCGGCCGACCACCAACTGCGCGACGCCCTGTGCGACTTCGCCGGCGACTCCCGCCACGCCAACCCCTGGGCCGCGGACCAGTACAACCGCGCCAGAGCCCGAGGACACAACCACCCCCACGCCGTACGAATCCTCGCCCGGGCCTGGGCAAACATCATCTGGAAATGCTGGCAAGACGGCGTCGCCTACGACCCCGCCCGCCACAACGCACTCCAACGCGTCCTCCACGAACACGCCGCGAAAGCCGCCTGAAACAGCCAAGGTTGACACAGGGCAACTCATGCGGTCATCACTGCGTCATCATGGCGCACCAGATGACGCGATTTCAGCAATGGACTGGGCGGCAGTACCGGGCACGACGTCACCCAGGCCGAGCCACCCGGCCATCGCCCCGAGTTCGGTGGCAAGGGCCCTTTCATCACCGGCGTCGCTGCCCGGCTCCCAGGTGAGCCGCCGCAGACGCAGCACCCCAGCGCCCCGATCGGCCTTGAGGTCACACCGGGCGACGATCCGGTCGCCGTGGAGAAACGGCAACACGTAGTAGCCATGCACCCGCTTGGCGGCCGGCGTGTAGATCTCCAGCCGATAGCGGATCCCGAAGAGCGCCTCGGTGCGTTCGCGCTGCCAGACCAGCGAGTCGAAGGGGCTCACCAGGGCACGCGCGTGGATCTCCCGGGGACGGCGAGCGGTGGCGTGCAGGTATGCCGGCCGCTTCCACCCCTGGATGGACACCGGCTCCAGCTGACCGGACTTCACCAGAGCGACGATCGCCGGGGCGACGGTCCGAGGCGGCAATCGGAAGTAGTCGGCCAGGCACTGCAGGGTGCCGACGCCCAACGCCCTGGCCGCGATCCGGACCAGTTCCACGACGGCAGCCGCGTCGCCGCCAGGGGTATGCCGGTCGGTCCACGTGGTGCGCTCGGTGTCCACCCCCGTCGGCAGGACGGCGCGGGGCACGGCATACCGGCGTTCGAACTGCGCCGTGCGCCCGGCACTGGACACCTGCCCCGACCAGAAGAGCCACTCCAGCGAGCGCTTGACCGCCGACCAGTTCCACCCCCAGTTGTCCGACTCGCGGGGGTGATCGTGGGCCAGCGCCGCTTCGACCTGGCGGGAGGTGCGTGGCCCGTGGGCCTCGACCTGGGCGAGCACTGCCTCGACGAGGCCCGGGTGCTCGTCCCGGACTCGACGCATCCCACCCCAGGCCTCCACCTGGGCCGCTTCCATCCGCTGGGCGAACAGCGGCCAGGTGCGGGGTGGGATGAGGGCTGCCTCGTGCGCCCAGTACTCGACCAGTCTGCGGGGGGCCCGGTCGCGCGCTCGGTCGAGCAAGGCGCGGTCGTAGGGGCCGAGCCGGGCGAAGAACGGCAGGTAGTGGCTGCGGGTGAGGACATTGACACTGTCGATCTGGACGACCCCAACGGTGTCGATGACCCGCTGGATGTCTCGCACGCCGCCGCTGCCGGCGACCGGCCGCGCCCGACCGAACCCCTGGGCGGCCAGGGCGATGCGCCTGGCCTGGGCCTGGGTCAGGTGTCGCACGGGTCAGTCGGTGGGCGGATTGATGAGGTTCTGCCGAACGGCATACATCGCCGCTTCCATCCGAGTGTGCAACTGCAGCTTCTCGAGAATGTTGCGGACATGGTTCTTCACGGTGTTCTCGGAGATGAAGAGCATCCGGCCGATCTCGCGGTTGCCCATCCCGCGAGCCACCAGGCCGAGCACTTCGACCTCGCGTTCGGTGAGCTTGGGCAGCCCGGTGCCGACGACCTCGGTGTCTCGTCGGCGCATGAGGGCGAACTCGGCCAGCAATTTGGATGCCATCGACGGACTGATGAGCGAGTCACCGTCTTGCACGGCCCGCACCCCAGCGGCGATCTCCTCGCCCGGGACGTCCTTGAGAACGTAGCCGTTGGCGCCGGCGCGCACCGCGTCGAACAGGTCGGACTCGGCGTCGGACATCGTCAACATGACGATCCGCGCGGAGGGCACTCGGGCCTTGATGGCCTGGCACGCCTCGATCCCTCCGCACCGTGGCATCCGGACATCCATGAGGACCACATCCGGCACGTTTGCCTCGGCCTTCTCGACGGCGACGATGCCGTCCTCGGCCTCGTCGACGACGACGATGTCACCGTCGAGTTCCAGCACGGTGCGCAGCCCGCGCCGGAACAGCGCGTGGTCGTCGGCGACGAGAACGCGGATGGGGGGCCGGCCCGCAGTCTGCTGGTCAGTCACGCTCGGCATGATGCCACGGGCCGGCCTCCCGGTGTCCACGAAGGTCACGCGGTGGGTTCCAGATGGATTACGCCGTAGGACCAACCCCGCCGCCGGTAGACGACGCTTGCCCTCCCCGTGTCGGCGTCGTTGAACAGGTAGAAATCGTGTCCGACGAGTTCCATCCGGTTGACCGCCTCGCCGAGAGTCATCGGGGTGCTCGGGTGCACCTTCTCGCGGACCTCGATCGGCGAATCCCCGACGGCACCGAAAGGACCGTTGGGCGAGGCAGGCGCATCCTGTTGCGGTGGCCCGATGTCCGCCGTGGGCGCCTCCGGGGCGACGGACGGCCCTGCCGACCGGGTGGACTCACCCCGGCCGCGGATCGCGGTGCGGCGGCGTCCGTTGGCCCGGCGCAGCCGCTCGACCAGCTTCTCGACCGCCAGGTCGACGGCTGCGTACTTGTCGTCGTTGAACGCCTCGGCGCGCACGACCGTGCCACGGTCCTTGCACGTCAGCTCGACACATTCGGAGTTGCGAGCGGTGTTTTCGTGGGTGACGACCACCTCGACCTTGGTCACCTTGGGAGCGATCTGTTCGATCTTGCCCAGTCGCTCGTCGAGATACCCCCGGAACCGCTCGGAGATCTGGATGTGACGGCCGGTCACGACGATGTCCACAAAAGCCTCCTTGACACGTAGATGAGTGCGGGCGGGCCGGGCAGACCCCGAAGACCTGGCGCCTCACCTCCCGTGTCGTGGACGGTGTGTCTCCCACCGTATCCCGAGGTGTGCTACCCCGGCCAGACCGGTCCACCGGCGGCGCCGCGCCCGGCATGCCGCCGCTCGGTCGCCGCAATGACCGCAGCCGCAATGGCTTGTCCGCCAACGGCACTCACCGCCCGCGCGGCCTCGGCCAGCGTCGCCCCGGTGGTCATCACATCGTCGACGAGCACGACCCGGTGAGCCCGCACCACGGCGGTATGCCGGTGGGTGACGGCATACGCTCCAGAGAGGTTGCGCGCCCGATCCTCGGCGCCGAGGCGAGCCTGGTCGGCAACCCTGCGCCGGGTCGTGAGTGCCGCCACGACGTGAACCGACGGCAACTCAGGGGACGCCCGGGCAGAGCCCACGGCGCGGGTGGCGCGCCGGGCCAGCGTGAGCACCGGACGTTCGCCGCGGTGCCGGGTCGCGGCGCGTGAGGAGGGCATCGGCACAACCAGCACGCGCTCGGCGCCCACCGACTGCGGCCCCGACCCCCCGCGCTCCGCCGAGACCAGCTGCGCACGCTCCAGACCCAGGATGGTCAGCAGGGCACCCGCGAGCATGGGAGCCAACAGCGCGGCCAGGTCGCCCCGTCCCTCGTCCTTGAACGCGACGATGGCTGCGCGCACCGCCCCGGCATAGCGGGCACTGGCCACGACGTGCGGCAGCCCAGCCGGCGCAGGCACCGGGCGGACGGTGCACGGGACGGCATACCTTTGGCCGTCCAGATCGGAACGGCACCCGGAACAAAGCACGGATCCCGCCGTGCCGCAACCCGCGCATTCGCGGGCCATGACCAGGTCGGCAAGGTCGTCCCACATCCACCACATGACCACCAGCGTGCACGGCGCGGTCGACGCCTGCCCGGCCGGTCCGGCGAGGCTGTGGACGATGGGACTTGAGGCCCCAGGGTGTGGATCGGGCCTCAGTGCGCTGGAGGCACGATGAGTTCATCAGCACCGGCCAGGGGCAGCCAGCCGCCGCCGACACGCACCAACACCCCGGATCCAGCACCGATCACGACGAGCCCACGCGGGCCGCCCGTCGAGACCACCCATCGTGGCGACGGCGGGGCCGGCACAAGGTTTTCCTCGGGGCCGACCGTGCCACGCCGGCGCAACCCGATCCCCTGCCCGAACTCGACCACGAAGGGGCGCACCGGGTCCGCTGCGGAGACCGCACCCAGCGCGGCCACGGTGGCGGTATCCATCCACACGGTGTCCAGAACCCGCGTCAGCGGCTCTCCGACACGCTGTGGGGCGGTGAGCCCTTTGGGCAGTCCAGTGGTGTCCTTGACGATCCCAACGATGTCCAGCCGGTCGATCCCGTCACCGCCGCGGGACACGACCGCAAGGCGCGTCGCGTCTGGAGACGGTGCCACCACGATGACGGTGCGCCCCGCGAGCCAGGCCGGATCGATGCGATCGGCGGAGACACTCTGGGCGGCCAGTCCGTTGAGAGTCCACAGCGAGGACCGGCCGTCGGCTTGACCCGCAACCCAGAGCCGGCCGAGCGCGTCGAAAGCGGGCCGGGTCAGCCCGGAAGCGAACGGCGGGACGGCAATCTGGGACTTGCCCCGCCAGCGGACAAGGACGCTGCTTTGTGCGTCGAGCGCCGCCAACCCGACACCGTCGGCGGCCCAGGCGACCGCCGTCATCGTGGCCGGCACGGCCGGCAGATCGGACGCGATCGGGTTGACCTTCACGTCGCCCACCTGCCCCAGCCGGGTCATGTCGACCATGCGTAGTTCCTCACCCACGCGGACTAACGCCGTTGACGACGTCCAGGTCGGCTCCTCCGCATACCCGAGATCTCGCGACCCCCGCAAGGCCCCCGTCACCTCTTCGACCGCCAACCGACCGGACCCCTGGACTTCCAAGATGACGCCCATGACGCCCGGGACAGCCAGCAGGGTGCCTGCCAGCTGGGCCCACATCTCGCGCCGGGATAGGGCATCGGCGGTCGAGGCGATGGGAGTGAGGACGACAGTGGCGATCCCGTCCGTCACGGAGACGGCGTCCAGCGCAAGCTTGGCGCCCTCGGGGAATCCGGTTTCGCAGGCACCGCGGAGGTGCTCCGGCACCGGACCGAGCTGGGCCCGCGCGAGCGCCGTGACCAGCCGAGGGCCGTTCGGCAACCACCGCACGTCCGGGACGAGGAAACGGGTCCCGATGCCCACGTAGTTGAGCCGATAGGGGGCGAACACGCGGCTGAAGTCATCGGTGTTGATCCAGATGCCAAATCCATTCTCCGGCAACAGGATTCGCCACTCGTTTCCGACAGCCACGAGCCCGAACTCGACGGCGACCACCGTGTTGGGCGGCAACTCCCGATAGCGGCCCACCTCATCGATGACCGCGACGCCCACCACAGACGCACGCACTCGATCAGTGCCCACCATGGACATCTCGACGACGCTCGTGCGGTCGAACACGGTCACCGAGCTCGTCGGTCGCCACCGATCGACCGACGCGGCGGCCAGGTATGCCGTGCCGACGGGACTTTCCCCCTCGGGTGCTTCCTGGAACGCAGCACCGGCACGCAAGAAGCCACGGACGATGTCGTCGGGGTCGGCTCCCGGGGCCGGTGCGGGGACGACGATGCGAGCCTCGGGCGCGACTTGCTCGTCGATGCCGCGGCCCAGACCCGCCGGATCACGGCAATCCGGCCGTGCGCGGCATACCGGGAGTGGCGGACGGGGACTCCGACGCCGCCATGGTGGGTCCGCGACCGTTCTGGGCGACGAGCAACGGAGCCGACACCTGCGGGTGGCGGGGATTGAGTGGGAGCGGGGAGGAATCGATCGAGCGATCCACGCTGCGGGGAATCGTCAGCCGGAAGCAGGAGCCCTCACCTGGAGCCCCCCATGCCTGCAGCCAACCATGGTGGAGCCGGGCGTCCTCGAGGGCGATCGCCAAGCCGAGACCGGTGCCGCCGGTCGTGCGAGCCCGGGCCGGGTCGGCGCGCCAGAAGCGGTTGAAGACCAGACCGGCCTCCCCCGGCCGCAGGCCGACACCGTAGTCGCGCACGGCAACCGCGACCGCTGACTCGTTGCGCTCCACCTTGATCTCGATCGGCCGGCCCTCGCCGTGCTCGATGGCATTGACGACCAGATTGCGCACCACGCGTTCGACCCGCCGCGGGTCGAATGCCGCCTCGCAGGGGTGGCCTGGGTCGAGGACGGTGACCCGGCTGCCCTTGCCCTCGGCCAAGCGGGCGGTGGCATCGACGACCTTGGTCACGGTGCGCCGCATGTCGGTGGTCTCGACATCGAGAACGGCCGCCCCGGCGTCGAACCGACTGATCTCCAGGAGATCGGCCAGCAGCGCCTCGAAGCGGTCGAGTTCGCCTCGGAGCAACTCCGCAGACCGCGCCATGGCCGGCTCGAACCCCTCGCGCGCGTCGTAGATGAGGTCGACGGCCATGCGGATCGTCGTGAGCGGGGTGCGCAGCTCGTGGGAAACGTCCGAGACGAAACGTTGCTGCACCCTCGAGAGGTTCTCCAGCTGACCGATCTGGCGCTCCAGACTCGCGGCCATGGCATTGAACGAGGTTGCCAGGCTCGCGAGGTCGTCCTCGCCGCGACTCTCCATGCGTTCGGTGAGCGTGCCAGAAGCCAGCCGTTGCGCCACTTCTGCGGCGCGCCGGACCGGTGCCACGACCAACCGGGTCACGACATAGGCGACGGCGCCGATGAGCAGCAGCAGGACCAGGCCGCCATAGAGGAAGGTCCGGCCCACGACGACGAGCGAATCGCGCTCGCGTTCCATGGGGTAGACGTAGTAGATGCCATAGCCTCCCGCGAGGGGCAGGGTCACTTGTTGCCCGACGATGAGAGATGGGACGGCGTCGGCGGTGCCGGTGAGCTTGACGGGCACGATCTGCTGCTGTTGATTCTTGGCATCCTCGGCGACCGCTCGACGTAGTCCCTCAGGAATGACGCCCTCCCCGACCTCCCCGCTCACCACGCTGGGGATGACGACCGTGGCGGTGTTGCCCACCAGGCGCTGCAGCACGACATAGCGCGAGCGCTCGGTGCCGGCGACGTCCTGGACGATATCCTGGGCAAACAGCGCGAGGGTCTGCTGATCCTGGGCTTGGTCGGTGCGGTCGAAGGCGACCTTGACCTTCTTGGTCAGTTGGAGCGCCTCGGCGGTTGCCAGGGTGCGCCGGTCCTCGACCAGCCCCGCACCGATCTGTTGGTAGAGGTAGGTGCCCACCAGGCCGAGCACGAGCATCCCCAGGACGAGAGTGGTCGCGACGACGCGGAACTGCAGCGAACGCCGCCAGGCGCGCACCATGCGGGCCAGGATGCGAGCGGGGCCGGTCCTGATCGCGAGGGTGTCACCGGCGACGGTCATGGGCTAGGCAGGACCCGCCTTGTATCCCACACCCCGCACGGTCACGACGATCTGAGGGTGCTCCGGGTCGTGTTCGATCTTGCTGCGCAACCGCTGCACGTGGACGTTGACCAGTCGGGTGTCCCCGGCGTGGCGGTATCCCCACACCTGCTCGAGGAGGATCTCGCGGGTGAAGACCTGCCACGGCTTGCGGGCCAATGCGACGAGAAGGTCGAACTCCAGCGGCGTCAGCGACAGCACCTCGGACCCGCGGCGCACCGAATGGCCGGCCACGTCGATGACCAGATCGCCGATCTCCAGACGCTCGGGTTCCGGCTCGTCGCCGCGCCGCAGCCGGGCGCGGATTCGGGCGATGAGCTCCTGCGGCTTGAAGGGTTTGACGACATAGTCATCCGCACCCGACTCCAGCCCGACGACGACGTCGACCGTGTCGGTGCGGGCGGTGAGCATGACGATCGGGATGCCCGACTCGGCACGGATGCGACGGCATACCTCCATGCCGTCCATCCCCGGGAGCATGACGTCCAGCAGCACGAGGTCGGGACGCGCGTCGCGGAAGGCGGCCACAGCTGTCGACCCGTCGGCGACGTGCGAGACCTCCAGACCCTCCTGGCGCAGCACGATGCTGAGCATTTCAGCTAACGCGAGATCGTCGTCGACGACGAGTACGCGACCCTTCACGTCCTGCTCCTTCTCCCCTGCGGCCCGGTGCACCGATCATCACACATCGGCCTGTTCACGGGTGCCCCCGAGCAGGGAATCGCCGTAGGGAATCGCCGAGGGAATCGGGTCAGATCCCCATGTGACCACCAGCTGCACAAGCGACGGCGCCCTCCCAGGGGGTGAAGGGCGCCGTCAGGACAAGTATGCCGGATTCCACGACATCCCGCCACGGTAGAGACCCACAGACACGTATGCCGGGTGCGCGAGGTGCGCACCCGGCATACCGGATGTGGTCGAGCCGGATGCGTCAGTAGCGGTAGTGGTCGGGCTTGTAGGGGCCGGCGACGTCGACGCCGAGGTATTCCGCCTGCTCCTTGGTGAGCTCGGTGAGCTCCACCCCGAGAGCGTCCAGGTGCAGCCGAGCGACCTCCTCGTCGAGAGCCTTGGGCAGCGTGTAGACCTCGCGCTCGTAGTCTTCGGTCTTGGTGAACAGCTCGATCTGGGCGATCGTCTGGTTGCTGAACGAGTTGCTCATGACGAAGCTCGGGTGCCCGGTGGCGTTCCCGAGGTTCATCAGCCGGCCCTCGGACAGCACGATGATCGAGTGTTCGGTCTGCTCGGACGTCGCCGGGAAGGTCCACTCATGCACCTGCGGCTTGATCTCGGTCTTGACGATCCCCGGCACCCGACCGAGGCCGGCCATGTCGATCTCGTTGTCGAAGTGACCGATGTTGGCGACGATCGCCTTGTTCTTCATCGCCGCCATGTGCTCGGCGGTGACGACGTCGAAGCAGCCGGTTGCCGTGATGACGATGTCGGCCTTGCCGATGACGTCCTCAAGGCGGGCCACCTGGTAGCCCTCCATCGCCGCCTGCAGCGCGCAGATCGGGTCGATCTCGGTGACGATGACGCGAGCGCCCTGGCCGGCCAGCGACTCGGCGCACCCCTTGCCGACGTCGCCATAGCCGCAGACCACTGCCACCTTGCCGCCGATGAGGACGTCGGTGGCCCGGTTGAGGCCGTCGACGAGCGAGTGCCGGCAGCCGTACTTGTTGTCGAACTTGCTCTTGGTCACCGAGTCGTTGACATTGATCGCCGGGAAGAGCAACTCGCCGGCTTCGGCGAGCTGGTAGAGGCGGTGCACGCCGGTCGTCGTCTCCTCGGTGACGCCCTTGATGCCGGCCGCGGTGCGGGTCCACTTCTGCGGGTCGGCCGCCATGGTCTGGCGCACCAGCTCCTTGAAGACGGCGAACTCCTCGCTGTCCTCGTCTGTCGTGGGCGGCACCTGCCCGGCGGCCTCCCATTCGCGGCCCTTGTGCACGAGCATCGTCGCATCGCCGCCGTCGTCGAGGATCATGTTGGGGCCGGTGGAGCCGTCGGCGGTTGCGGGCCAGGTGAGGATCTGGTCGGTGCACCACCAGTACTCCGGCAGGCTCTCGCCCTTCCAGGCGAAGACCGGCACCCCCTGCGGCTCCTCGGCGGTGCCGTGCGGTCCCACGACGACCGCTGCGGCGGCCTCGTCCTGGGTGGAGAAGATGGTGCACGACGCCCAGCGAACCTGCGCACCGAGCGCGGTCAGGGTCTCGATGAGCACTGCGGTCTGCACGGTCATGTGCAACGAACCGGCGATCCGGGCGCCGGCGAGGGGCTTGCTGTCGGCGTAGCGCTCGCGCAGCGCCATGAGGCCCGGCATCTCATGTTCGGCCAGACGCAACTGATGGCGACCGGCAGCAGCCAGGGACAGGTCGGCGACCCGGTAATCGAAGGACATGCGAACTCCAGCATCACGAGTAGGAAGCGCGTTGCCGCGCTGAGCTGACCCGGCGTCGCCCTTCAGGGCACGGTATGCCGTGGTGCAGCTCGCGGGTGCGGCTCGCCTCGGCCTCCTCGCGCGGGTCGTCCACCCACGCCGGCAAGGACCCGATTCTATCGGCTCCTCGCGCACCGGCCGACCGCGTCGTGGCCTCCCGACTCAGACCAGTCGATGGCCACGGTCTCTGGTCCGGCGCCAGGACCGGAGGGCATACCCGAGCACTGTTCCCAGGAGCGCGAACTTGATGGTGGCGCCCGCCGCCGCAATCGCGAGTGGCAGCGCGGACGGGTAATCGAGACTGGCCCAGAGGCAGCCGTCTTCGACGAGATCCAAGCCGGCCGCGATCGTGGGAAGCCACTGTGCTCGATGCGGCACAGCCTGGTCGATGCGGGTCAGGCGGCGCATCAGCAAGGTGAGCACCACGGCATACAGGACGATGTATGCAGGGTCCCAGCGCAGCGACTCCCGCACCGCGGCCATGCCCAGCGCGCCGTTCGTGGCCACGATGTCGGCCCACCGGTCGGGAGACCCGGCAAACTCCACGGCGAGGATCCCCGACCCGAACAGGCGGGCCTGCATCGGCTCCTCAAGGCGCAGCATTGCCCACGACGCGACCACGAGGGCCAGGAGCCCCGCACGGGTCGGCCAGCCCAACCGGTTGCGGCTCGGATTCCTCACCGGGGGTCGGGCCTCCACCAGATCAGTGCGCGGCCGACTCTGCGCCGGACTTCTTGCGGGGCAGCGCGTGCAGCACGCCGACGACGATCAGGCCGACGATGAGGCCGAAGACCGCGGACAGCGCCGTGTTGGTGAGCCAGCCTAGGACGCCGCCGAGCGCCCCCGTGGCGTGGAGCACCGCCTCCTCGAGGTGGTGGACCCAGCCATAGACGGTGTGCCAGCCGAGGGTGTCGAAGCCGACCAGCAGGATGTGTCCGCCCACCCACAACATCGCGACCGTGCCGATGGTGGCCAACGCGGAGAGCAGCTTGGGCATGGCCCTGACCAGTGCGTTGCCCACCGCGCGCGACATCCCGGACTGGCGTCCGGCCAGGTGCAAGCCGATGTCGTCCATCTTGACGATAAGCGCGACGACTCCGTAGACACCGATGGTGATGGCGATCGCGACGACGACGAGGATGATCGCGCGCGACACGAACGGCTCGTTGGCCACCTCGTTGAGGGCGATGACCATGATCTCCGCAGAGAGGATGAAGTCGGTGCGGATCGCACCCTTGACCATCTCCTCCTCCTGCGGGGAACCCTGGATACCTGCGGGAGTCTCGTGGCCGCTGCCATGACCTGAGACCTTCTCCCAGATCTTCTCGGCGCCTTCGTAGCACAGGTAGGTGCCGCCCATCATGAGCAACGGGGTGAGGGCCCACGGGAGGAACTGGCTGAGCAGCATCGCTGCCGGCAGGATGAACAGCAGCTTGTTGCGCAGCGATCCCTGCGCAATGCGCTTGATGATGGGCAGTTCACGGTCTGGCGAGAAGCCGGTGGCATACCGAGGTGTCACCGCCGTGTCGTCGATGACGACCCCGGCGGCTTTGGCACTCGCGCGTCCGGCAGCGGCGCCGACATCGTCGATCGACGCAGCGGCGAGCTTGGCCAACGCGGCGATGTCGTCCAACAGCGCGACCAACCCACCACTCATGGGCACAGGGTAACGGCTGGGTCACAGGTGAGGACGTACGGCCCTTGGCGGGGCGTCGGACCCCGGCTTAGGTTGAGCGCATGTTTGAAGTCCGCATCCACGGCCGAGGCGGACAGGGTGTCGTCACCGCCGCCGAGCTGCTCTCCCACGCCTTCTTCGCCGACGGCCGGCACGCGCAAGCCTTCCCGAGCTTCGGGTCGGAACGCACCGGCGCTCCGGTCGTCGCGTTCTGCCGCATGTCCGACACGCCCATCCGGGTGCGCGAACCCGTCGTCACGCCCGATGCTCTCGTCGTGCAGGACTCGACCTTGCTGCACCAGGTCGACGTATTCGGTGGCCTCAAACCGGGTGGCTTCGTCCTGATCAACTCCACCCGCACCGTCGGGCAACTCGGGCTGGAGGAGATGGAGGACGGGCGGTGCCAGATCCTCACCATCCCCGCCACCGTCATCGCCCGTGAGCACATCGGCCGCCCGATGCCCAACCTCGTCCTGCTCGGCGGCCTCGCGGCCTTTACCGGGCTCATCCACCTGCCCGCTCTCCTGGAGGCAGTGCGCCAGCACTTCCCCGGATCTCTGGGCGACAAGAACGTCGCTGCCGCCACCGCGGCATACGACCTGGTCCTCTCGCTGCGCCCCACGACGGCCGGCGAGCACACGAAGGAGAGTGCCGGTGCTCACTCAGCTTGAGGGTTCGATGGCGGTCGCACGCGCGGTCGCAGCCTGCCGTCCGCACGTGATCTGCGCTTACCCCATCTCGCCCCAGACCCACATCGTCGAGGGCCTGTCGGCGATCGTGAAGTCCGGTGAGTTGCCCGGCTGCGAATACGTCAACGTCGAGAGCGAGTTCGCCGCCATGTCCGTGGCGATCGGCGCCTCGGCGGCCGGGGCTCGGTCATACACCGCGACGGCCAGCCAGGGGCTGCTGTTCATGGTCGAGGCGGTCTACAACGCCTCCGGGCTGGGCCTGCCCATCGTCATGACCGTCGCCAACCGGGCCATCGGCGCCCCCATCAACATCTGGAACGACCACACCGACGCAATGAGCCAGCGCGACTCCGGGTGGATCCAGCTGTATGCCGAGACCAACCAGGAAGCCGCCGACCTGCACGTTCAGGCCTTCAAGATCGCCGAAGAGCTGTCGCTGCCGGTCATGGTGTGCATGGACGGGTTCATCCTCACTCATGCCGTCGAGCAGGTCGACGTCCCTGAGGTCGACCAGGTGGCCCGCTTCCTGCCGCCGTTCGAGCCACGACAGGTGCTCGACCCCGACCAGCCGGTCTCGATCGGAGCCATGGTCGGACCAGAGGCGTTCACCGAGGTGCGCTACCTCGCGCACGAGCGGCAGATGCAGGCCCTGGATGTCATCCCCCGGGTGGCCGAGGAGTTCCGCGCGGTCTTCGGCCGTGACTCCGGCGGGCTGGTCCGCGGCTACCGGCTCGAGGATGCCGAGACAGTCGTCATCGCCCTGGGATCGGTGCTCGGCACCATCAAGGACGTCATCGACGAACGCCGCGAGCGCGGCGAGAAGATCGGCGCGCTCGGGATCACCTCCTTCCGTCCCTTCCCCCTGGACGCCGTGCGCGAGGCGCTCGGTGCAGCCAAGCGGTTCGTCTGTCTCGAGAAGGCGTTCTCGGTGGGCATCGGCGGCATTGTCGCCTCGCACGTGCGGATGGCCATGTCGGCCAGCCCGATCGCCAACTACACCATCGTCGCCGGGTTGGGCGGCCGGCCGATCCTCAAGAGCTCACTGCACGCGGCCTTCGATCAGGCGGTCGCCGACGAGTTGCCCGCGTTGACCTTCCTCGACCTCGACCACGGCCTCGTGGACCGCGAACTGGCGCGCACTCGCGCCGGACGTCGTTCCGGCCCGGCCGCCGAGAACATCCTGCGCGACCTGGGCGCCGTGCGCGCCGGGTCCCGATAAGAGAGGCCAAGGACCACATGTCGTCCTCATCCGCGTCGCCGTCCGCCGCCGAGTCGCTGGAGGTCACCTCGACCAGCGCCGTCACCGTCCATGGGCCGTCCTCGGTCCCGGACGCCGGCTACCACATGGGTGTCGTGCCCGAGGTCGTCCACGACAGCCCGGCCGCCACCCCGGTGAAGTTCTACCAAGTAGGGTCCTTCGCCGTCGGCAACCGACTGCTGCCGGTGTCCGAACGCTCGGTCCAGTCCGACCCGAAGCGGTTCAACTCGCTGACCAGCGGCCACCGGGCCTGCCAGGGCTGCGGGGAGGCGCTGGGTGCGCGCTATGCCCTTGATGCGGCGATGCGAGCGGCTGACGGGCAGCTC
>JBGAQV010000079.1:0-13426 GCA_044220505.1 Dermatophilaceae bacterium
GCCGCCGGTGATCGCCGAGCCGACGACCGAGGAAGCGATGATCCGCACCGGATCGGCGGCGGCGAAGGGGATCGCTCCTTCGGAGATGAACGACGCACCGAGCAGCCAGGCCGCGCGGCCGTTCTCCTGCTCTGGTCCGGTGAAGAGCTTCGGGCGCAAGGTGGTGGCCAGGGCCATGGCCAGCGGGGCGACCATGCCGGCCGCCATGACCGCCGCCATGATCTTGAACTGCGGTGCGTTGGTGGCCAACCCGGCGGTAGTGATGCCGGTGGTGGCGAAGGTGTAGGCCACCTTGTTGACTGGCCCGCCGAGGTCGAAGCCCATCATCGCGCCGAGGACCAGGCCCAGGGCCAGGCCACCGCCGACACCGAGACCGTTGAGGCCGTTGGTGAGGGCTTCCATGAGGGCCTTGATCGGACGGCCGAGGACGATGACGAACAGGCCGCCGACGATGAGCGTCGACAAGAGCGGAGTGACGACGACGGGCATGACGCCCCGGACACCCTTGGCGACCTTCCAACGGGAGATCCACCGAGCGACCAGACCACCGAGGATGCCGGTCACCAGACCGCCGAGGAAGCCGGCACCCATCGTGCCGGCCAGGGCGCCACCGACGAAGCCGGGGACCAGGCCGGGCCGGTCGGCGATCGCGTAGGCGATGAAGCCGGACAGGACCGGGACGAGGAACCCGAAGGCCGCAACACCGACGCGGAACAGCAGTGCCGCCCACATGGTGAGGTTGAACGGGTTGAAGCTGTCCATGATGCTGAAGGCAGCGTCCTTGGCGACGATGTCGTACTTCGTGATGTCGATGGCGCCGTTCTCGCCCAGGGCGACCTGAGCGAGCATGAAGCCGAGGGCGATGAGGATCCCACCGGCGGCGACGAACGGGATCATGTAGGAGACACCGGTCATCAGCCACTGGCGGATCTGGGTTCCGAGGCTGGCTGAGGCGTCGACTTTGGTGGCCAGGCCACCAACGGGCGCCGCGGCAGCGGCGGCGGCAGCCTTGGCCGGGTTGGCCTTGAAGTCGGCCGCGGCGGCTACCGCCTGCGCGACCAGGGCCGGGCCGTCGCTGATGGCCCGCTTGACGCCCACGTCGACGGTCGGCTTGCCGGCGAAGCGGTGGGCGTCTTTGACCGGAAGGTCGTGGGCGAAGATCACCGCATCAGCGGCGTCGATGACCGACTGCGGGATCGGGTCGGACCCGGCCGAGCCTTGGGTCTCGACGACCATCTCGTGCCCGGCATCCTTGGCAGCCTGCTCCAAGGCCTCGGCGGCCATATAGGTGTGCGCGATGCCCGTGGGGCACGACGTCACTCCGACGAACTTCATGCGTTCACAACCTCTCGTTCGATGATGTCGACGACCTCGGCCTGCGTGGCCGCGTCGGTGAGTGCTTGGCGGAAGTCCTTCCGCATGAGCTTGCGCGCGAGCTTGGCGAGGATCGCCAAGTGCGCCTCCCCACCGCCGTCTGGTGCGGCGATGAGGAAGATGAGGGTGGCGGGTCCGTCCTCGGCCCCCCAATCGATGCCCTCCCGCGAGCGTCCGAAGACGAGCGAGGGAGTGCTGATACCCGCGCTGCGGGCGTGCGGGATGCCGATGCCGCCGGGCAGCCCGGTCGCCATCTGCTCTTCACGCTTGCGGACGTCGGAGAGGAACAGGTCGAGGTCGGTGCACCGGCCGTCCGTCACGAGAGTGGCGGCGAGGGTGCGGGTTGCTTCGTGGCGGTCCGGTGAGGCCAAGTCGAGGATGACCTGGGCTTCGCTGATGAGGGACATGGGTGTGTGCTCCTTCGATTGACCCGTCGTGGCGGCGACGGGTGGGCGGGTGATCGGCGAACGGCTAGGTGAGAGTGAGCGCGAGATCTGGGGTGTCGGTGCTGGTCACCACGATCGCGGCGACGTCAGAAGGGTTGGGCATCCGGCTGCCTGGCAGGCTGACGGCAGCAGCCCCCCAGGCCACCCCGGTGGCCAGCGCTTCGCGGGGACTGGCGCCGCGGCATACCGCGTGCAGGTAGCCAGCCACGAGCGAGTCGCCGGCCCCGACGGTCGACACCGGGCGGGCAACGTGCGCGCTGGCGTGCGCGACGGTGGCGGAGTTGACGAGCAGGGCTCCGTGGCGGCCGAGGCTGACGATGACGGTCTCGACGCCACCGTCGACGATTCGGCGGGCCGCCTCGCCGACCTCGGCCAGCGTGTGCAGCCGGTGGCCGACGAGTTCTTCGAGCTCTTCGTGGTTGGGTTTGATGAGATCCGGTCCGGCCGGCACGGCCGCCGTGAAAGGCGCGCCAGAGGAATCGATGGCCACCTTGATGCCGTGGGCATGACCGCGACGCACCAGGTCGGCGTAGATCGTCGCAGGCATCCCCGGGGTGAGGCTTCCGCAGCCGACAATCCAGTGCAGATCCGGCCCGAGATGATCGTCGACCGTCGAGAGCATCGCGTCCAGCTCGTTTCCGGACAGGGTTGGTCCCGGCTCGTTGAGCTTGGTCGTCGTGCCGTCCGGCTCGATCGCGGCGATGTTCATTCGGGTGGTTCCCTGGATGGGAACCGCGGCGTATGCCGTGCCGGAGCGACGGAGCAGTGCCTGCAACAGGTGCCCCTCGGGGCCACCGGCGGGCAGCACCGCGAGTGCCTCAGTGCCGTTGCTGGTGAGGGCCCGGGCGACGTTGATGCCTTTGCCGCCTGGGTCCACTCGAGAGTCGGTCGCGCGGTTGACCTCGCCGTGCTCTAGGGTCGGCACCGAGACGGTGCGGTCGATGCTGGGGTTAGGTGTCAGGGTGACGATCATGCGCGGATGACCTCCGGTCCGGTGGCCTCGATGAGTTGGGCGGTTTCCACGTCCAACCCGGTGTCGGTGATGATCGTGGCGATGTCCTCGAACGCGGCGAATCGGCTGAACTGAACGACCCCGACCTTCGAGGAGTCGGTGACGACGACGCTGCGCCGGGCCGCCTGAACCATCGCTCGTTTGGCGAGCGCCTCGGTCGGGTCGGGGGTGGTCAGGCCACGATCGACCGACAATCCATTCGTGCCGAGGAATGCGACGTCGATGGTGAGCTCGGCCAGGGCTGAGGTGAGCCACTCGCCGACCGCCGCCTGGGTGCGCGGGCGCAACCGTCCGCCGAGCAGGTAGAGGCCGATCGCCGAGTTTGTGGCCAGGGCCTGCGCGGCGGGGAGCGAGTTGGTCACCACGGTGAGTTCTCGGTCGCGGGGGAGCAGTTCGGCCAACCGCAGTGTCGTCGTTCCAGAATCGAGCAACACCGTTCCCTCGTCCGGTAGTTGGTCGATGGCCGCCTTGGCGATGCGCTCCTTCTCTGCCACGAATCGCTCGGCGCGGGCGGCAACCGACGGCTCGAATCCAAGCCGCTCGACGGGGATTGCCCCGCCATGCACGCGCCGCAGCACCCCGTGCCGCTCCAGGGCGGTGAGGTCCCGGCGCACCGTCTCCGGCGAAACACCGAGATCGTCGGAGGCCTGGGTGACCTCGACGCGGCCTTGGGCTCGGGCGATCGCCAGGATGCGCTGTTGTCGCTCTGCGGCATACATCGGGGTGTGCCTTTCCATCTGCGGTGATGGGGGGGTGCTTGCGGGGGCGGGTGGCTGGTCGGTGACAGTCGCGGGGTGTTCGTCTGGGGCGGTCGCCTCCCCAGAGGCCGGGCATCCAAGGTGCAACCGCTTTCTTCATTGTAGAGGGTCATTCGGGCGCATGTAAAGAGATTCGGGCAGAAAACTTCAGAAACGGGCAGGAACGGGCAGCAGGACCACTGTGCACGAGGACGAGTGTGTTGAGCGAAACCGGGGGTTGCCCGCGCGATCCGGGGGTTGCCCGCGCGATCCCTGGCGCCCTTGGGCAACGGGAACAACGCCGCATACCCACCTCGTTGAGCCCGACATGCACAAGCACTACAACGGTCTCAAGACCGCTGCCCTCTTCGGCGCCATCTGGGCGCTGCTGCTCGGGCTCGGCGCGCTCGTGTCGGGGGGCCGCTACATCTGGATCTTCGCTCTCATCGGTCTGGCGACGACCGCCTATGGCTACTGGAACAGCGACAAGCTGGCCATCAAGGCGATGCGTGCGTATCCGGTGAGTGAGGCCCAGGCCCCGGCGATGTACCGCATCGTCCGTGAGCTGTCGACCAAGGCCGGCAAGCCGATGCCGCGGCTCTACATCAGCCCGACCGACGCCCCGAATGCCTTTGCCACGGGCCGCAATCCAGACAACGCCGCGGTCTGCTGCACCGAGGGGATCCTGCGCCTGCTCGACGAGCGCGAGCTGCGCGGCGTGCTCGGGCACGAGCTCATGCACGTCTACAACCGCGACATCCTCACCTCGTCCGTGGCTGCCGCGATTGCCGGGGTCATCACGTCCGTGGCCCAGATGATGATGTTCGCCGGGATGTTCGGCGGCGGCGGGAGCTCCGACGAGAACCGCCCCAACCCGCTGGCGATGCTCGGCTTCGCGCTGCTGGCCCCGATGGCCGCGACGGTCATCCAGCTGGCGATCAGCCGGACCCGGGAGTTCGACGCCGACGAGGACGGGTCGGCCCTCACCGGCGACCCGCTGGCGCTGGCCTCCGCGCTGCGCAAGCTAGAGCTGGGCGTCGCCCGCGCCCCGCTCGCCCCGCAGCAGCAGGTGGTCAACGCGAGCCACATGATGATCGCCAACCCGTTCCGGGCCCAGGACGTGTCCCGCCTGTTCTCGACCCACCCGCCGATGCACGAACGGGTGCGCCGCTTGGAGACGATGGCCGGCGGCGGCTACCTCGACCGCTGACCCCACCGGTCCCAGCCGCACGGCATACGCCATCCGGTATGCCGTCGCCCATCCGGTCTGCCGTGCGCTGCACGAAGCTTCGAGCCGGTTCAGGTCGGGGGCTTGCGCTCAGGTGGCCACGGATCGGGCCGCGGCGAAGATCTGCCCGGCCAGATCCTCGTCCGAGCGGACCTCGGGGTGATGGCTGCCCGTCGACGAGGCGAGCGACCGAGCCGCCTCTCGGTGGGCGGCCTGGCGCGGCGACAGGGTGAGCGCATGTCGCCGACACAACTCGTCGGCTGCGTCGAGCATCACGGCCGCCTCGGGGTGACCGAGCAGGGCCAAGGCACAGGCCGACCCCATGCTGTCTTCGGCAAGGAATAGCCCCCGGTGGAAGCCTGAGGTTGCCGCCCTGGCGAACCAGTCCAAGGCTTCTGCCGGGCGGTCGATGCCCAAGGCGGCCCACCCGACGTTGGTCACCGTCGTCAGCGTCGGCGCAACTCCCAACCGGGCGCGGACGTCGGCGATCGCCCTGGTGCAGACGTCGTAGGCACGTTGCGGTTCGCCAGCGTCGACCAGGGCGAGGCCGATCTTCGGGACGACCGAGGCGAAGTGCACAGCGCTCGGCGACGCTCCTATGAGCGACCACGCCTCGTCCGCCGCGCTGAGTGCCCGATCGCGTTCCCCTGCTGTCGCCAGCATGACGGCAAACGAGGCCAGAGCCTCGGGCAGCAACGACCGAGCGCCCTCCCTGGCGATGTCGACCATCCGCCCGGAGGCGGTCACTCCCCGGGCGATGTCACCGGACACGTAGCTGTGGACCGACTCCAGCAACAATGACTGGGCGAGCCATTCGGGGTCGCCGGCGAGGACCTGCTGAGTCATCCCGATGAGGTGGCCGGAATCGGTCCAGGACATGTGATGGCTCAAGCCGATCCACAGCACCTGGACCCGAGCCGTCTCGACGGGGCCGAGCATGTTGGCGGCCAAGACCCGATCCAGCCCGCGCACCCCCACGCCAGCGGCCTCGACGAACGCCCAGCGTCGACCGAGGGCGATCGCCAGGTCGGCAACCGACCGCGCGTCTCGGGCCACCAGCCCCTGACGCAACGCTTCGACGTAGTCGTCGTAGCTCTCGCCGACCTCGGCAATCAATTCGTCGTGCAGCGGCTGTCCGCGCCAGCGGGCGGCATACCACTCGCGATGGCGACGCCGCACCTGCTCGACTTCTCCGGCCTGAGCCAAACCTTCCAGGGCCAAGTCCCGGACGGTGCGCAACAGCCGCAACCGAGTGCGCGGGCCTCGCCGGTCGAGCTGGACCAGGGCTTCCCGGACGAGGGCACGAAGGGCGGCCTCGACACTCAACGGGTGGAGCGAACCCCCGACGACCGCTCGGGCGGCCGACACGTCAAACGACCCGGCAAAGACGCCGAGGCGACTCAAGACCGTGCGTTCACTCGGCGACAGGCGCTGCACGCTCCACAGCAGGGTCTCACGCAGGCTCCGGTGTCGGGGCCGATGGCCCAGCTCGGGGCTGGTCACATCCAGCGGTGCCTCGACGAGGGACTGGAGCTCGGCGAGGGTGCGGGACGCGGCATACCCGGCCAAGAGTTCCAGCGCGAGGGGCAGGCCGTCGACGCGACGGGCCAGTCGTCCGAGTTGGGCCCCGTCGGCATCGGCGATGACAAGGTCCGGTGCGTGGTCGCGCAACCGGTCCTCCAGGAGTTGCACTGCGGGGGAGCGCCTTGCCTCGGCCCCCGCCGCGTCTTCGGCAGGGCAGGCCAGCGGGGCCAGCAGCACCCGGCTTTCCCCGAGCACGTCCAGCGGAACTCGCGAGGTGACGACCACGTGGATCCCAGGGCAGTCCGCCAGGATCCGTGAGGCCACTTCGGCCACAGCAGGGGAGGACCACTCGGCCTCGTCGACAAGGGCGATCAAGCGGTCGGCGCCGAGTTCTGCCACCAGACCGGTCACCGGGTCTTCGCGGGACACGGGCAGTCGGAAGCTCACGGACACGGCATCGGCAATGTCGGCCGCCGTGCTGGCACCGAGTCCGGCGAGGTCCACGTAGACGACCTCCCGATCAGTGTCTGCTCTCAGCCGGGCCCCCACCTCGGCCAGCAGCCGGCTCTTTCCGACACCACCCGGACCCAGGATGGTCACCAGCCGGCGCCCCTGCTCCAACAGGGTCAACACCGTGGCAACGTCCCGATCCCGACCTACCGTCGGGGTCAGCGGGGTCGGCAGCCGACCGGCCTCGCGCCGGCTGGGCCGGGTGCGTTCGTCCGTGGAGCCCCGGTCCTGACCTGGCGGTGCGGCTGTGCTGGGCACCACCTCCAGGGTCGGGTCTTGCTCCAGGATCCGCTGGTGCAGATCCTGGGTGGTCGGGCCGGGTTCGATGCCCAATTCCTCCCGCAGCCGAGCCCGCAAGCCGCGGTAGATCTCCAGCGCCTGCGCCTGCCGGCCGCAGCGCACGGCGGCCAGCATTGCCGTTTGATGGCTCCCCTCGCGCAGGGGGTGCTCGCGCGTGAGTGTCGTGGCCAGCGCGAGCGCCTCATCGCTGGCGGGTCCGGTGCCCGTGGCCAGCAGAGCCGAGGCAAGTTCGTCGATCGTCTGGGCCCGCGCCTCGTCCAGCCGAGCCCGATCGGCCATGACGAGGTCGTCGCTGACCCCCTCGAACGCCTGCGGACCGCGCCACACCGCCACGGCGTCCCGGTATGCCGCGACCGCCCCGCTCCTGTCGCCCGCCGCCGTGGCCTCGCGGGCTCGGCGCAGCGCCCACTCGAAGTCGTCGGTGTCGATGCGGACGGCCCGCCCAAGACGGTAGCCCGCGTCGTGCGTCTCGATGCTGTCGCTGCCCAAGCCTCGACGCAGTCGAGCGACAACGGTATGCACGGCCGAGGCAGTCAGGTCGCGGGCGGCCTCGCCCCACACCAGGTCGAGTAGTGCGTCGGGGGTGACCGTGTGGCCGCGGCGTTGGAGCAACACCGCGAGGACGTCCCGCAGCCGCTGGCCGCGAGGCGTCCGTTCGCCCTCTGTTCCCTCGGCCAGGAGCGGACCCAACACGCCGACACGCATTCATCCATGGAATCACGCCAATGGGACGCGTGCGCGTGAAATGTCCGGAACCGGCTCAGCCCCAACGGATCTCGTGCAGGTGTCCGTCGGCCCCTCGGAAGACCACCCGAGAGGTCATCGACCCAGCCTCGGCAAACCCGGCAACTCGATCACCAGAGGCAGGCGGAGCCAGCGCGCCGAGGGTGAGATCGGTCCATGTGGGTCGTGCGGCTCCCGGCACCCAGGCGAGGTCGTGGACGTGGCCGTCGACACCGGCATACGCGACGTGCTTGGTGCCGCTCGCGGAGGTGAACCAGCACGCTGGGTCGGCGGCCGCAGGGGGCGCGCCTGCTGCGGCGACGAGATCCCACGCGCTCGCTGCGGCGGCGCCTACCCACGTGATCTCGTGCAGGTGACCGTCGCCCGCGCGGTAGACGACCTGATGGGCGTCTAAGGCGGCGATGTGGTAGCCGACCGGGTTGCCGGTGGCAGGCGGTGAGCCGCAGTAGCCGGACAGGTTGTCATGGCCGGTCGGTCCGTCCGACCAGGAGAGCGAGTGGACATGACCGTCGACCCCGCGGTAGACGACGATGTTCTGCCCGGTTGTCGTCACCGGATAGCCGTGCGGGTCCCCGGCGGCCAGCGGCTCGTTGCAGTAGCCGGTGATGTGCCCGTGGCCGACCGCTTCGTTGCCAGGCCACCACAGTTCCTCGATGTGGTTGTCGGGGCTGCGGTAGAAGACGTGGGTGACACCACCCCACACGTAGCCGCTCGGGTCTCCAGCCGCTTCGATCGCGCCGCATGACTGTGACAGGGCGTCGTGTCCTGCGGCCGCGGTCCCCGACCACGAGAGTGAATGGATGTGGTTGTCGTCGCCGCGGAACAGCACGACGGCCTTCCCGTCCGGCCCGACGAAGCCCGATTGCGCGCCGACGGCAGCCGGAGCGACGTCCCTCCCGGCTAGGCGTCCGGCACCGGCCGAGCCGGGGACGTCCCACAGTTCGACAAGGAAGCCCTCGCCGTCGCAGTAAACGACCGAGTGCCCACCGCCCGCGGGCACGAGCACCACGGGGGCGCCTGCGGCCGCAGGAGAGCCGAACCGACGGGTCCGTTCCCGGGTGATGACGTGGTGCCGCGGCTCCGGCGCGCTGGCCTGCTCGAGGGTCAACTCCCACCGGTAGGCATCCAGGCGCTCGCGCGGGAGGAAGTGGACCCGTTGGATGACGTCGCCACGGACGGTGAGCAGGCGCAGCCCGCTGAAGCTCACCTGGTTGTTCTCCCACAGGCCCAGCGCCCCGGTCTGCAGCTGCAGCGGCTTGTGCCGGTCCCACCAGCCACGGGGGTCGGCGGATGTGGTCAAGGGATCGGCATACGGCGGGACGAAGGTGACCCAGTCGTGCGTGGCGTCCCACGGCATCGGGTGCGGCTCGGCATGGGCGATGGCGTCCTCGTCGACCTCGACGTAGGTCGTCGTCGACGGCAGGTCCAGGTGACCGTCGGCGGCCGGCCGCGCGTCGCCTAGCCGGACGACCTTGCTGGGATACCAGGTGCGCGGGTTGAGCGTGTAGAAGTCCAGGAAGTAGGCCAGGGTGCCGTCCTCGAGCACCCGGATCGAGACCTCGTTGTGCCGGTGGGTGTGTCCGGCGAGCACGACGTCAGCCCGGCGCCGCGTCCCGACCCCGGCGAGTGCGCGCAGCAGGTCGTCGGTGCGGCCGCGGGAGACCCCCGAATCCAGCAGGTCCTGGGTGTCCCCGCGTTTGAGGTATGCCGGTTCGCCCGCACCCGGGCGCGCGAACCAGTCCGGGTGTTCGCTGACGAGGTCCTCCGATCGCTCTCCGGTATGCCGTTGGACCCACCACGCGGCCTGGTGCGCCAACGCGGGCCGCTGGGTTTCGCGCAGGAAGTAGGGAGTCTCCCCATGCCATGGGTTGATGAGTGGTGCGTGCAGCCCGAGGATGACCAGGCCTTCGTCGGGAGCCGATTCGAGGACGTCGAGAGCGATGGCATACTCCTCGTCGTTGACCCCCTCGCAGTTGGGCGAGCCGCCGATGAGCGTGACAAGATCCTCGTCGCCGGAGCCGTCCCACCAGTGCTTGACCGTCTCCCAGAGCGCATCTCCCACCGAGTCTGGCATGCCGACGTCGTGAGCGCTGTCGACGAGCATCACGCGGTGCTTGCCCAGGTGTGCGACATGCGGTCCGGGCTCGGCGAGGGCCGTGCGGAAGGCCCGGAGCTTCGGGTCGATCTCCACCATGGCCGTCGCGGCGGACTTGCCGAGGTTGGGCACCTCGGTCGAGCCCGGGAAGTAGAGAGTGTTGGTCACGGCCATCGCCTCACGCTCGAGCAGCGCGAGGTTGCGGAAGTTGCGGACCCGGTAGATGTCCTGCCCGCCGATCTGGACGTCGAAGACCAGGTGATAGGGGTGACGCCGGTAGTCGTGGTTGCCCGGGGTCATGAGGATGGGCACTCGCAACTCTTCGACGACTGGCCAGTCCGGGCCGGGCGCCCGACCGAGGATGAGGTCGCGCAGGAAGCCCGCGTTGCCCGGGCCTTGCGGGTCGTCGTTGGTCTCGTGGACGTAGTCGATGAGGTCGCCGGTGGCGACGATGACATCGAGTTCGCCCGCCGCGTGCAGGCGGTTGGCGAACGAGACGAACCCGCGGAACTGGTCGTTCATGTTGCACATCCGAGCCGCGGCGTCGACCAGCCCGAGGTCACGCAGGGTTGGTCGAAAGGCATCGATCCGCCGGGCCACATGAGTGTCGGTGATGTGGGCCAGCCCGAAGTCGGTCCACGAGGAGCGGTAGTAGATGGCGTGGGGAGCGACGACCTCCCAGCCGACCGTGCCGGCTCGCAGCGCGACATCGTAGAGCCGGCGCTCGGCGGGTCGGCCGATGAGCGGGAAGCCGACGCCGCCGTCGACGGGGACCGCTGCCCCGAGTTCGAGGGGGACGACGTCGGTGGGATCACCCGAAGCCACGAGAGCGATCCTGCCGGCGAGGGCGGACCGGACCAGTTCGGCGCTCTCCGAGGGCAGCCCAACGACCAGGACGGTGACGACCTCGGGGCCCAGGACGGTCATCGGGCCCTCGACGCCACTAGCTTCGGGGAAGTGTGGTCGGCCTAGCTGGGGAAAGGTGAACAGGGCCGCGAGGATCCCGGTCGACAGTCGCACCTCGACTCGGTCGCGGTGCAGGTCGGCGGTGACCCGTATGCCGCCCGGCATTGCGGACGTCGGGTCGGTGATGTCGAACGATGAGATGGGCGTTTGGGTGGTCATGGCTCGGCTCCCTAGAGATGTGGTGTGGTCAGAAGCGGGCATGCGCAGCGGACGGTGCGAGGCCCTGGTCGGTTTTGGGGGGAGGAACCTCACCCGGCTCGGGGCCTCGGGTGACGTGGACGAAGCCACTCTCGGGAGCGGGAGCGATCCGCGCGTGCAGGCGCACCAGAGGGCCGGGAGCCCACCAGTTCCACCGGCCCATGAGCCGCATGAGGGCCGGGACGAGGACGCCTCGGACGAGGGTCGCATCGAGCAGGATCGCCAGGGCGCAGCCCAGTCCGAGCATCTGGATGAAGGACACCTTGCTCGTCGCGAAGGCCAGGAACGTCACCGACATGAGCGCGGCGGCTGCTGTGACGATCCGACCGGTGCTGCCCAGGCCAGAGGCGACGGCGGCGGTGTCGTCAAGCCCGCTGTCCCGGGCCTCCTTCACCCGGCCGAGGAGGAACACCTCGTAGTCCATCGAGAGCCCGAAGGCCAGGCAGAACATCAGCGGCGGGATCGACACGGCCAGCGGCATCGGGGTGAAGCCGAGCAGTCCCGAGCCGTGCCCGTCCTGGAACATCCACACCATCACCCCGAGCACGGCCGCGATGGTCGCGGCGTTGGTCAGCAACGCCTTGACCGGGAGCACGAGCGACCCGGTGAAGAAGAAGATGACCAAGAAGCTCGTTAGGCCGATGAGCCCTCCGACGAGCAGCAGCCGGTCGGCGATGGCGGCGTTGACGTCGACGAAGCGAGCGGTGGGCCCGCCGACGAGTCGGTCGGCCGGAGCCTGTGCGTGACGGACCGCGGCAACAAGGTCCTGCGCGGCCGGACTGTAGACCTCGACGTCGGGCACGATGAGAACCGCTGCGGCAGAGTCGGATTGCAGACCCGGTCGGGGCCCAGCGACCCGGATACCGCGCGCGTAGGTGCCGACCGGGGTGTCCACACGGCTCACCGACGGCAGCACGGACAAACTGGCCCCGTATGCCGCGAGCGTGGGTCGATCTGCCGGCTCTCGGACCCCGTCGGGGAAGACGACGGTGATCGCTTCGCTCTCGCGGCTGCTGAAGTCCGTGCGGGCGACTTCGGCCACCGTCCGACCCTGGGAGTGGCTCGCTGGGATGGCCCGGTCGTCCGGCAGGCCGAACGACACCCCGGCGAGCGGCGCCGCGAGCACCCCGAGCAGGACGACCACGGGGGCCGCGCACAGCAGGGGTCGGCGCATGACGACGGTGGCGACCCGGCTCCACAGGCCCGCGGCGGCATACCGGGTGGGTGTGCCGAACCGACGACGAGCCGCGCGGTGACCGAGCAGACGCAGCGCAGCGGGCAGGACGACGAGCGAGACCGCAGCGGTCAGCAGGGTGACGGCGATGCCGGCATACGCGAACGATCGGAGGAAATACATCGGGAAGGCGAGCAGCGCACCGAGGGCGACGGCGACGGTGACCGCCGAATACGCGACGGTCCGGCCGGCCGTGTGGATCGTCGTTCGCAGGGCCGACTCGACGTCGTCCCCAGCCTGCAACTGCTCGCGGAATCGGTTGACGACGAGCAGCGCATAGTCGATGCCCAGGCCCAGCCCCAGGGCCGTCGTGAGGTTGAGCGAGAAGATGCTCACGTCGGTGACCGCGGTGAGCACGCGCAACACCGCCAAGGTGCCGACCATTGCGTAGACGCCGACGAGCATCGGCAGCAACCCGGCCACGAAGGAGCCGAAGACGACGACGAGCAGCAGCAGGGTCGCCGGGATGGCGAGCGCTTCCGCGATGGCGAAGTCCTTCTTGACCTGCACAGTCAGGTCGGTGATCGTCTGCGCGACCCCGCCGGTCTGGACCGACACGCCTTCCGGCGAGGTCGTCGTGAAGGCGGGTTGGAGCGTTGCCAGACGCTCTCGGTGGTCGTCCTCGTCGCCGTCGAGGTGCGCGACGATGAGCGCGGTTCGGCCGCTGGTGCCACGCAGGCCGGCGGCCCCGGACGTCGGAGCGCTCCAGTAGTCGGCCACGAGGTCGATCCCCGGTTCGGCGTCCAGCCGCGCGGCGGCTGAGCGGCCGATCCGAGCCACCTCGGGGGAGTCGACGGTGCTGCCCTCAGGAGCGGTGACCAGCAGGACGAGGTTGGCGGTCGGTCTGCCGAGTTCATCGGCTAACACCGTTGCTGCGTGGGCGGATTCGGAGGATGGGTCGTCGAAGCCGCCTGACTGCAGTTGGCTGATCGCCCCGACGCCGAGTGCTCCGGCGGCGACGAGCAGCACCGCGCTGACGATGAGGATGGCGCGAGCGCGGTGCATGACGGCGGTGATGAACGTGTCGATCATGGCGAGTCCTTGGTGAGGCGGGGAGG
>JBGAQV010000007.1:0-16822 GCA_044220505.1 Dermatophilaceae bacterium
GCCGCTGACGCCGTCGCAGAAGCCGGGCGCCCGCCCACGCTCGGGCAGCGCTCCCGGAGCGATCGACGAGCTCTACCTCGTCGGCCAGGTCGGTCAACATGGTGCGCAACCGGTCGGTCATCTCCGCTCCCCTTCCAGCGTGACGTCGTCGACGCCGCCCGCCTCGTCGGTCGCGGGCAGCGCCGCGCGGAGCTTGCCCAAGGCCGCATGGGTCTGGCTCTTGACGGTGCCCACGGTGACCCCGAGGATCTCGGCCACGTCGCGCTCGCTGCGGTCCTCGAAGAACCGCAAGACGACGACGGCCCGCTGTTTGGGCGTGAGCGCGCCGAGGGCCCGGGCCACGTCAACCCGCGCCACGGCATACCCCGCCCCGCCGTCTTGCGCGGCGACCCGGGAGCGGGTCTCGACCCCCTGGCGCAGCCCGATCCAGCGCTCGATCGCGCTGCGTTCCGCGCGCCGACGGCGCCACCACGACACGGCGTCGCGATAGACGATCTGCCGCACGTAGGCATCGGGGTGCTCGTCCCGGATCCGCCCCCAGCGAGCGGCGAGCTTGATCAGGGCGCCTTGGACGATGTCTTCGGCTTCGGTCAGGTCGCCACAGACGAGGTATGCCGCCCGCAACAGGCCGCGCTCCCGGGAGGTCACGAACGCGGCAAACCCCGCGTAGCCGGTCGGATCGCCAGAGCCTCGCGCCGAGCCCGCCATCGCCCTCCCGTCCGGTCACCGTCCCGTCGGTCCACCGCCGATAGGCGGTATGCCGTGTCAACGCACGGCATACCCAGATAGGTTGGCTCGACCGTCGACGGGGTGACGAAGGGCCACCCCCGGCCGCGGCCAGGGGTGGCCCTATCCGATCGTGGTCAGGCGCCGATGAGCCGCGCGGCGAGGTAGCCCTCGACCTGATCCAGCGCAACCCGCTGCTGGGCCATCGTGTCGCGCTCGCGGATTGTCACCGCGTGGTCCTCGAGGGTCTCGAAGTCGACGGTAATGCAGAACGGCGTGCCGATCTCGTCCTGGCGGCGGTAGCGCTTGCCGATCGCCCCCGCGTCGTCGAACTCGACGTTCCAGTTGCGCCGCAGCGTTGCCGCCAGGTCGCGGGCCTTGGGCGAGAGGTCGGCATTGCGCGAGAGCGGCAACACGGCGGCCTTGACCGGCGAAAGCCGCGGGTCCAGGCGCAGCACGACGCGCTTGTCGACGCCACCCTTGGTGTTGGGCGCCTCGTCCTCGGCATAGGCGTCGACGAGGAAGGTCATCAAGCTGCGCGAGAGGCCCGCCGCCGGCTCGATGACGTAGGGGGTGTAGCGCTCGCCGGTGGCCTGGTCGAAGTAGGACAGGTCGGTGCCGGAGTGCTCGGAGTGCGACGACAGGTCGAAGTCGGTGCGGTTGGCGATGCCCTCCAACTCCCCCCACTCGGAGCCGGTGAAGTTGAAGCGGTATTCGATGTCGACCGTGCGCTTGGAGTAATGCGACAGCTTCTCTTTCGGGTGCTCGTAGTGGCGCAGGTTGTCGGCCTTGATGCCCAGATCGACATACCAACGGGTGCGCTCGTCGATCCAGTACTGGTGCCACTGCTCGTCCTCGCCCGGCTTGACGAAGAACTCCATCTCCATCTGCTCGAACTCGCGGGTGCGGAAGATGAAGTTGCCGGGAGTGATCTCGTTGCGGAAGCTCTTGCCGGTCTGGGCGATGCCGAACGGCGGCTTCTTGCGGGCGGCCTGCTCGACGTTCTTGAAGTTGATGAAGATGCCCTGGGCGGTCTCCGGACGCAGGTAGTGCAGCCCGCTCTCGTCGTCGACGACGCCGAGATAGGTCTTGAGCATCATGTTGAAGGCGCGCGGCTCGGTCCACTGGCCCCGATTGCCACAGTGTGGACACGCGATCTCAGCCAGCGGGATGTCGTCGGGGTTGACGTTGCCCGACTTCTTGGCCGCGGCGGCCTCCTGGAGGTGATCGGCGCGCAGCCGCTTGTGGCAGGACAAGCACTCGACGAGCGGGTCGGAGAAGGTGCCGACGTGACCCGAGGCCACCCAGGTCTCGCGCGGCAGGATGATCGAGGAGTCCAGGCCGACGACGTCCTCCCGGGCGTGGACCATCGACTTCCACCACTGCCGCTTGATGTTCTCCTTGAGCTCCACCCCGAGCGGGCCGTAGTCCCACGCCGAGCGCGTCCCGCCGTAGATCTCCCCACACGGGAAGACGAAGCCCCTGCGCTTGCAGAGGCTGACAACGGTGTCGACGGTCGAGGTGCTGGAAGCCATAAGGGACAGGCTATCGGCCCTCCCGCCCCCGGCCCGAACCGCGAAGGCACCCGGTGCGTCTACCCTTGTGCCTCGTGAGTCTGCCCTTCCGCTCCAAGGTCGAGCACGCATCCGCGCCGTTCATCGAGCGCCTCAACTCGCTGCCGCGTGTGGCGTCCTTCCTCATCGTGCTCGCCCTCATGGCGGCGGGCACGTTTGTGCCGAAGGTCGGGTTCCTCTTCACGCTCGTGGTCGCGGCATTCCTCGTGTGGTTGATCTTCCTCACCTGGCCGCGGTTGGTGGGCGTCGAGAAGCTCATGCGGATCGCGGTGCTGGCGATCGTGTTGGCCGTCGCGATCATTCAGGCAGTCCCGCGCTGACCGCGGTGGGCATCTTTGAGGCCACCAGATCGGCCGGACCTGATGCCCCCGCTGGCCGGGATTCGTAGCGCGCCCGAGTGCCGTAGACCCGGAAACCCAACCGCTCGTAGAGGATTCGCGACGGGTTGTCGACGTTGACGCACAGATAGACCCGGTCGGTGCCGGCCTTGCGCAGCGCCGTGAGCGATCGCGCGACCAGGTGAGCGCCCAACGCCCTGCCCCGCCAGGTGGGCACGACGCCGACCTGGTCGATCCAGCCGTCGCAGACGATGACGAAACCCACCGGCATACCCTCCCCGTCGAGGGCCACGCGCGAGTCGCGCGGCCGGAAGGTCGGGTCGGCGAGCAGCTCGGCCAGCCACTCCTGCTCGGGCACCGGCCGGTATGCCGGTCGGTCGGCGAAGCTCGCGGAGAAGGCGGTGAAGAAGTCCGACGCGGTCTCGGGACCGAAAGGACGAGTGGTCACGCCCTCGGGCCGTCGCACCCGGGGCACGGCCTTGAGCTTGTGGCGCATCACCGACTCGGCGAAGACCCGATGGAATCCGCTTGCAGCGAAAAGGGATTCGGCCTCGATCGACATCGTCTCGGCGATGACGAGCGGCGAGTCGCTGCCCGCCTGGCCTTGACACCAGTCGACGAGGTGCTCACCGTGCCCCTGCCGCCGGGCCGACGGATGCACCAGACCGGTCGCCGTGCGCCGATCACCACGGTGGCCCAGCGCTGCGGCGGCGAGCACTTCCGTCGTGTCGTCGCGCCCCGCAATCCCGACATCGGTGAGGAAGAGCTCGCGCAGGTAGGGGCCAGTGGCCAGCTGCGGCAGCCCACCGTCGGCGTCGAGGCAGTCCTGGGCCAAGGCCATCAGGGCGGGCAGGTCCGCCTCGGTCAGCGGGCTCCAGTCGAGTACGGCCATGTCGCGCTCCTGACTGCGAGGGCTGACGTGGTGCGCTGCCATCGCCCTCCCATCACATCACGGTTGCCCGGCTCGATGGACGTCAGCGTCCGACTGGGGGCCCAATTGACAATGATTCTCATTTCCGTCAAGATCACTGTATGCCGTCTCGCCACCAGCTCCCCCACCGCGCCCGCCTCGTCACGGCCCTCGTCGCGCTCGCCACGCTCGCCGTGGGTGCCTGCGGGTCTCCGCGAGCAGCACAGGAAGCGGCAGAGGCGGCCTCCTCGAAGGTTCCGGTCACCGCCGGCTTCTACCCCCTCGCGTATGCCGCGCAGCGCGTCGGCGGCGACGCCGTTGCTGTTTTCGACCTGACCAAACCAGGCGCCGAACCACACGATGCCGAGCCGACGACGGCCGACGTGAGCACCCTGCGCAAGTCGCGAGTGCTGCTGACCGTCAAGGGCTTCCAGCCCGCCGTCGACGCCCTCGTGGCACAGGCGACCACCGAGCAGCGGGTCGTCGACGCGGCCACCGTCCCCGGCGCCGTCGATCGTGGCACCTCGGGTGAGGGCGCTGACCTGCACTTCTGGCTCGATCCGATCCGCTACTCGGCCTACGTCGCGGCGGTTGCCGACGCTTTGGCCGCGGCGGACCCGCCCCATGCGGCGGCGTACCGCGCCAACGCCGAGGCCTTCCGGTCCGAACTGACCGCCCTCGACACGGCATACGCGACCGGCTTGAAGACCTGCGCGTCGCGCACCATGGTGACCGGGCACGAGGCGTTCGGCTATCTCGCGGCCCGCTACGGGCTGACCCAGGTCGGCATCGCGGGCCTCAACCCGGAACAGGAGCCATCGGCCAAGGATCTGGCTGCCGTCGCCGAGACGGTGCGCTCGGCGGGGGTGCGCACGATCTATACCGAGACACTGGTCGAGCCGAAGTTCGCCCAGACCGTGGCCTCCTCGACCGGCGCCGCGCTCGCCGTCCTCGACCCGGTGGAAGGGATCACCGACGCCTCACCCGGCACCGACTACCTCAAGGTGATGCGCGCCAACCTCGCGGCACTGCGCACCGGTCAGCAGTGCTCATGAGCACCGGTCCCGGCGCCGTCATCGAGTTGGCCGACGCCGCCTTCGGCTATGGCGAACGTCCGGTCGTCTCTGAGGTGAACCTGAGCATCGCGCCCGGTGAGGTCGTCGCGGTGCTCGGCCCCAACGGATCGGGCAAGTCGACCCTGGTCAAGGGGATCCTCGGGCTGGCCGACCAGTTCGCGGGGCAGGTCCGGTTGTTCGGGGTGCCGCGCGCGGAGTTTCGCGAGCATCCCCGGCTCGGATACGTGCCCCAACGGCATACCCTCTCCGGCACGGTCCGCGCCACGGTGACCGAGGTCGTCGCCACCGGACGGTTGTCGCGGCAGCGTTGGTTCGGACGGTTCTCGGCAGCCGATGCCACGCACGTCGAGCGAGCCCTGACCCTCGTCGGGCTGGCCGATCGGGCTCGAGTCGATGTCGCGGATCTCTCCGGCGGGCAGCAGCGGCGGGTGCTCATCGCCCGCGCCCTGGCCGGCGAGCCGGAGGTGCTCGTCATGGACGAACCGACGGCCGGCGTCGATGCGGCCAATCAGCATGTGTTGGCCGAGGTGCTGGCCCGGCTGGTGGCGCAGGGGCTGACGATTCTTGTCGTCACCCATGAGCTCGCCGCCTTTGCCGATCTCGTGACCCGAGTCATCGTCGTCGACAACGGCCACATCCAATTTGACGGCCCAGCAACCGAATTCAATGATCGGAGGCAGGACGTTCTGCACGATCACGACTCCCATCACCACGATCACGAACTCACCGCTCCCGCACGGCAGGTCGTGCCGCGGTCGGTTGACGTCCCTCGCCCCGGGAGTCGTCGTGGCTGACATGCTCGCGTTGGACTTCATGCAGCGCGCCCTCGTCGCGGCGCTGCTCGTCGGAGCGGTCGCGCCCCTGGTCGGCGTGTTCCTCGTGCAACGACGGCTGGCGCTCATCGGGGACGGGATGGGCCACGTGGCGCTGGCCGGTGTCGCAGTCGGCGTGCTCACCGGCAGTTCTCCGGTGTGGGCCGCCCTCATCGCTGCCCTGGTCGCCGCTGTCGTCGTCGAGCTCATCCGCACCAGCGGGCACAGTCAAGGCGACATTGCCTTGGCGATCATCTTCTACGGCGGCATCGCCGCGAGCGTCGTCATCATCTCCGCATCGCCCAAAGGCACTCCGGGGACCCTCACGGCATACCTGTTCGGAGCCATCACCACGGTGACCCAGAGCGACCTGTGGATCTTCGGGGCCTTGACCGCGCTCATCCTGGTGACCTTCGCGCTGTTGCGCTGGCGGCTGTTCGCGGTGGCGTCCGACGAGGAGTACGCGCGCTCGGCGGGCCTGCCGGTGCTGCCGCTCAACCTCGCGCTGGCAGCGCTCACCGCCGTCACTGTCGTCGTGTCGATGCGGATCGTCGGACTGCTGCTGATCAGCGCGCTGATGATCGTTCCGAACGCTGCCGCGCAGGTGTTGGGGCGCAGCTTCCGGTCGGCGCTGTTCTGGGCCGTGGGGATCGGCGTGCTCTCGGCGGTCGGCGGGGTCGGCATCTCGTATGCCGCCAACACCCCCTCAGGCGGCACCATCGTGCTGCTCGCCATCGGGTGCTATCTCACGGCCGCGGTGGGCTCCGCGCTCGTCGGGCGGGCTCGTCGGTCGGCGCACTTGGAGGCTGAGAAGCACGGCCACGAGCACGGACCCGGGTGCGGGCACGAGGCGATCCCCCACGACGACCATGTCGACTATGTGCACGACGGCCATCGCCATGCGCCCCACCTGGGGCACTACGACGAGCACGATCCCGACCATGTCCAGGCCGCTGGTGAGGGTGACTCGGGAGGCCGGCGATGACCGAGGCCGCGCGCCGACCGACACGACAGCAAGCCGCGGTGCTCGCGGCGCTGGACGCCGCTCCGGAGTTCGTGTCCGCCCAGCAACTGCATTCACGCTTGCGCGAGCAGGGCGCTTCGGTCGGGTTGGCGACCGTCTATCGCACGCTCACGGCGCTGGCCGCCCAGGACGAGGTCGACGTCTTGCGCACCGACGACGGTGAGGCGGTCTACCGCCGGTGCGCGTCGGACGAGCACCACCACCACCTGGTATGCCGGGTGTGCGGTCGTGCTGTCGAGGTCGACGGGCCAGCGGTGGAGGATTGGGCGGCCCGGGTCAGCGCCGCGCACGGCTTCCGGGACGTGCGGCACACCCTCGAGATCTTCGGCACCTGCGACCGCTGTTGAGCTCTTCTGTTTTCGAGGGCCTCAGTTGACGAGCACGGCCTTGGCCGTCTTCACCGTGACTTCGGTCGCTGGGCCCGAGACGACCACCTGATCCGGGATCGGTGCCCACCCACCACCATCGACCCGGAAATCGGCCGTCCAGGTCACATCCACGCGCGTCGCATACCGACCCGCCGCACCGTAGGCGTGAACCACATCACCCTTCGGATAGGTCCCACCCATCGACATCGTCGGCGCCGACGACTGACCATCACCGAACACATAGGTGAACGACTGCACTCGCGGCCGGATCTCCACCCGATGACCCAACATCCGCACCGGATCGACCACATCCACCTCACCCGGCTCGAAACCCTCAGCCGACCAGCCGACCCGATAGAACGTCTTCAACCCGACCAGGGTGACATTCCCCTCGGGCTGGGTCGCCACCCCAGCAGTCGCCCACCGGGTCAGATGAAACGCCTCGACGATCATCGCCATCGTCACCGCAGGCCGAGCCGTCGACGGCGGATAACACGTACTCCCTATCTGGCTCCACCCGGTCGTCGGCGTCAACCCCACCACAGTCCGCCGGAAGATGTCGGTCAACGGCCCCGGCCCATCCGTCCCAGGACACGCCAACAACGCCCACGTGCAGTTGCTGTCCCCCATCGTCCCCGCCGCACGCTCACACGCACTCGCAAACCGATACTCAAACCGCGCCTGCGGCCCGCTACTGGTCGCAGAACCGCCGCCAGACACAGCCGGCGCCGCCGGAAGATTCGCGGCTTCCTGTTCAGACAGACCGACCCCGGCGCCATCACTTCGGTTCTCCCCCACGATGTCTGCACGCGCCTGCCCCGGGAAGGAGAACCATCCGAGCAGGATCAACGCAACACCCGCAATCGCACTTGCTCCACGTGCCTTCATCCGGCCGCCCCCTTGATTGCACTGACTCGCCACCCGTCTGAGAACCATCCGAGCTGAACCTCAAAGTGGGCAGCTTTCTGAGAGTCGGTCAGCACGACCCTTCCTTGCCCGTCAACTACGTCTCGCTGCTCTTGGCGGCCCTGCACGTCTACGGCCATGGACTCGGGGCTTCCGGACCCCAGAGGAACTACGCGCGAAAGCGTCAGGGGGTCTCCGGAATACCGCTGTCCGTCACGGGCGAGCTGCGCTGCCACACGCTCCAACCCTGCGCAGCTCTTGGAGGTGCTGAGGCAGAGCCGGGGAATGAGGCCGGACTCTGGTCGGGTCCAGGCCCGGTTGACTTGGGCGTAGAAGAAGCGGACGAACGCTTCGGCTCCGGCCGGCGAGTGCTCCCGTGCCGCCACCGGCAGATCCACCGGCAACGGGAGCGCGGTGCCGGTCGGCGATGCACTCGGGCCACTGCTCGACGGACTCGCCGAGGCCGTCGCCACCGGGCTCGACGTCACCGTCGCCGACGACGTCCCCGTGCCAGAACCGGTTGAGCCGTTGGTCGTGCAGCCCGCCACAGCCAATCCGGCCAACGCCGCCCCGGCGACCCATCTCGCAAATGCCCTCGTCATCGCGCTACCCCTGTCTCACCGCATGCCCCGGCAGGGAGGGAGATCCCGTGCCACGCGTGAAGTATGGCAACCCGCGGCCCATCACGCGCGGCGTCATCCACAGCCCCGACGCAACGGCCCTTACACTTCCCGGCATGCTCGAAGCTGCGTGGTGGGGTCTCGTCGCCGGGGGCGCCCTCGTCGTCGGTGCGCTCCTCGGCCTCTACGCCAGGGCATCCACGCGCACGATCGGCTTGGTCATGGCCTTCGGTGCCGGTGTGCTGCTCAGTGCGGTCTCCTTCGAACTCACCCTCGAGGCCTTCGAAGGAGGCGGCAGCACCGCCGTCATCCTCGGCCTCGTCGCCGGCGCACTTGTCTTCTTCGTCGGCGACTGGCTCGTCGACAACCGCGGCGGCCACCGCCGCAAAAGCCCTGTCTCCCAGACCCATGCGAGCCAAGGTGGCGCGATGGCGCTGGTGCTCGGCGCGCTGCTGGACGGCATACCGGAGTCTGCGGCGATCGGATCGAGTCTGTTGGGCGGCGGTGAAGTCGGCGTCGCGATGGTGGCCGCCGTCTTCCTCTCCAACGTGCCCGAGTCGATGTCCGCCTCGGCCGGCCTCAAGGCGGCCGAACGCAGCACCCGCTACATCCTCGGGCTGTGGGGCTCGGTCGCCATCGTGTCCGCCATCGCGGCCGCCCTCGGGTATGCCGTGCTCGGCTCGGCGTCGCCCGAGGCGCTTGCCTTCGTCCAGTGCTTCGCGGCGGGCGCGATCATCACGATGCTCGGCGACACGATGGTCCCGGAGGCGACCGAGCATGCCGGCAAGCTCGTCGGGTTGCTCATCGTCGCCGGGTTCATCCTCGCGTTCTTGCTGTCACACGCGCTCTGAGACCCGACCTGAGGCCTGCGCCCGAGGCGTCAGGCGCACCGTGCACAACGGGAGGAACAGGTGCACCAGCGGGCCGATCGCGACGGCATACAGGACCGTCCCGAGCCCGACGGTGCCGCCGAGCAGCCACCCGACGACCAGCACCGTGAGCTCAATTCCGGTGCGCACCAGGCGAAGTGACCATCCAGTGCGCGCCGCGAGACCGGTCATCAGCCCGTCGCGCGGGCCGGGTCCGAGTTGGCTGCCGATGTAGAGGCCGCCTGCCAGACCGTTGAGCACCACGCCGGCCACGAGCATCGCCGCTCGGGCGGCCAAGCTCTCCGGCGCGCTGAGGACGCTGAGCGTGGCATCGACGGCCAGTCCGATGACGAAGACATTGCACACCGTGCCCAGTCCGGGCCACTGCCGCAACGGAATCCATAACAACAGCACCAACGCGCCGACGACGATCGTCACCTGCCCGAAGGTCCACCCCACGCGACCGGCGAGACCCGCGTGGAAGACGTCCCACGGGTTGAGGCCGAGGCCTGCTCGCACCATCATCGCCATCGACACGCCATACAAGACCAGGCCGACAAGCAGCTGCCCGACCCGATGCACCATCCGGCCCGCGGACAATTGCGCCCGAGGGCTGAGATTGGCCAGAGGCACGTGTCGGCGGTTCACTCGCCCATCCTGCGGCAAACTGGTCTGGAAATCGATAGCCACTTCTGATCAACTGGTTCTCGTGTCCCACGCCACCCTCACCGCTGCCGGCCTGACCGCACTGCTCGGCCCCGACCCCACGCACGGCGACGGGCCGGCATACCGGCTGTTGGCCGCCCGGGTGCGCACCCTCATCGGCGACGGCCGGGTGCCCAGCGGAGCGCGGCTGCCGAGCGAGCGGCATCTCACCGAGGCACTGGGCCTCTCCCGCACGACCGTCACCCGCGCGTATGCCGTGTTGCGCGACTCGGGCTACCTCACCTCCCGAGCTGGCTCGGGAAGCATCGCGAGGGTTCCCGGAGACCCCTTACCCACGCACGGTCCGCTGCTCTCCAGACCGGCAGGCGACGATGTCCTCGACCTCACGTATGCCGCCCTGCCGGCCATTCCCGGGGTGCTGGAAGCCTACGAACGAGCCCTCCACGAACTCCCCCGGCACCTGGCCGTGCCGGGCTATCACCCGGTCGGTCTGCCGGAAACCCGTGCGGCAGTGGCGCGTTGGTTCGACGGCCGCGGGCTCGCGACAGACCCGGATCAAATCGTCGTGACCAATGGCGCCAACGCTGCCCTGGCGGCTGTCGCCGCTGCTCTCACCACGCCTGGACAGCACGCGGTCCTGGAAACCCCCACCTATCCCAATGCGATCCACACCTTGCGTGCGGCCGGCGTCCGGCCGATCGGGGTGCCGCTGGCCGGAGACGACTGGGACCTCACCTCGATCCGGCGCACCCTCACCCGCAGCCGCGCGGTCCTGGGCTACTCCCTGCCGGACTTCCACAACCCCACCGGTGCCCTGCTCGATGAGTCGGGCCGGGAGGAGTTGGCCGCGGTGTTCGATCGCACCGGCGCCTGGCTCGTCGTCGATGAGACCTTCGCCGACCTCGCGCTCGATGGCCAAGAGCCGGTCGGACCCACCGCCCGGCACGGGGCCGGCCGGGTGATCTCGGTCGGCGGGACGAGCAAGGTCTTCTGGGGCGGGCTACGGGTCGGATGGGTGCGACTTCCCCGCGACCCGGCGCTGGTGGATCGCGTCGTGCGGGCGCGCCACAACCTCGACCTCGGCACCCCGGTGCTTGAGCAACTCGTCGCAGCTCACCTGCTCGACGAGTCCGACACCCTCGTCCCGCGCCGGGTCAAGACCTTGTGCGAGCAGCGTGCCGCCCTCGCCAGTGCGTTGCGAAATCGGTTGCCGGAGTGGCATTTTCGCTCCCCCTCTGGTGGCGTCAATCTCTGGGTAACCTTGCCCATGGCGCGCTCGACAGCCCTGGCCGCCGCGGCGCCCAACCACGGACTGCGCCTGGCCGCAGGAGGACGCTTCGCGGTCGATGGAGGGTTCGAGTCGCAGCTGCGCCTGCCCTACACGCTGCCGCCGGATCGTCTCATCGAGGCGGTCGAGCGGCTGGCCCGCACCTGGACCTCGACGCTAGAGCCCGGCGGTCCTGCCGACCCCTGGCCACCGCTCGTCGCGTGACTGCCGGCGCCCTCCGGCACTTCCAACACCTCCGGAACCTCGGCCACCTCCGGCAGCGATGCCAAGTCGACCGCTCCCCCGTATCGCCGGTCGCGCGCGGCATACGAGTGCACGGCTGCCCACAGGTGCCGGCGGTCGAAGTCGGGCCACAACGTCTCGGTGAAGAAGAGCTCGGCGTAAGCCGATTGCCACAGCAGGAAATTGGATGTGCGCTGCTCCCCCGATGACCGGACGAAGAGGTCGACGTCAGGCATCGTCGGCTCTTGGAGGTAGCGCCCGATGGTGCGCTCGTCGATCGATGACGGCTTGAGCCGCCCGTCCTGGGCGTCCTGGGCGATCCGAGCGACGGCGTCGGCGATCTCGGCTCGCCCGCCATAGTTGACGCAGAAATACAGCGTGAGCCCGGTGTTGTGCTTGGTCAGCTCCTGCGCCGTCTCCAACTCGCTGATGACCGACCGCCACAGCCGGGGGCGTCGCCCGACCCAGCGCATCCGTACGCCCCAGGCGTGCAACTGGTCGCGGCGCCGACGGATCACCTCGCGGTTGAACCCCATGAGGAAGCGCACTTCCTCGGGCGAGCGCCGCCAGTTCTCGGTCGAGAAGGCATAGGCCGACAAATGGGTCACGCCCACCTCGATCGCACCGGCAACGACGTCGAGCAGCGCCGCCTCGCCCGCCTCGTGCCCCCGCGTGCGCGGCAGACCCCGCTGGTTGGCCCACCGGCCATTGCCGTCCATGACGACGGCGACATGGCGCGGCAAGGCTTCGGCCGGGATGAGCGGCGCGGTGGCTCCGCTCGGGTGCGCGAAGGGCCGCTGGTATGCCGTCACGCTCACCACCCTATGGCCGGGCGAGGCCCGCGCTGACCCGGCCGGACGGCATACCGAATTGGGCTCCTTCAGCGTGCCCGAGACAGCCTCAATCGCGACGTCGCGGGGGCCTGTGGATGACGCCGGACACATATTGCCGAGTTCGAGCACCATTCGCGGGTATGGCGAGACGATCTACTCCTCTTCCTGACCCACTCGGCCGCGGACCCTTCGCCGTCCGGGCTGCACTGTCTTCCGGAGTGAGCCGGGGACGGTTGCGCAACCCCTCGCTCGTGACTCCGCTGCGCGGGGTACGGTCGAATGCCCTGCCCAACTCGACCGTCGAGCAGGCCCGTGCTGCCGCGGCCGCGATCCGCTCACCGTTCGCCTTCTCTCACCTCACCGCTGCCCGGATCCTTGAGCTGCCGCTCCCGGATCGGTGGCAGCCGGCACAGTCGGTCCACGTCCTGAGACCGAGCACAAGTCCGGTTCCCCGAATCGAAGGAGTGACTGGACATCGCGGGCTGGAGTCGCGGCGGGTATTCGACGTCGCAGGACTGACCGTGACCACCCCGGCAGACACCTGGGCGGACCTGGGGACGATGCTCGGCGTGGATGCCCTGGTCGTCGTGGGTGACGCGGTGCTGACCCGCGCAGTCGCACTCGACGAGCTTGCCGCCCGCGTGGAGGCCCGCGCGCACCACCGCGGGAACGCTGGACTGCGCTTGGCCTTGCAGCTCATGCGCCCCGGAAGCGGCTCGCCGATGGAGACCCGCTCCCGATTGGTCTTCCTCAGGGCCGGCCTCCCCGAGCCGCGCCTGAACGCTGACGTCTTCGCCGACGACGGAGGCTGGATCCTGCGCGGCGACTTCGTCTGGCAACGCCAACGAGTCATCGCCGAATACCAGGGCGATGTGCACCGCATCGATCGCAAGACTTGGCAGGACGGCTTCATCCGTCGCCGGCTGGCCGAGGACAACGGATGGGCCATGGTCGAGTTCACTGCCCGGGACATCTTCGCCCAGACTCCCCAGCGCGAGCTGGTGGCCACCCTGAGTCGCCTCCTGGGATCGAGACCACGACCTGGGGGGGTAGGGCGATCATCCGTGCCGCGAGATGTCGACTTCGGCTGCTATTCGTGCCGGATAGGGACCGAAATCGACACCTCGCCGCCGTGGGGGCCCACATCGTGGCGCGGCGACGGACCGCGCTCGGGCGACGGGCCACGCTCGACGTGGGTGAGGCTGCGCACCCCGCGCTCCAGGTGCCACTGCAGGAACGCCGCGACCAGGCCACTGCCCTCACGCTGGTGCACCGGCGAGGCCGCATCGGCGAGCGCCCAGTCGCCGGTGAGCAACGCCGAGAGCAGCCCCAGCGTCTCCGGCGCCGGAGCCGCCGAGCCGGGCGGACGGCATACAGGGCAGACCACACCCCCGGCGGCGACGTTGAAGGATCGGAACGGACCCGGCGAGCCGCACTTCGCACAATCGTGGAAACTCGGCGCCCAACCGGCCACAGCGAGCGCGCGCAGCAGATAGGCATCGAGCACGAGCCCCGGGTCGTGCTCGCCGGCGGCCAGGGCCGCGAGCGCGCCGGCGACCAGGAGATACTGCTGGGTCGCCGGCAGGTGCTCCTCGGTCAGCCGGTCGCACGTCTCGACGACTGCGGTCGCCGCGGTGTATGCCGTGTAGTCGCGACTGATCGACTCGCCGTGAGCGGCGAGGATCTCGACCTGGGTCACCGTGTCGAGGTTGCGGCCCTCGTAACACTGCAGGTCCACGACCATGAAGGGCTCCAGCCGCGAGCCGAATCGCGATCTGGTGCGCCGCACGCCCTTGGCGACGGTGCGCACCTTGCCCCGACTGCGCGAGAGCACCGTGATGATGCGGTCGGCCTCCCCCAGCTTGTGGGTGCGCAGCACGACCGCCTCGTCACGGTAGAGCGGCACCAGGCCATTGTGCCTCGCGGCGCCGACAATCCCCGGGATTAGGACACAATTGCGATAGACTGTGGCGATGTCACTGGCTTGGCAGGCGTCGCTGCTCGATCAACACGACGAGCCGCACTTCGGACCGGTCGGCGAGGGCCTCGAGCGCGTCATCCTCGGCCTGGGCGCCTGGGTCGACGTGCGACCCGGCTGGCTCAGTGGTGCCGATGTCGCCTTCGACGCGATCCGCGCGGCCATCCCCTGGCAGGCCGACACCCGGGTGATGTGGGACAACGTCGTCGCCGTCCCCCGACTCACGGCGTTCTATCAGTCCGGCCTGCCCTTGCCGCACCCCCTGCTCACCCAGGCTCGCGACCTGCTCAGTGCGCACTACCGCGAGGAATTGGCCGAGGACTTCACCAGCGCCGGCTGCTGCCTCTATCGCGACGGACGCGACAGCGTGGCGTGGCACGGCGACACCGTGGGTCGAGGGTCGACGCACGACACGATGGTGGCGATCCTGTCGCTGGGTTCGGCCCGCACGTTGGCGTTCCGGCCCCGCGGAGGTGGGCAGACGGCATACCGGGTCGCCCTCGGGCACGGCGACCTGGCCGTCATGGGCGGGTCCTGCCAACGCACCTGGGAGCACACGATCCCCAAGACCGCCAAGCCGGTCGGGCCACGCATCTCCATCCAGTTCCGGCCTCGCGGGGTGCGCTGATCTCGGGTCGCGCCTCACCTGCCGAGGACTGCCGAGAACGGCGACCGGGCAGGTATGCCGTGCGGCACACCTGCCCGGGTCCACCGAGAGAAGCCAGCCGTCAGGCCGGGACCGACACCTCGCGCAGCGCCCGGTTGACCGCCGAGACGATCGCCTTGAGCGATGCGGTGACGATCGACGAGTCGATGCCGACACCCCAGAGCACCCGCTCGCCGACCGCGCACTCGACATAGGCGGCGGCCTTGGCGTCACCACCGGCCGACATCGCGTGCTCGGCGTAATCGAGCACCCGCACGTCGACGCCGAGCTGGCTCAACACCGAGCAGAACGCCGCGATCGGTCCGTTGCCGTGACCTTCCAGGGTCGACACCTCGGTCGCCGACGCTGAGCGGTCGCGGATGCCGGCGAGCAGAACCGTGTCGCCATCCTCCTCGGCCTCGACGCGAGCCGTCGCGAGGCGGAACCTGCCCCACGGGTGGTCGGGGGTCGGGAGGTATTCGTCCTCGAACCGGCGCCACAGCTCGGCCGGGGTGACCTCGCCGCCGTCCTGGTCGACGCCGCGCTGGACGACCGCCGAGAACTCGATCTGCAGACGACGCGGCAGATCCATCCCGCGCTCGGTCTTCATGATGTAGGCGACGCCGCCCTTGCCGGACTGGCTGTTGACGCGCACGACCGCTTCGTAGGACCGGCCCAGGTCGTGTGGGTCGACCGGCAGGTAGGGGACGCCCCACGGGATGTCGTCGATGGTTTCGGCGCCCGCGTGCTGGGCGTCGCGCTCCATCGACTCGAAACCCTTCTTGATGGCGTCTTGGTGCGAGCCGGAGAAGGCGGTGAAGACCAGGTCGCCGCCGTAGGGGTGCCGCTCGTGCACCGGCAGTTGGTTGCAGTGCTCGACGGTGCGACGGATCTCATCGATATTGGAGAAGTCAACCTGGGGGTCGATGCCCTGGGTGAACAGGTTCATCCCCATGGTCACCAGGTCGACGTTGCCGGTGCGCTCGCCGTTGCCGAACAGGCACCCCTCGATCCGGTCGGCGCCGGCCAGCAGACCCAGTTCGGCGGCCGCGACGGCGGTGCCGCGGTCGTTGTGCGGGTGCAGGCTGATGACGAGCGAGTCACGCCGGTCGAGCTGGCGGATCATCCACTCGATCGAGTCGGCGTAGACGTTGGGGGTGATCATCTCGACGGTGGCCGGCAGGTTGATGACCATCTTGTGGTCCGGCGTCGGGTCGATGACCTCGATAACCGCGTTGCAAATCTCCATGGCGAAGTCGAGCTCGGTGCCCGTGAACGACTCCGGCGAGTATTCGTAATAGATGTCGGTGTCGGGGATCGTCTCCTGCAGCTTCTTGATCAGCCGCGCACCCTGCACCGCGATGTCGATGATGCCTTCGCGCTCCAGGCCGAAGACGACCCGGCGCTGCAGCGACGAGGTCGAGTTGTAGAAGTGGACAATCGCCTGCTTGGAGCCACGGATCGCATCGAAGGTGCGCTCGATGAGGTGGTCACGGCATTGGGTCAGCACCTGGATCGTCACATCGTCGGGGATGTGCCCACCCTCGATGAGCTTGCGGCAGAAGTCGTAGTCGGTCTGGCTCGCGCTCGGGAAGCCGACCTCGATCTCCTTGTAGCCCATCCGCACCAGCAGGTCGAACATCCGCATCTTGCGGTCGGCGTTCATCGGGTCGATGAGGGCCTGGTTGCCGTCGCGCAGGTCGACCGCCGCCCAACGCGGAGCGGCAGTGAGGCGCTTGGTGGGCCAGGTGCGGTCGGGCAGGTCGACGGCAATCTGCTCGTGGAACGGCTGGTACTTGCCGAACGGCATACCGGAAGGGGTCTGGGGGTGATGCATGGGTCCTCGTCCTCGTCTGTCAGCTGCAGTGGTGCGGCCGCACGGCAGTCTCCGCGACGAGGGGGGCCGTCAGATCAGGCCTCGTCGCGGCGAGGAAGGAGGAGCACCAGCGCCAGCACAGGCGACAGC
>JBGAQV010000007.1:16832-49218 GCA_044220505.1 Dermatophilaceae bacterium
GCGTATGCCGTCCGCTCACCTGCCGTCCAACTCCTGGTCCTCGGTGGCTCGGATGCTGAGACCACGCGGGGGCCCGTCCTTGTCGGTGAGGTCCCGCCTCGCGGCTGTCGGTGCCGACGCCCACAATGGCGAGTATGCCGTTCACTTCCCGTCCGCGTTCCTCGGGCCCAGCTGATCTGCTCGGCCTGGCGACCCGGTGCACCATCGTGCCGCCCTATCTGTTGCGACGGCTCGCCGCCGATTCCGACCCTCGGGTCGCCGACGTCGCGCAGCGCACCTTGGCGCACGATGGCACCGTCCGAGAGCGTCGGGTCGTGCTGGCCGAGCGCAGTCAGCGCCGTCCCCGCGCGGCCGACGGCGCGGGCCTGGTGCCGCCCGACCTCCGTGAGCGAGCCCGGGCCCTGGACACGGGTCGCCGCCCGCAGGTGACGGTGACCCTGCCGGCCGCCCCGCATCGCGAGATCCACGACGCCAGGCACGGCACACGGCTGCCCGGCATCCTCGTGCGGGCCGAGGGCGACGACGCGGTCTCAGACGTCTCGGTCAACGAGGCCTACGACGGGTTGGGAGCGACCTGGAGGCTGCTCTGGGAGGCCTACGAGCGCGACTCCCTTGACGGCAAGGGATTGTCGCTCGTGGCGACCGTGCACTTCGATCGTGACTACGACAACGCCTTCTGGGATGGCGCCCAGATGGTGTTCGGCGACGGCGACGGGGTCTACTTCGACAGTTTCACCTCGAGCCTCGATGTCATCGGCCACGAACTCGCCCACGGACTGACCCAGTACACCGCCGGGTTGACCTATGTCGCCCAGTCGGGAGCGCTCAACGAGTCGGTGTCCGACGTCATCGGCTCGATGGTCAAGCAGTTGAGCCTCGGACAAAGTGCGACCGAGGCCGACTGGCTCATCGGCCAGGGCCTGTTCACCGAGCGGGTCAAGGGCGTGGCGTTGCGCTCGATGAAGGCGCCGGGCACGGCATACGACGATCCCGTGATGGGCCAAGACCCGCAGCCGGCGACCATGGACGACTACGTCGACCTGCCGCACGACGGCGACAACGACAACGGTGGGGTGCACACCAACAGCGGCATCCCCAACCACGCCTTCTATCTCGCGGCAACGGCGATCGGGGGGCCGACGTGGCAGGGCGCGGGACGGGTCTGGTTCGATGCGCTGACGGGCAAGGGCGTGCCCAAAGACTGCGACTTCGCGACCTTCGCCGCACGCACGATCGCGGCGGCGACCACGCGATTCGGCGCGAAGAGCGCCCAGGCGACCGCGGTCCGCGACGCGTGGGAGCAGGTCAAGGTGACGCCGGCCAAGCCGGACCGCTGACCTGCACAGCCGTCAGAACGGCCAGCCCCAGGCCATGCCCGGGTCACGGCCGGGCTCGATGAAGAACTCGGCACCGAACATCACCGTGAACGCGTCCATCGGCACCGCGAGGAACATCCCCACGTCGCTCACCTGACTGGCGTGACAGGCCAGGGCGGCCCGCTTGGCCGCGATCTGCTCCGTGACGTCAACCGCCCAATGGATCTCGGCCTCTGGGGTGCCCAGAGGATTGCCGTCGTCCATCGGCTGGTCCGGGTCGAACTCGGCTGCATCACCCTCGGGCATCCCCGGCGGCGGGCCGGCGGCCATGAGCGCCCGCATCCGGTCCCGGTTCATCGTGGCCTCCAGCAGCCGCACCGGCCGCGCCACCAGCGCAGCCGCTCGATGCGCCACCCGGTGGACCTGCACATGATCCGGGTGCCCGTATCCACCGTGCCAGTCGTAACCGACGAGCACCGCGGCCCCCTCCTCATCGACGACCTGGGCCAGGCGCCCGGCCGCCTCGTCGAGATCGGCCCGCGCGAAGGCTGCCGGATCCTCGTTCTGAGCCCACCCGGTCATCCCCGAATCGTGGTAGCCCAACCACACCACTCGGCTCACCCCGAGGATCGCCGCCGAGGCCTCCAGCTCCCGCCGACGGCGCTGGGCCAACGACTCACCGGGGGCGAGGTCCTCGGGTGACTCACCGTGTTCCCCGCCCGTGGCCACCACGAGTACGACGCGGTAGCCCGCCGCCGCCGCACGCGCGATGCTGCCGCCCGTCTGAGAGGCCTCGTCATCGGGGTGTGCGTGGACGAACACCAGAGTCTGCATCGGGCCATCATGCCCGGTGCGACTAACGTTGCCGTCCATGAGCACCGAGGGCCGCGACTATGCGGAGCGCCTGCACGCCAAACAGAACGCGCGGTGGAAGAAGGCCCTGGACGTGCAGCGCCCCTACCGGCATAACCTCCAGTCCCAAGATCTGGGCCGCACCCTCGATGTCGGCTGCGGGATTGGCCGTCAACTGGCTTGGCTCGCAACCGGATCCGTGGGCGTCGACCACAACCCTCACTCCGTCGAGGTCGCGCAGGCTGCCGGCTTGCCGGCATACACGGTCGAGGAGTTTCTGGCGTCTGAGCACTGCCGGCCGACATCGTTCGACGCACTGTTGCTGGCCCATGTCGTCGAGCACATGTCCCGCGACGAGGGGCTGGACGTCGTGCGAATGTACCTGCCCTACCTCAAACCGGGCGGCCGGGTGATGTTCATCGTGCCCCAGGAGGTCGGCTTCCGGTCCGATCACACCCACGTGCTCTTCTACGACGGCGAGGACCTGCGGTCCTTTGCCCAGCAGCTCGGGCTCGAGCCCGGTATGCCGTGGAGCTTCCCCTTCCCGCGCGCCGCCGGGAAAGCATTCATCTACAACGAGACCAACCTGGTTGCCCGGCTGCCACAGCCCTCGTGACGTCAGAAGCCCAGGCGTTGCAGTTGTTTCGGGTCACGCTGCCAGTCCTTGGCCACTTTGACGTGCAGGTCGAGGAACACCTTGACCCCGAGCAGCTGCTCGATCGCAGCCCGAGACGTGCTGCCGATTGACCGCAACCGTGAGCCGCCCCGCCCGATGATGATCGCCTTCTGGCTGTCGCGCTCGACGTAGACGGTGACCCGCACGTCGCTCATCGGCCGGTCGTCGGGTCGGTCGGGCCGGGCCACGATCTCGTCGACGACGACGGCCAGCGAGTGCGGCAGTTCATCGCGCACGCCCTCCAGCGCCGCCTCCCGCACCAGCTCTGCGATCATGACGTCGACCGGCTCGTCGCTGCTCACCTCGTCGGGATAAAGCGCCGGTGAACGTGGGAGATGGCTCGCGAGCACCGCACGCACATCGTCGACCTGCGTGCCCTGGGTGGCCGAGCATGGCACGATCGCATCCCACGGCCCGAGTCCGTCGATGGCGACGAGGTGCTGGGCCAGTCGGTCGCGGGTGACGAGGTCGGACTTGGTCGCGAGTGCGACGACGGGAGTGCGCTTGGCGCGCTTGAGCTCAACCAACTCCGCGGCGATGAACTCGTCCCCCGGCCCCACCCGCTGGTCAGCCGGCAGGCAGAAGCCCACGACATCGACCTCCAGCAGCGTCTCCAGGACCAGGTCGTTGAGCCGCTCCCCGAGCAAGGTCCGCGGGCGGTGCAACCCCGGGGTGTCGACGAGCACGAGCTGGAAGTCATCGGTAGTGCAGATCCCGCGGATGGTGTGCCGGGTGGTCTGTGGTTTGCTCGAGGTGATCGCCACCTTCTGGCCGACGAGGGCATTCGTCAGCGTGGACTTGCCCGCGTTGGGCCGACCCACGAGACAGGCAAAACCCGCCCGGTATGCCGTCGCACCGTCTCGGTCACTCATCGCGTCTCCTCGGTGTCAGCGCTGGTGAGCTCCGTCCCGTCGGACCACGGGGACGGGCCGGTGACCGCTTCGCCCAGGGCAGTGAGCACCGCTGCTGGCGTGACCGCCGGTGCGTGCTCCTCGGCCACGGTGGCCGGCGCTTGTCGGGTCACCACGACGGTGGCAACTCGGTGGCGGCGCCCCGACATGCGCTCGGCGGTGAGCGTGAGTCTGGCCACCGAGGCGACGTCACCGGCATACGGGATGCGCCCCAGGGTCTTGGTGAGCAGCCCTCCGACGGTGTCGACCTCGGACTCCTGCAGGTCGAGATCGAAGAGGTCACCCATGTCGTGGAGGTTGAGGCTCGCGGGCACCCGATAGCCGCCGTCGGGCAGCGCCTCGATGCCGGGCTCGTCGCGGTCGTGCTCGTCGGCGATGTCGCCGACGATCTCCTCGATGATGTCCTCGATCGTCACCAGCCCGGCGGTGCCGCCGTATTCGTCGACGACGATGGCGAAGTGCTGCTGCCCGCGCTGCATCTCCCGCAGCAGGTCGTCGACCGGTTTGGACTCGGGCACGAACGGCATCGGGCGCATGAGGATGGTGACCGGCAGCGCCGCGCTGTCCGGATCGGCCGTCACCCTCTCGACGACGTCCTTGAAGTAGAGCAGCCCGCGCACGTCGTCGCTGTCCTCGCCGATCACCGGCATCCGGGAGATACCGGTGCGCAGGAAGAGCGACATCGCCTTACGCAGCGGCTCGTCGACGTCGAGGGTGACCATGTCGATCCGCGGGACCATGACCTCGCGGGCGACGGTGTCGCCGAGTTCGAAGACGGAGTCGAGCATTTCGCGTTCGTCATCCTCGATCATCTGCCGCTCGGACGCCTGGTCGAGCAGGTCACGCAGCTCGGATTCGCTCTGGAAGGGCCCCTCGCGATAGCCACGCCCAGGAGTGACGGCGTTGCCCAGAGCGACCAGACCCCGTGAAATCGGGCCGAGCACGATCCGCAGCACTCTGGTCGTCGGTGCGGACAACCGCGCCACCGTGTCGAAATGCTGTCGACCCAAGGTGCGTGGCGACACACCGACCACGACGAAGGTGATGACGGCCAGCACCGCGATCGAGATGAGCACCGCGGCCTCGGTCGTCTCGGTCATCCCCATGACGAGCACGGTGATGAGCACGGCGACGGCCGTCTCGGCAATGATGCGCAAGAACGCCAGGGTGGCCAGGTGTGGTGCCGGATCGGACATCACCGCACGCAACGCCGCAGCGCCGACTCGGCCTTCGGCGGCAAGCTCCTGGGCGCGCACCCGGCTCATCCGGTTGATGGCGGCCTCGGCGGCCGTCAACGCGGCCGCCAGGAGCGTGCCGAAGACGGCGATGACGACGGCTGGGGTGGTCATCGGCGCCTCACGCGGGGCGGCCGCGACCCGCCAGGAAGGTGAGCAGCAGCTGGCGCTGCAACTCGAACATCTCCCGGTGCTCTTCCGGCTCCCCGTGGTCGAACCCGAGCAAGTGCAGCACGCCGTGCGTCGTGAGCAGCAGCAACTCCTCGATGGGGGCATGGCCGGCCTCAGCCGCCTGGCGCTCGGCCACCGAGGGACAGAGCACGATGTCGCCGAGCACACCCTCCTCGGGAGGTATGCCGTCCCGTCCCGGCCGCAACTCGTCCATGGGGAAGCTCATGACATCGGTCGGGCCAGGCAGGTCCATCCACTGCACGTGGAGGGTCTCCATGGCCGCCTCGTCGACGAGGGTGATGCACAGCTCGGCCTCGGGGTGGACCTTGAGCTGCTCCATGACATAGCGGGCGCAGGCGACCAGCTCGAGCTCATCGACGGCATACCCGCACTCGTTGAGGACCTCGACACTCACCGCGGACCACCCCGGTGAGCACGACGCCGGGGCGCCGAATCAGCCTCGTGGTCGGCACGTTCCGACTCTCGGGCGCGCAGTTCGGAAGCGGCCTCCGAGCGGTCGTAGGCCTCGACGATCGAACTGACCAGCCGGTGGCGCACCACGTCGACTGCGGTCAGCTCGGCGAAGTGGATGTCCTCGATGTCGCGCAGCACCTCACGCACATGGCGCAGCCCCGATCGGGTGCCGCCGGGCAGGTCGACCTGGGTGATGTCGCCGGTGACGACCATTTTCGAGCCGAAGCCGAGCCGAGTGAGGAACATCTTCATCTGCTCGGACGAGGTGTTCTGCGCCTCGTCGAGGATGATGAAGGCGTCGTTGAGGGTGCGTCCGCGCATGTAGGCCAACGGGGCGACCTCGATGGTGCCCGACGCCATGAGCCGGGGAATCGTCTCCGGGTCGACCATGTCGTGCAGGGCGTCGTAGAGCGGGCGCAGATAGGGGTCGATCTTGTCGTTGAGGGTGCCCGGCAGGAAGCCCAGCCGCTCGCCGGCCTCGACCGCCGGCCGGGTGAGGATGATCCGGTTGACCCGCTTGGCCTGCAGCGCGGCGACCGCCTTGGCCATCGCGAGATAGGTCTTGCCCGTGCCGGCGGGCCCAATCCCGAAGACCACGGTGTGGTTGTCGATGGCATCGACATAGCGCTTCTGGCCGAGGGTCTTGGGCCGGATCGTCCGACCCCGGTTGCTGATGATGTTGAGAGTCAGCACGTCGGCCGGGCGTTCGGCGGTCTGCGCTCGCAGCATGGCGATCGAGCGCTCGACGGCGTCGCGGTTGAGCGACTGCCCGTTGTCGAGCACGATGAGCAGTTCGTCGAGCAGCCGCTCGATGAGGGCCACCTCGGCGCTCGGGCCCTGCATGGTCAGCTCGTTGCCACGCACATGGACATCGACCGTGGGGAATTGCCGCTCGATGGTCGTGAGCAACTCGTCCCGAGGCCCGAGCAGGGTGACCATCGGCACGCTGGCCGGGATGGTCACGGCATACGTGGGGCGGGTGGACGCGGGCGGGTTCGGAGCCGCTGCGTCGGCGGCGCCGGAGTCGCGGGAATCGGCGGTGAGGGCCCGGTGCGGAGCGGGATGGTGGTCTGTCATGTCGGATTCAGTCTAAGTCGCAGGGGTGACCGACCACGACGCCAAACCCTTCGGACCGCTGCACCACCCGCACGGTCGGGCGTGGTCAGCCCGGCGGCCAGCCCATCCGGCGCCCACCGAGGACGTGCACATGGGCATGGAAGACGACTTGGCCGCCCTCCGAGCCGGTGTTGGCCACCAGCCGGTAGCCGCGGTCCAGACCCTCCTCGTCGGCCACTCGTGCCGCCAGGCGGAACAGGTCGGCGATCCGTGCGGGGTGCTCGGCCAACTCACCGACGTTCTGCACGTGGCGTCGTGGGATGACGAGCACATGGCTCGGAGCCTGCGGGTCGATGTCGCGGAAGGCCAGGGAGTGCTCGGACTCGGCGACCATCGTCGCCGGGATGGTGCCGGCGACGATCGAGCAGAACAGACAGGTCGGCGCGCTCATGTCGCGAGAGTAGCCCCTGAGCGTTGCCGGGACCTCGCCGGCCTGAGCGTCGCCTCGGTCGACACCGCGGTCAGCACCACCGGCTCATCGCATTGAGCACGGCGAGGGCCGCCGGGCCGGCGCTCGAAGTGCGCAGCACCTCGGTGCCCAGCCGCACCGGTGTCGCCCCCGCAGCCACGAGGGCCTCGAGTTCGGCCGGGGCGATGCCACCTTCCGGGCCGACGACGAGCAGGACTTCCCCCGTGCTCGGGAGCGCAACGCGACTGAGCGGCTCGGTCGCCGCTTCATGCAGCAGGTATGCCGTCTGCCCACCTCGCACGCGCGCCACCAGGTCGCGGGTGCGTACCATCGGGCTGACCGCCGGCACGGTGGATCGTCGAGACTGTTTGGCCGCCGCGATGGCGATGTCCTCCCACCGGTGCCGGCCGCGCTCGACCTTGTCCGCGCGCCACACCGAGATGCTGCGGTCGGCCTGCCAGGGCACGATTTCGTCGACGCCGTATTCCGTGGCCGTTTCGACCGCGCTTGTGTCGCGATCACCCTTGGCCAGTGCCTGAACGAGCACCCAGCGCAGCGCGGGTGGCGCTTCCCGTGCGACGCTCGACACTCGTACGGTGAGCCGGGATCGGTCGATGTCGATGACCTCGGCGACGGCGCGCACGCCTCGCCCGTCGGCGACGAAGACCTCTTCCCCGAGGCGCAGCCGCAGCACCGCGACGGCGTGGTGACCCTCGGCCCCGGTCACGTCGACGACCGCGCCGGAGGTTGCCGCATCGAGCGACCCCGGGGGCACGAAGAACAGGTGCGGCGTCACGGCATACCCGCGCTGTGGTGGTCAGACGCCCTTGAAGGCGTCGCGCAGCTTGCCCATGAAGCCCTTGTCGGTGGGCGCGACCCGGCCGGCGGGGCGTTCCTCGCCGCGGCTGGCCGCGAGCTGACGCAGCAACTCGGCCTGAGCGTCGGTGAGCTTGGTCGGCGTGCGCACGTCGGCGTGCACGATGAGGTCGCCGCGTCCGGTGCCCCGCAAGTGGGTGACCCCCAGGCCGCGCAAGGTGATGACGTCGCCGGGCTGGGTGCCGGCGGCGAAGTCGAGGTCGCGGTCGCCGTCGAGCGTGGTCAGGTGCAACCTGGCCCCGAGAGCGGCCGCCGTCATGGGGATCTCCATCCGGCAGTGCAGGTCGTCACCACGCCGGGTGAAGAGCGGGTGCGGTGTGACGGTGACCTCGACGTAGAGGTCACCGGCCGGACCGCCGCCCGCGCCGACCTCACCCTCGCCGGTGAGCTGGATGCGCGTGCCGGAGTCGACCCCGGCCGGCACCTTGAGGGTGAGAGTGCGCCGGGTGCGGACTCGACCCTGCCCCGAGCACTCGAAGCACGGGCGGCTGATCGTCGACCCGTATCCGTGGCAGTTCTGGCACGGCCGCGAGGTCATGACCTGGCCGAGGAAGGAGCGCTGCACCGACTGGATCTCACCGCGGCCGCCGCACATCGTGCACGTGCTCAGGCCGGTGCCGGGCTGGCAGCCGTCGCCGTGGCAGGTCGAACACCGCACCGCAGTCTCGATGGCAAGGTCCTTCTCGGCGCCGAAGACGGCGTCCTGCAGGTCGATCTGGAGGCGCACCAACGCGTCCTGACCGCGGTGGGCGCGTGAGCGGGGACCCCGGGCAGCGCCGGCGGCGCCGCCGAAGAAGGCGTCCATGACATCGCTGAACGAGAACCCCGCGCCGCCGAAACCATTACCGCCACCACCCGAGGCGAACGGGTCGACACCCATGTCGAAGGAGCGCCGCTTGTCCGGGTCGGACAGCACCTCGTAGGCCCGTGAGACGGTCTTGAACTGCTCCTCGGCCTCGGCCCCCGGGTTGACGTCGGGGTGCAGCTTGCGCGCGAGGCGGCGGTAGGCCCGCTTGATCTCCTCGACGCTCGCGTCGCGTGCGACCCCGAGGTCTTGGTAGTAGTCGTTCACCGAGTTTCCTTCTCTTCCAACGGCATACGAGGAGCCTGAGCGCGGCGGCTCACGTCTCCAGGAGTTCGGACACGTAGCGCGCGACGGCCCGCACGGCCGCCATCGTCGAGGGGTAGTCCATCCGGGTCGGGCCGAGCACGCCGAGCCCACCCACCAGTTCCGACCCCGAACCGTACCCCGTCGTCACGACCGATGCGGAGGTGAGCCCCTCGTGACGGTTCTCATGGCCGATGGTCACCGCGACTGCGTCGGCTCCGAGCGATGACGCGCCGAGCTGGCCGAAGAGCTTGAGCAGGACGACGTGCTCTTCGAGGGCTTCCAGCACCGGGGTGATGCTGCGGGGGAAGTCGGCCCCGAAACGGGCCAGGTTGCCGGTGCCGGCGAGGACCACCCGTTCCTCCCGCTCACCCTCGAGGACCTCGTCGAGACACCGGACGATCGAACGAACCAGATCACGGTCGGCCGGTTCGAAGGCATCCGGCACCGAGCGCAACGCCGCCGTCGCATCCGGGAAACCTCGACCGGCCGACTCCGCGACGATCTCGCCCCGGATCCGGCCGACGAGAGCCTGCCCGGCCAGGTCGTCGAGCACCCGGTCGGCGGTGACAATCCGCTGCTCGACCCGGCCGGTGTTGGCAATGAGGATGACCATGAGCCGATCCCGCCCCATGGGCACCAACTCGATGTGCCGGACCGTCGAGCGACTGAGCGAGGGGTACTGCACGACCGCGACCTGGTGGGTCAACGAGGCGAGCAGCCGCACAGTGCGGTCCACGACATCGTCGAGGTCGACCGCATCGTGCAGGAACCGCCCGATCGCCGCCCGTTCGGCGGGGGACATCGGCTTGATGGAACTCAGCCGGTCGACGAACACCCGGTAGCCGGCGTCGGTCGGCACCCGGCCGGCGGAGGTGTGCGGAGCATGGATGAGGCCCTCCTCCTCCAGCAGCGCCATGTCGTTGCGCACCGTGGCGGCCGACACGCCGAACTGGTGCCGATCGACCAAACCCTTGGAGCCCACCGGCTCGCTGGTGCGCACGTAGTCCTGGACGATGGCCCGCAGCACCGCAAGCCGTCGCTCGTCGCTCACCTGTCCACCTCCAGACCATCCGTGTCACGGTCGCGCAGCCCGGCCGGCGGGCCGACCGACCATCGGTTTGGCACTCTCCTGTGTCGAGTGCCAAGTCTACGTCGCGCGCGGGCTAGTCTCACCGCCGTGAGCGCTGACCGATACGGATCCGACGTGCTGTCCGGCGACTGGCGGCGTCCACCGCGAGGGCGCTCGCGCGAGCTGGCCGCCGAGCCAGGGCTGGTCGTCGAGGAGGTCGAGACCGGCTGGTGCGGCGCCGTCGTCCACGTCGAGAAGGCCGGCGGCGTGCATGTCGTCAGCCTGGAGGATCGCCACGGTCGGGTGCGAGGCTTCCCGCTCGGCCCGGGCTTCCTCGTCGATGGCTCACCGGTCATCCTCACGCCGCCGGTGGCCGCGGCGAAAGCGACCCTCGCTACCGCCCGCCAGGCGGCAGCGCGCACCGCCAGCGGGTCGGTAGCGGTGACCGGAGAGCGGGCCAAGGTCGCCTCGGGCTCCCGGATCTGGGTCGAGGGCCGCCATGACGCCGAACTGGTCGAGAAGGTGTGGGGTGCCGACTTGCGCGTCGAGGGGGTCGTCGTCGAGCTCCTCGACGGCATCGACGAACTCGACGCGGCAATCCGGGAGTTCGCCCCAGACCCCGATCACCGGCTGGGCATCCTCGTCGATCACCTCGTGCCCAGCAGCAAAGAGTCCGCGATCGTCGAGCAGGTCCGGCGGCGCGGCGATTACGGCCAGTGCGTCAAGGTCCTCGGCCACCCCTATGTCGATGTCTGGCAGTCGGTCAAACCGGCGCGCCTCGGCTGGTCCCGCTGGCCGGACATCCCCCGGTCGACCCCGTGGAAGCACGGGATCTGCGCTGCCCTCGGCTGGCCGCACGCGACCCAGGCCGACATCGCCCGGGCCTGGAAGCAGATCCTCGGCACGGTCGGCTCGTATGCCGATCTGGAACCCACCCTGCTGGCCAGTGTCGAGGAGTTGATCGACTTCGTCACGGTGCCTCCGGACTGAGCCGCCGCAGACCTGTGGGCCAGGACCGGTCGGCCATCAGCCGACGAGGTGTCGCACCACCGTGTCGGCGAGTAACCGACCACGCAGGGTCAGCCGGATGCTCTTCTCGCGCACGGCGGTCGGCCCGTAGATCAGCCCGTCGGCGATGAGGCCGGGGATGGCGGCAACACCGGCCGCGCGGAGGCGACCCACCGGCATACCGTCGGCCAGGCGCACGCCGAGCAGCACGTCCTCCTCGTATTTCTCTCGGGGAGTGAGGATTTCGCGCGCTGCCGCGGGAGAGTGCCCGGCATGCAGCCTGCTCTCGTATGCCGTGGGGTGCTTGACGTTCCACCACCGCACCCCGCCCACGTGGCTGTGGGCTCCGGGACCGGCCCCCCACCACGCGGACCCCGTCCAGTAGCCGAGGTTGTGCCGACACCGATCGGCCTGCGTGCGAGCCCAATTGCTCACTTCGTACCAGGAGTAGCCGGCCTCAGCGAGCATCGCGTCGGCCAACTCGTACTTGTCGGCCTCGTCGTCATCGGCCGGTCTCGGGATCTCCCCGCGCCGCACCCGGGAGGCCAGCTTGGTGCCCTCCTCGACGGTGAGCGCATAGGCCGACAGGTGGTCCGGCTCCAGCGCAACGGCCTCCTCCAGCGAGGTCCGCCAGTCTGCCAGGCTCTCCCCCGGTGTGCCGTAGATGAGGTCGAGGCTCACCTGCAGCCCGGCTGCGGCGAGCGCTGTCACCGCCCTCGCGACGCCCGCCGGGTCGTGGGTGCGGTCGAGCGTCTCCAGCACGTGGGGCACGGCGGACTGCATCCCGAGGCTCACCCGGGTCACCCCACCGGCGGCCAGCGTCTCGGCCAGCCGCGGGGTGACCGTGTCGGGGTTGGCCTCGGTCGTCACCTCCGCATCTGTGCGCAGCCCCCAACGCTCGCGGATGCCGTCGAGAATCCGGACGATCCCGGCACCGGGGACAAGCGTCGGGGTGCCGCCACCGACGAAGACCGTGCCGACCTCGGGCACTTGGTCGCCGAGCACGCTGACGGCCAGATCGAGTTCGGCAAGCACGAGATCCGGGTATGCCGTGACCGTCCCCTCCCCCTCCGGGCCAGGGTTCACGGCATACGTGTTGAAGTCGCAGTAGCCGCAGCGGACTCGGCAATAGGGAACGTGGACATAGACACCGAAGGGTCGCGTCGCCAGCTCGGCGAGTGCGTCGTCCGGAAGCGATCCATCAGCCGGGGCGGGGTCGCCGTCGGGCAGTGTCGGCATGTGCGCACCTCCCTTCCAGACGACAGCGGCAGCGGCATCGGCCCCGCCCTCGCGACGACGACCGGTTCGTCACGGTAACGATGCCCGGGAGCCCCGCCCGGAATCCGTCCGCTGGGCGAGCACCCAGTCTCGCCGATTAGTCAGCGGGCAATCGCTTGCATCCGGCGTGTCGCTGCGACACGCCGAGGTTCGCGACCTCCCCCGAAACTCGCTCCGACAGGGGTATTGCATCCCCCACGAAAGCCGATTAGACATATCCCTACGCAGCGGGTTCGCCCACTGCGAAGCGCAGCACCAAGCACCAATTCTCCTTCGGGAGAGGCGGATTCGACGTGCGATGCGCGGTCGGGCTTCGGTCCGGCTGGCCCGGGTTTCGGCCCGTGGCAGCTCGGCCCTTCGGGTGTCGAGCGGCTGCCGACCTTCGGGTCGGGAGCACCGTCCGGGCCTCGGCTCGGCGGATCTGGCAGGCGGCTTCGGCGGCCTGGCAGGGATGGGCCCCGGCACCTCATACGTCCCGGGGCCCTTTCCTTGTCCCGAACGTGCCCGCGAGCGCCCCGTTCCAGGGTTATAGGCCAAAAAGTGTGTCTGGTGTTGGGCGTGTCATGTGCGTCCTGCCCAGCCTCGGCGGTGCCAGAGGCCTTCTTCGGCGGTGACGGCGGTGTCGTAGCGGGCGGGTCCGTCGGGTTCGTCCGGTAGGGGCCGGCGCGTCGGCTTGGTTGACGCCGGGGGGTGGATGGACGGTCGTACGGGCGCTTCGGCGTGGGCGTGGAGCCACCATTCGATGGCGCGGCGTTGGTGGTGTTCGGGTATGCCGCGGTGGCGGCGGAGCAGGTCTCTGAGGCCAGCGTTGACGCCTCCTTCGATGGAGTTGGTCGTCGAGGAAATGCTCAGGCCGGTGAAGTCGGGGTCGAGGTAGGTGAAGAGGTGTTCCTCGCGGGCCAGGCGTTCCATGAGGCGGTAGGCGCGGCGGAGCCGGTCGTGGGTGTACCACCAGCGTTGCCCGGGCCGGACCCAGACCGGGACGGCTGTCCCGCGGAGTTGGTCGCGGTAGGTGCGTGCCTTGATGAGGTGGCCGTGCAGGGTGTGCCAATCGTTGAGGTGTGCCAGCCAGGTGGCGGCTTCCTCTTGGGTGTCGATCCGGGTGAGGGTTTTCGCCAATCCCCACAACGCTTTCCCGGCTTGGGTGCGGGGCCGGGACGTCAGTTGGGTGCGGACGTTGCGTTGGACGTGGACCAGGCAGCGCTGCATGCGGGTGTTGGGCCAGTCCTGCTTCAGGGCGGCGTGGAGCCCGGGGCCGCCGTCACAGACCACCACCCGTGGCGGTGGGAGTCGTTGCAGCAGGACACGCCAGGCGATGGCCTTCTCCCGGTCGCACCACTGCCAGGCCAGGACCTTCCCACGGTGGGAAGCGATCAGGGCGCACCAGTGCCAGGACAGATAGATCCCATCGAGCTGGACCTCGTCATACACCTCGCCCGTGATCAGGACCATCGGTGCCAGCTGCCAGCACCACGCGCTGTGGCGACGGAACGTGCGCGCCGACCCCGACCCTGCCTGGTGTTGCGGCACCGGGCCTAGCAGCCAACGCACGAACGCCTCGAGCTCAGCAGCGCGGGTCCGGTCCGGACGGTGCTTCGTGGACGAGGCTCCGCAGCCGGTGCAACGCCACCGGGTTCGCCCTGCGCTGGTCGCGCCGTTGCGCTTGAGTCGTGCACCGCATAGCTGGCAGCGACCCGGATGTCCAGCACCTTGCCCAGTCATACCCCCATCGGAATGACTGGACCCCGAAAATCCGTGCTGACCTGCCGAAACACCCCTCAGCCAGACACACCTTTTGGCCTATAGCCCCCGTTCCAGCAACCGCAGTGGCGAGGCAGCGTAAGGTGCCATGGGTGTACGACATCCGGTGGATCGACCTCGACGGTGTGGTCAACATGCGTGACGTCGGGGGGATGCCGACCCGGGACGGCGGAGTCATTTCTCCCGGCCGGCTGCTGCGCTCCGACAACCTCCAGGACCTCACCGAGGAGTCCGTGCGCACCCTGCTCGGACCGCTCCAGGTCACCGATGTGGTCGACCTGCGCTCCTTCGTCGAACTGGAACGCGAAGGCCCCAGCCCGCTCACCGGCCGCCCGGAGGTGCGGATTTCGCACTTCACCATGTATGCCGCCGACGCCCACCACTCCGCCCTGCCGCCCGGTGAACGGGAACTGCCCTGGCAGACCGCTGCTCGCGAACGCGGGTGGCTGCCGCAGGGACAGGACCAGCCACACCCCGATCACGACAAGCATTGGTCGAGGCACTACCTGGGCTACCTCGGCGAGCGCCCCGACTCGATCGTCGCGGCGATGCGCACGATCGCCTCCGCCCGGGGAGCGACTGTGGTGCACTGTGCGGCCGGCAAGGATCGCACTGGCACGGTCACCGGCCTGTCTCTCCTGGTCGCCGGAGCCGAACCGGAGGCGGTCGTCACCGACTTTGCCGCCTCGGCGCTGCGGGTGCCGCAGATCCTCGAGCGGCTGAGCCGCCGTCCGGCATACGCGGCCGACATGGTGGGCAAGACCGTTGCCGAGCAGTCCCCGCGCCCCGAGACCATGCGCCTGCTGCTGCAGACCCTCGACGAGACCTACGGCGGGGTCCTCGGATGGCTGGACCGGCACGGCTGGACCGACGCCGACACGGCACGGCTCACCGACCGACTGCGCGGCTGACGGCATACCCGAGGGCAGTGGCGCGGGGCCAGAGCCGCCCGGGGGCACTCCGCGCTCCCGCGCGCGCGAGGATTTCTACTTCTTGGCCTTGTCGACCGGCTCGCTGGACAAGGCGGCAATGAAGGCTTCCTGGGGGACCTCGACCCGGCCCACCATCTTCATCCTCTTCTTGCCCTCCTTCTGTTTCTCCAGCAGCTTGCGCTTGCGGGTGATGTCACCGCCATAGCACTTGGCAAGGACGTCCTTGCGGATCGCGCGAATCGTCTCGCGAGCGATGATGCGGCTGCCGATGGCCGCCTGGATCGGCACCTCGAACTGCTGCCGCGGGATGAGTTCGCGCAGCTTGCTGGCCATCATCACGCCATAGCCGTAGGCGCGGTCCTTGTGGACGATCGCCGAGAAAGCGTCGACTTGCTCGCCCTGCAACAGGATGTCGACCTTGACCAGGTCGGCAACCTGCTCACCGTCGGGTTCGTAGTCCAGCGAGGCATAGCCGCGGGTGCGGGACTTGAGCTGGTCGAAGAAGTCGAAGACGATCTCGGCCAGCGGCAGCGTGTAGCGCATCTCGACGCGATCCTCGGAGAGGTAGTCCATGCCGCGCAGGGTGCCGCGCTTGGACTGGCACAGCTCCATGATCGCCCCGATGAACTCGCTGGGGGCCAGCACGGTGGCCCGAACGATGGGCTCACGCACCTCGGAGATCTTGCCGTCGGGGTATTCGCTGGGGTTGGTGACCGTGACGACCTTCTTGTCCTCGAGGGTCACCTCGTAGACGACGTTGGGCTGGGTCGAGATGAGATCGAGTCCGAACTCGCGCTCCAGCCGCTCACGGACGATCTCCAGGTGCAGCAATCCGAGGAACCCGCACCGGAAACCGAAGCCCAGCGCCGCCGACGTCTCGGGCTCATAGGCCAGCGCCGCGTCGTTGAGTTTGAGCTTGTCGAGGGCATCGCGCAGGTCGGGATAATCCGACCCATCGATGGGATACAGCCCCGAGAAGACCATCGGCTTGGGGTCTCGGTAGCCCCCGAGGTCGGCGGAAGCCGGCTTGGAGGCATTGGTCACCGTGTCGCCGACCCGGCTCTGGCGCACATCCTTGACCCCGGTGATGAGGTAGCCGACCTCACCGACGCCCAGGCCCTTGGACGGCTCCGGCTCGGGCGACGAGACGCCGATCTCCAGCAGCTCGTGGGTGGCCTTCGTCGACATCATCAGGATGCGTTCGCGCGGGTTGAGGTTGCCGTCGACGACCCGCACATAGGTGACGACCCCGCGGTAGGTGTCGTAGACCGAGTCGAAGATCATCGCCCGAGCCGGCGCGAGCGGGTCACCGACCGGGTGCGGCACCTGGCGCACGATCTGGTCGAGCAGTTCCTCGACGCCCACCCCGGTCTTGCCGGAGACCTGCAGGCAGTCGCCCGGGTCGCACCCGATCAGCCCGGCGAGTTCGGCGGCATATTTCTCCGGTTGCGCGGCTGGCAGGTCGATCTTGTTGAGCACCGGGATGATCGCCAGGTCGTTCTCCATGGCGAGGTAGAGGTTGGCCAGCGTCTGTGCCTCGATGCCCTGGGCCGCGTCGACGAGCAGCACCGCACCCTCGCAGGCCGCCAGCGAGCGCGACACCTCATAGGTGAAGTCGACGTGCCCGGGCGTGTCGATCATGTTGAGCGCGTAGGTCGTGCGGTCTCCGTCCGGGCCGGGTGCGTCCCACGGCATCCGGACCGCCTGGCTCTTGATCGTGATGCCGCGCTCGCGCTCGATGTCCATCCGGTCGAGGTACTGCGCCCGCATCTGCCGGCTGTCCACCACTCCGGTGAGCTGCAGCATCCGGTCGGCCAGCGTCGACTTGCCGTGGTCGATGTGAGCGATGATGCAGAAGTTGCGGATGCGGTCCGGCGGGGTCGCGTGCGGAGGCAGCGCGGTGCGGGCCATGGGTGACACGTGCGGGGACCTCGAAGGCTCAGACGGACGGGGACGGGGTAACGCGATTCGGGACAGTCTCCCACGCGGCTCCGGTATGCCGTGACGGCGCGGCGGGCGGGGTGCCGCGAATCCTCTCGACCGCCGGGATAGGTTGCCGAACATGAGCACCATGGATCGGCTTCTCGCGGGTTTGCGACGCGCTCTGGGGCTCGACCGACGGGCCACTCGAGCACCGACCGTGAGTGGCGCAGGCGACGGCACGGCATACCCGGGCGATTTTCGGGGCGTTCCTGACCTGGAATACCAGCCGCACCGCGACGGGCGGCCCGACCCGGGCGAGGTGGTGTGGACCTGGGTGCCCTTCCAGGAGGACCCGACTGCGGGCAAGGACCGTCCGGTGCTGCTCGTCGGCCGTGATGGACCCTCGCTGCTCGGCGTGCCGTTGACCTCCAAGGACCATGACCGCGATGCCGCTCAGGAACGCGCCGCGGGACGGGAGTGGGTCGACGTCGGCTCCGGCGGGTGGGACCGCGCAGGTCGGCCGAGCGAGGCTCGCGTGGATCGCATCGTCCGGGTCGACCCGGCCAAGGTGCGACGCGAGGGCGCGGTGCTCGACCGCCGCCGCTTCGACCAGGTGGCAGCCGCAATTCGAGCCCACCGCAGCGGCTGACGCAGCCAGCCGGACACCAGCGGGGCCGGTCCTCCGAAGAGAACCGGCCCCGCTGGTGTCGCCCGAAGGCTCAGAGTGCGGCGGCCTTTTTGGCCATCGCCGACTTCTTGTTGGCCGCCTGGTTGGCGTGGATGACGCCCTTGGATACGGCCTTGTCGAGCTTGCGCGAGGCGGCCTGAAGGGCCTCGATCGCGGCGTCCTTGTCGCCGCTGGCAGCAGCCTCGCGGAACTTGCGCACGCCGGTGCGCAGCTCGCTCTTGACCGCCTTGTTGCGCTCGGTGCGCTTCTCGTTGGTCTTGATGCGCTTGATCTGGGACTTGATGTTTGCCACGTGTGAACTTTCTCGGTCGGTGCGGGTATGCCGTTTAGAGGGCGGCAGACGCGGCTCGGGACCGGGCGTGGGGCACCCGTGGGATGAGACGCGCTGGGTGGTGCAACGTGCGCGCACGACCAGGCGCGCACGCAACTGCCGAGGTTACCAGCCGGGTTGATGCCGCCCAAACCGGCTGGCGCCGTAGGCTGCCCAGGTGCGCAGTCACAGCTCTTCCGGGATCACGTGCTACGACTGGGGCGGCCCCGTGGCGGCTCCCCCCCTCGTGCTGCTGCACGGCTTCTCGGACTCGGGCTGGTGCTGGGCAGCCGCTGTGGACAGGTGGACCGCCGACTTCCGGGTGCTGACCGTCGATATCCGAGGTCACGGGCTGTCGGAGCGCTTCACACCCTATGAACTCGCGGCGGGTCCGCAGGCGATCATGGTCGCCGACATCGTGCAGCTCCTGGACGATTGGCCCGCGCTGGCCGGTCGCCCGGTCGGTCTGGTCGGGCATTCGATGGGTGGCGGCATCGCCTGCGAGGTGGCTCTGACTCGCCCGGACAGGCTGGCCGCGGTGGTCCTCGAAGACCCGGCCCTCGGGCCCGGCGACAGCACCACGTCCGAGCAGGAGGCCGAGATCCGGCGCGAGTGGGGTCGACTGCAGGTCACCCAGTTGATCCGGTATGCCGTCGACCCGGGCTTCGCGGCTGCGGAGGTAGCCCAGTTCCTGCGCACCTCCCCTGCTGTCGAGGCGGAGCCGTGGTTGACCTCCAAACGCCAGACTGACCTGGACATGGCCGCCGACGGACGGATCCGTCCTGAGCGGCCGTGGCGCCCAGCGATCTCCGCGCTCGCGGTGCCCACCCTGGTGGTCAGCGGCACCGGCGAGGTCATCTGGGACCCCCAGGAGTGGGCGGCGCTCCAGTCGTGCGGGAATCCGCTCGTGGAGACGGCGGTCGTCGACGGAGCGGACCACTGCGTGCGCCGCACCCAGCCCGACCGGTTCCATGCCGTCGTCGACCCCTGGTTGGGTCGCCACCTGCTGTCCTGCTGAGAGCTCACCAGACGGTCAGCTGCGCCGGGCCGCCGCTCTCGCCCCGGTGATCGCCAGGACCGCCCGTTCGACCGCGAAGACCGGATCTCGGCCGCCACCCTTGACCTCGACATCAGCTGCCGCGACCGCCTGGATTGCGGTGCCGAGGCTCGGGCCGTCCCAGCCGCCGACAGCGCGCCGCGCCTTGTCGACCTGCCAGGGCGCCAAACCCACCTGCTTGGCCACAGCCGCCGACGATCCACGACCGGCCGACCCCACCTTGACCAGGGTTCGCAGCTGCGAGGCCAGCACGGCGACGATGGGCACCGGGTCGATTCCGCTGGCGATGGCGTGCCGCAGCAACCGCAACGCCTCACCGGTCTGGCCGGCAATGGCGGCGTCGGCGACCCGGAAGCCAGTGGCCTCGACCTTGCCACCGTGGTAGGTCTCGACCACCCGGTCGTCGATCACCCCCTCGGTGTCGGCCACCAGTTGACTGCAGGCCGCAGCGAGCTCGCGGATGTCCTTGCCCAACGCCTCGACGAGGGCATGCACTGCCTCGGGCGTGCCCCGGCGACCCTGTCGCCGGAACTCGTGGGTGACGAAATCGGTCTTGTCTCGGTCGTTCTTGATGGCCGGGCATTCGATGACCCGCGCTCCGGCAGCCTTCATGGAATCGAGGACCTTCTTGCCGCGCACCCCGGACTTGTGCATGACGACCAGCATGAGATCCGGCGCCGGCGCCGCGATGTAGTGCAGCAGGTCGGTCACCAGGTCGTCGGACGCCTCATCGACATCTTCGGCGACGACCACCTTGCTGCCCCCGAACAGCGAGGGGCTGGCGTGCAGCGCCAAGACCCCGGGCTCGTACGCCGTGGCTCGCACCGTGATCTTCTCTGCCTCCGGGTCGGCCTCGCGGGCCAGGGCGACCATGGCGGCCAGGGCCCGCTCGGCCAGCACACCCTCGGGCCCGGTGATGAGCACGAGCGGCGGCATGATCGGAGTCACGCGACTAGCGTGCCACGGACCGGCGACACGGCATGATGTCCGGCATGATCGACCGCGCCCGACTCGCAGCTCTCATGACCACCGAGCAAGACCGGTTCCTCGCCGCCCACCCGCGTTCCGCGACGGCATACCAGAATGCCTCTCACCTGTTCGGCCGGGTGCCGATGACGTGGATGAACAAACTGGCCGGAGGCTTCCCGATCTACTTCGAGGCCGGGCGAGGCAACCGGGTCCGCGACATCGACGGTAACGAGTATCTCGACTTCGCGTTGGGCGACACCGGCGCCATGGCCGGTCACTCGCCCGCTCCCGTCGTCGCCGCGGTGCGCCGTCGGGTCGAAGAACTCGGCGGGTTGACCACGATGCTGCCGACCGAGGACGCCGAGTGGGTTGGCGCCGAGCTGACCCGTCGGTTCGGGATGGACGTGTGGAGCTTCTCGCTCACCGCCACCGACGCCAACCGCTGGGCAATCCGGCTGGTCCGCGCCATCACCGGTCGCCCCAAGATCCTCGTCAACAGCTACTGCTACCACGGCTCGGTGGACGAGTCGCTCATCGTCGTGGGCCCGGACGGTGAGGGCGCCAGCCGCCCCGGCAACGTCGGCTCACCGGTCGATGTCACGGTGACCAGCCGGGTCGCCGAGTTCAACGACATCGAGGGCCTGGAGCGCCAGCTGGCCCACGGCGACGTCGCGGCGGTGCTCATGGAGCCGGCCCTGACCAACATCGGCATCGTGCTGCCCGACCCGGGCTATCTCGCGGCCGTCCGTGAGCTCACCCGGCGTACTGGCACGTTGCTCATCATCGACGAGACGCACACGTTCTCCGCCGGCCCCGGCGGGATGACTCGGCGCGACGGATTGGAGCCCGATGTCCTCGTCATCGGCAAGGCGATCGGCGGCGGGATTCCCACCGGGTCCTATGGCCTGTCCGCCGAGCTGGCCGCGCGAGTTCTCGACCGCCGCGACCTCGACCTGGTCGACATGGGCGGGGTGGGCGGCACCCTGGCCGGCAATCCCCTGTCGGTCGCCGCCATGCGCGCGACGCTGGAGCAGGTGCTCACGGACGAGGCCTTCGTCGGGATGATCGACGTGGCAACGGGTTTCACCACCGGCGTCGAGAAGCTCATCGACCGCTACGAGTTGCCCTGGGCGATCAATCAGCTCGGCGCTCGCGCCGAATACCGTTTCGCATCGCCCTACCCCCGCAACGGCACCGACGCTGCGGCATCGGCCGACCCCGAGGTGGAGGATTACCTGCACCTCTACCTGGCCAACCGGGGCATCCTGCTCACCCCGTTCCACAACATGGCCCTGATGTGCCCCACGACCACTTCGGCGGACGTGCAGCAGCACCACGACGTGTTCGACGAGGCCCTCGCGACGCTCCCCCGGGTCTAGGGATGCCGGCAGGAGAGGGGAGGGAGGCGCGGTCAGCGGTGTTGACGCCATCTACTCACGAGCTCTTGCGCGTTGGTCGAATGTGCCTGGCCGCCGCGCTACCACTCGTCCTCACGGCATGCGCATCCAGTGTCATCAACCCGAATGGGTCTGGCCTCGACTCCCCCAGCACGAATCCGCGCGAGACGTCTTCCAGTGCCACCGTGGCTCGGCTCGACCCTCGAGGCCCGTCGGTTCTGGGCGGCCTTCCCTCTCCCGTGGTCGGACACACGCGGACCTCGGCAGCTCTGGCATTCGTCCCGGGCCCGTACGAGACGCTCCTGACGAATGCCTCATTAGCTCTCGTCGTAGCGGGTCACGTGAGCGGGATTCGCTATCACATCGACCCGGCCAGCGGGATGGTCTTCACGAGTGTGACCTTGGACGTGTCGAGGGCTTGGCGTGGGACCAAGATCTCCACGGTCACGTTCATGGAGCTGGGGGGTTTCGCCCGGCAGTCGGACCTTGCCCGTCTCCATGGCGCGAAAGATGGCGCGGTTGACACTCCCGCTGACGGGTGGGTAGACGTGCGTTTCGAAGACAGCGAGCCTGCCCGAACTGGGCAGCAGTTCCTCGTGTTTCTTCGTGAGAATCGCGATCCTCAGGGCCGTTTCGAGTACGAGACTCTGAACGGGCCTTGGGGGCGCTACGCATGGGATGAAGGGTTGCGCGCGTATCGCACCGTCCCATTCACCGACGGGCCGACCGGCAAGACGTCATTCCCCGACATCGGCCAATCGGCGACTGACACCATCCTGAGCTGATCTCGCCTCGGCTCTGCACGTGATGTGAGTGACACGGGCCTCGGATCGGCGGGGACCTTGCCGGTGGATCCCGGCCTGCTAGAAGCGCAGTTGGGGGTCGCCCAGTTCCAGCCCCAGGGCGGCAAGGCGGGCAAGGATGACCTCGGCATCGAGCTCGAGCTGCTCGACGAGGTCGTCCAGATCGACTCCGATCTTGCTCGCGTCGCGAAGTTGCTCATCTTCTGCCGACGTCCAGGCGTGGCCCGACACCACGGCCGTGCGCACCGACGGCGGTGATGGAGGCGGACCGGCGACCGGTCGCAAGTCGACCGCGGCGGCGGGATCGACGAGCGGACCACCGCCGAGCGCGCGAGCACCGGGCTCGAGCACCGGCAGCGGGTCCGGCGCGGCGTCATCGAGGCGGGCCAGCGCAGCGAGCACGAGCTCGCGGTTGGTGGTCGGCCAGAACGGCGGCAGCGAGCGCTGCAGGAACCCGGCATACCGGGCATTCATCAGGCGGGAGTCGAGGAAGGCGACGACCCCGCGGTCGTCGGAGCGTCGCACCAACCGCCCGGCGCCCTGGGCCAGTCGCAGCGCCGCGTGGGTGGCCGACACCGCCATGAAGCCGTTGCCGCCCATCCGGGCGATCGCCTGGGTGCGCGCCGAGGCCAGCGGGTCATCGGGCCGGGGGAAGGGGATGCGGTCGATGACGACGAGTTGACAAGCCGAGCCCGGCACGTCGACGCCCTGCCACAGACTCAGCGTGCCGAACAGGCAGGTGCTCGCCTCACGCGCGAACTCCCGCACGAGAGTGCCGAGTTGGTCCTCCCCCTGGCAGCGGATGGTGATCGGTATGCCGTCCCGCTCGAACCGCCCGCGCAGTTCCTCGGTCGCCGCCTGGGCCGCCCGCATCGAGGAGAAGAGGCCCAAGGTGCGGCCTCCGGCGGCCCGGACCAGCGCGTCGAGCTCGTCCATGGCGGCGGGTGACCCCCCGTCGCGACCCGGGGCCGGCAGATGCGCTGCGACATAGGCGATCGCCTGGCGTGGGTAGTCGAAGGGGCTGCCGACGTCCAGGCCCGTCCACTCGGGGGCACCTTCGCCTCGCATTCCCAGCGTGCCCGCGACCGCGTCGAAGGACCCACCGAGCTCCAGAGTGGCCGAGGTCAGGACGACCACCCGTTCGGCGAGCACCTTGTCGCGCACCAGCATGGCCACGCTCATCGGGGCGACGCGGAGCACCGAGCCACGTCGCGGCTCGTGGGACAGCCAGACGACGTCCAGCTCGCGCTCCTCGATGATGCGCTCGCACGTGTCGAAGAGGTCATCGACTGCCGCCCGCGCGACTTGGAGGGCACCGTCGACCTGCTGACCCTGCTCGGGTTTGAGTTCGCTCTGCATGGACCGAGCGACGTCGCGAGTCCGAGTGACGGCCAGGACGAGGCTGTCCGGGAGGGAGACGATCCGTCCCTCGGGGGCCTGCTCCAACACCCCGTCCAGGAGCGCGGCGGCATCCTCCAGGTCGGGCCCGCGTTCGCTGCGCCGCCCAGCCCGCTTGGCGGCCGCGACGACCAGACCCGAGGTCAACTCGTCGGTGATCGTCGAGGTGACCCGGTCGACGAGCTCGTGGGCCTCGTCGACGATGAGCAGGTCGTGCTCGGGCAGCATCTGGCGACCCTCGAACGAGTCGATCGCCATGAAGGAGTGGTTGGTCACGACGACGTCGACATCGGCCGCCGCAGCCCGCGAGCGCTCGACGAAACACTCGGCGACCATGGGGCACTTGCCGCCGAGGCATTCATGGGCAGACACCGACACCTGCCGCCAGGCCCGCTCGCTCACCCCGGGCACGAGTTCGTCCCGGTCGCCGGACTCGGTGATCTCGGCCCAGGTGCGCAGCCGCACCACCTCCTGGCCCAACCGGGAGGATGCCTGATCGACCTCGCCCACCGAGATGAGCACGTCGTCGTCCGGGAACCCGCCCTCCAGCTTGTGCAGGCACAGGTAGTTGCGACGTCCCTTGACCATCGCGAAGGTCGGGCGTCGCCCGAGCAGTGGGGTGAGCGCGGTCGCCAGCCGCGGCAGGTCGCGGTCGATGATCTGGGCTTGCAGCGCGAGGGTCGCGGTCGCGACGACGGCCGGACGGCCGGTGTCCATGGCATGCCGCACCGCGGGCACGAGATAGCCCAACGACTTGCCGGTGCCCGTGCCCGCTTGCACGAGCAGGTGCCGCTTGTGGTCGACGGCATCGGCGACCGCCCGAGCCATCTGCACCTGGCCGGGTCGCTCCACGCCGCCGACGCCCGCGACTGCAGCGCTCAGCAGGGCATCGAGGGTGGTGGACACCGCGCCACTGTATGCCGTGCCGCTCGGATGCCGGGTCGCCTCACCGTCGGGCAACCCCGCCCAGGGTGAGCCGCGCCGTTTGGAGCCGCCCGGCATACCAGGGCAGGTAGCCTGTCGCCCTTGTGAGCCGACTTCGCGAACGCATCCTGCCGCGACGCCTCGGCCGCGACTTCATCTATCTCGTCTCCTCGTCCTGGGTGAGCAACATCGGTGACGGGCTGGAGCTGGCCGCCGGACCGCTACTCGTCGCCTCGGTCACCCGCGATCCCGTGCTTGTCGCGATGGCAGCCCTGCTCCAGCGGCTGCCCTGGGTGCTCTTCGGCCTGTATGCCGGCGCCCTCGCCGACCGCCACGACCGGCGCCGGATCGTCATGGGAGTGGACCTCACCCGCGCGGTGATCCTCGCGATCCTCAGCACGACGATCCTCACCGGGCACGTGCAGGTGTGGATCGTCCTCGTCGCGATCTTCCTCCTGGGGGTGGCCGAGACCTTCGCCGACACCACATCCTCGACGTTGCTCCCCATGGTGGTCGATCGGGCTGACCTGGGCATCGCCAATTCCCGGCTGCAGACCGGTTTCATCACGATGAACCAGCTCGCCGGCCCGCCGATCGGTGCGGCTCTCTTTGCCCTCGGCTCGGCGGTTCCCTTCCTTGCCCAGGCCGTCTGCGTGGCCGCCGGCGCACTGCTCGTGGGGAAGATGTCGGTCGGTCGGCCCAGGGCGCTCGAGGATCGGCCGTCGCGGCGGGTGCGCGAGGACATCGCCACCGGGTTCCGCTGGCTGTGGGGACATGCGGCAGTGCGGACCCTCGCGCTGACCATCCTCACGTTCAACGTGACCTTCGGGGCTGCCTGGTCGGTGCTCGTCCTCTATGCCACCGACCATCTGGGGATGGGCGAGGTGGGGTTCGGCCTGTTGACGACGGTCAGCGCTGTGGGCGGATTGCTCGGCACGGCGTCGTACGGCTGGCTGGAGCAGCGCTTTCCGCTCGGCACGATCATGCGCGGGGGCTTGGTCATCGAAACGCTCACCCACCTGGGGTTGGCTCTCACCACGTCGCCGGTGGTCGCGATGGTCATCTTCTTCTGCTTCGGGGCGCATGCCTTCATCTGGGGGACGACGGCACGCACGGTGCGTCAGCGGGCGGTGCCCGAGCACATCCAGGGACGCGTCGGCAGCGTCTACATGCTCGGGATGATGGGCGGGTTGGTGGTCGGGCAGGCGCTGGGTGGCCCGATCGCGAGCGCGTTCGGGCTCACCGGCCCGTTCTGGTTCGCCTTCGGCGGCTCCGCGGTGATCCTCGCTCTCATCTGGCGGCAGCTCCCGGCGATCGCGCACGCGGCCGATCCTGCCGAGTAGCTCGGTCAGTCGGGCAACGGGCGCACCCCGCCACCCTGCTGGCAGATCAGGTGCGCGACCAAGGCCGTCCAGCCGGTCTGATGTGCCGCACCGAGGCCACGACCGGTGTCGCCGTGGAAGTACTCGCTGAACACCGGGTGCTCGCTCCACAGCCGGCCACTCAGATGGTCGCGGGGGTCACTGGGACGACGGCCGTCCGCGCCGGGCCGGAAGAGGCTCACCAGGCGCCGCTCCAGGTCGGCCGCGATCTCGGTGAGGCCCAGCTGGTGACCTGACCCCGTGGGGTACTCGACGCGGACCTCGGAACCTGCCCCCGCGGCATACACCCGGAGGGCGTCTGCAAGCAGGACGTTGACGGGGAACCAAATCGGGCCACGCCAGTTGGAGTTTCCCCCGAACAACGGCGAATTCGACTCCCCCGGAACGTATTCGATGTCGACGTAGTCGTGCGGCAGCTCCACGCGTGCGCCACCACGATAGACCGCCGACAGCGACCGAATCCCGTGCGGCGCAAGGAACTCCGCTTCGTCCAACATGGTCGACAACAGCCTGGTATGCCGTGCCGCGTCGATGAGCATGAGGGTCGCCTCCGGCGAGTTGCCCTGGCCCTGGAGCACCGCATCGGTCTCTTCCGGCCGGTTGCGCTGCAGCCAGCGCAGTCGTTCCATGAAGTCGGGCAGCTCCGTGGTGACCCATTCCGGCACGACGGCGACCGCGAGCAACGGCAGCAGACCCACCAGCGAGCGCACCCGCAGCCTGCGGGCGTTGCCGAAGACGTTGTCGGAGGTGAGCGGCAGCAGGATGTCGTAGTAGAAGCCGTCGTCCTCGTCCCACAGCGACACGCTGTCGGTGCCGAAGGTCTCGATCGCCGTCGAGATGGCCAGGAAGCGCTCGAGGAAGGTCGTCGCCAGGTCATCCCACGCGGTGTCACCCCGGGACAGCTCCAGGGCCATCCGCAGCATGGTCAGGCAGTGGAAGGCCACCCAGCTCGTGGCGTCGGACTGCTCCAGTCGCCAGCCTTCGGGCACCCCGTGCGAGCGGTCGAAGGCCCCGATGTTGTCCATGCCCAGGAAGCCGCCCTCGAAGAGATTGGAGTCGTCGGCGTCCTTGCGGTTGACCCACCAGCCGAGGTTGAGCAGCAGTTTGGTCGTGATCCGGATGAGGAAGTCGACGTCCCAGCCGCCGTCGAGCGCATAGACCTGCCAGGCCGCCCAGGCATGCACCGGTGGGTTGACGTCAGAGAACGCCCACTCGTAGGCCGGCAGTTGGCCGCTCGGGTGCTGGGCCCACTCCCGGCAGATCAGCCGCAGCTGGTCCTTGGCGAAGGCCGGGTCGATGTGGGCCAGCGCCACGCAATGGAAGGCGAGGTCCCAGGATGCGAACCAGGGGTACTCCCACTCGTCGGGCATCGAGATGACGTCGGCGAGCGCGAGATGGCGCCAGGACGTGTTGCGCCCGAGTGGCTGCGCCCGTCGGGACGGGGGCGGAGGCGGCTGTGCGGGGTCCCCGTCGAGCCACTGGGCGACGTCGTAGCGGTAGAGCTGCTTGCCCCAGAGCAGACCGGCAAAGGCGCGGCGGGCGACGTGCCGGTCGTTGGCGTCCGCGGACTCGGGGATCACCGCGGCGTAGAAGGCGTCTGCCTCGGCCTTGCGCTCGCGCAGGGTAGCCCGGAACGCCTTGTCGAACGGCCGATCCGGCACCGCCCCGGCACGCAGGCGCAGGTTGATGGTCACCGTGGCACCCGGCTGGACCGCCTCGACGTGGTAGCGCAGGCCCACCTTGGTGCCGACCTGCTCCGGGTTGAGACCGCTGGGGTCACCGTGCACGACGGCGCGGTCGATGCCATCCTTCGGGTATGCCGTTGGGCTGGCTTCCGCTCCCCACAGCGCCATGGCGTTGGTCTCGTTGTCGCAGACCAACACCTGCGGATGACCCTCGGCGAAGAGTCGGTAAATGCCGAGATAGCCGTGCCGCGCCTCGAGGGCGACGAGGTCGGCGTCGTCGAGATCGTCCGGGCCGATGACCCGGATCCTCGGAATCCGCGCGTCGCGCCCCCACCGCCAGGTATTGCGGAACCACAGCTGCGGGATGAGATCCAGAGGGGCCGCCTCGGGTGCCTGATTGGTGGCCTCGATCCGAACGCAGATGTCCTCTGGCGACGCCTTCGCGTGGGTGACCTTGACGTCGAAGAAGCGGTTGTCGTCGAGCACACCCGTGTCCGAGAGCTCGTACTCGTCCTCGTCGCGGGTGCGCGCCGCGTTGGTGGCGACCAGGTCGGCATACGGGAAAGCGCGCTGGGGATAGCGGTAGAGCCACTCGGCATACGAGTGCGTGGGGGTGGCGTCGACGTGCCACCAGTACTCCTTGACGTCCTCGCCGTGGTTGCCCTGATGGTTGGTCAGGCCGAAGAGGCGCTCCTTGAGTCGGTCGTCCTGGCCGTTCCACAGCGCGATGGCGAGGTTGAGGAAGCCCCACCGGTCGCACAGACCCGCCAGGCCGTCCTCACCCCAGCGGTAGGTGCGCTGGTGGGCCTGGTCGAATGGGAAGGAGCGCCACGCGTCACCGTCGGCCGAGTAGTCCTCCCGTACCGTGCCCCACTGGCGAGCACTGACATAGGGGCCCCACTGCCGCCAGGGGTCGGAGTCGTCAGGCGATTCGGCGAGCCGGGCATGTTCGGCGGTCGGCGCGGGCTTACTCGAGGTCTTGGCCACGTTTCAGCTTCTCACTGAGCCCGCGTGATGTCAGCCAGCCGGCGCTGCCGCAGCGACCGGACGGCATACTGCCGTAACGCACTCGGCCCCAGCGGCGAAGTAGAGATATGAGCCACCCACCGAACCCCCTCGCGTCGATCGCGATGGATCCTGATGCCCTGGAGTCTTTCTATCGCCAGCACCTGCCGATAGTCCGTGGCTTCGTGGCACGGCGAGTGGCCGATCCCGAGCTGGCCGCCGATCTCACTGCGGACATCTTCCTCGCGGCCATCGACGCAGCACCCGGCTATGACCCTGGCCGTGGCTCCCCCAGCGGCTGGCTCTACGGGATCGCGCGACACGCCGTGGCAACCCAACGCCGAGGGGAGGCGCGGGCCCAACGAGCGCTGACCCGCGTGGCAGGTCGCCGGCCGTTGCAGGTCGATGCGATCACCCGCGCCCAAGAACGCATCGATGCCGAACGGGGGGCTCGACTGCTGTATGAGGCGATGTCAGCTCTCCCCGCTGGGCAGCGGGCGGTGCTCGAGCTCGTCGCCCTCGACGGCCTTGCAGTCAGGGAGGCAGCGGATGTCCTGGGGATCTCACCGGTGAGCGCCCGGGTGCGCCTGCATCGGGCCCGCACCTTCCTCGGTGCCGCGCTGACCTGCGAAACGACCACTCCATTCACATCCCCCACGGAGGTCCTCACATGAACCCGACCACGACCGACCTGGATTCGTTCGAGGCGGCGCTGCTCCAAGACCTGCGCGACGAGGTAGCACTCCGAGGCTCCGCACCGATGTCGGCACCGAGGGAAATCCGGGCCGATGCCCCGCCCACGGTTGCGTCCCGGTCGGTGCGACGCCGCCGATCGATCCTGGCCACGGCCGTGGCGGCCGCCGCCACTGCTGCGGCGTGGGTCACCGTCCCCACCCCGGGAGCCTCCCCGGCTTACGCAGTGTCCGCGACGACGGACGGCAACGTCACCGTCACCGTCGACCGGCTGGAGGATGCAGCCGGGCTACAGGCGGCTCTGCGCGAGCACGGCATTTCGGCCGTGGTCGACTTCCTCCCCGGCGGCATGGTGTGCCGCGACGAGGGACGATACGCGCAGGCGAGTTCGGACCACCGAGGGCTGTTGAGCACGTCGATCCAGGGATCGAGCCTCACCTTCTCCATTCCCCGAAACTGGCTCGCGCCATCGGAAACCCTCGTGATCTCGCTCAGCACGTCACCGTCCCCCGGTGAGCACGACACCGTGTTCGCCATGGGATTCGGTGTGGCCGAGGGCCCGGTCGGACAGTGCGAACCCGCCCCCTTCCCCCAGGTCGTCGTGGAGTCCGGCGCGTAGCCAGGGTTCTCTGCTGCGTGCGTCAGTCGCCCGCGACCCGGTATGCCGTGTAGTCACCGATCCGGTGCGCGTGCACCTTCGCGTGGACTCGAGTCCCCTCGGCTGTGTGCTCACTGGCGAGGATCTCGCCGTTCTCGTGCAGCCGGTTGAGCAGGTCACCCCGCTCGTAAGGGATGAGTACGTCGATCTCCACATCGGGCTTGGGCAGGTCGTCGGCGATGCGGCTGAGCAGTTCGTCGATGCCTTGGCCGGTGCGGGCCGAGACGACGACCGAGTGCTTGTGGGCTCGCGTCAGCCGGTCGAGCACCTCGGGGTCGGACGCGTCGGCCTTGTTGACGACGATGATCTCCTTGAGGTCGCCAGCGCCCTCGACCTGGGCCAGCACTTCACGCACCGCGCTGATCTGACCCTCGGGGTCGGGGTGCGACCCGTCGACGACGTGCAGCAGCAGATCACAGTCGCCCACCTCTTCGAGAGTGGAGCGGAATGCCTCCACGAGTTGGTGGGGCAGCGCCCGCACGAAACCCACCGTGTCCACCAACGTGTATTCGCGCCCATCGGCGGTCTCGGCACGGCGGACCGTCGGGTCGAGGGTCGCGAACAGCTGGTTCTCGACCAGGACGCCGGCACCGGTGATGCGATTGAGGATGGAGGACTTGCCGGCGTTGGTGTAGCCGGCGATCGCGACACTCGGCACGTGCCCGGCCTTGCGGGAGTGCCGCTTGGTGTCGCGGCCGGTCTTCATGAGCGAGATCTCGCGGCGGAGTTTGGCCATCCGGGTGTTGATCCGGCGCCGGTCGAGCTCGATCTTCGTCTCACCGGGGCCACGCGACCCGATGCCCTCACCTCCGGCGACGCGGCCACCGGCCTGCCGGGACATCGACTCGCCCCAACCGCGCAGCCGCGGGAGCAGGTACTGCAACTGAGCGAGCTCGACCTGGGCCTTGCCCTCCCGGCTCTTGGCATGCTGGGCGAAGATGTCGAGGATGAGAGCGGTGCGGTCGATGACCTTCACCTTGACGACATCCTCGAGCGCGCGACGCTGTCCGGGGGCGAGTTCGCCGTCACAGATGACGGTGTCGGCGCCTTCGGCTGTCACGATGTCGCGCAGTTCCTGGGCCTTGCCCTTGCCGAGATAGGTCGCCGGATCGGGGCTCTGCCGGCGCTGGATGACCCCGTCGAGCACGGTCGATCCAGCGGTCTCGGCGAGCGCCGCGAGTTCGCGCAGCGAGTTCTCTGCATCGGTGACGGTTCCGTCGGTCCACACCGCCGCGAGGACGACCCGCTCGAGGCGAAGCTGGCGGTATTCGACCTCGGTGACATCGGTGAGCTCGGTCGACAGCCCCGACACCCGCCGCAGCGCCGCGCGTTCCTCGCGGTCGAACTGGTCCCCGTCATAGTCGGCGGCGGGCTCCAGCGCGTCGAGGACGTCGGGGTCGGCCAGTGCGGCAGCTTTTCCGGAAAGCACGGTGTTGCGTCGTGTCATGGTCCCCCCAGGGTCGCACGAACCCATCGCCCTGCCCAACCGGATATCGCTGCCCTAACCTCGAGATTTCACCGTGCTGGTGTGGTGGGGGTGTGCCGGTGATGTGAAAAGTGCTCCTGAGCTGGGACGATGGCGATTGCGATGTCGTCATCTCATCCAGCTCGAGGAGCACCTTCCAGGTGAGTAAGCCTACTGCCTTGTATCCCCGTGTCTACCTTGATGCTGCACCGGTCGGTGCGGTTGGTCAGGCAGGTGGTGTCCTGTTGACGGCCACGGCGGAGGCTACCGGGCTGGCGCGGGCGTTGCGGACGGCGCTGGCGCCGTGGCGCAAGCCGTTGGCGGTGCACGATCCAGCCAAGGTGGTCTTGGATCTGGCGGTCTCGGTCGCCTTGGGTGGGGATGCGTTGGCCGACGCGGCCATCGTCCGTAGCGAGCCGGGTGTGTACGGGCCGGTGGCGTCGGAGCCGACGATCTCCCGGACGATCGCGGCCTTGGCCGCGGATGCCGGGAAGGTGGAGCGTGTGGTGGCGGCCGCGCGGAAGACCGCTCGTGGGGTCGCCTGGGCTCGGGCCGGGCAGCGGGCGCCGGGCCAGCAGGCGTCGGCGACGAGCCCGGTGGTTGTGGATATCGATGCGACGATCGTGGTGGCGCACAGCGAGAAGGAGGCTGCGGCGCCGACGTTCAAGAAGTCGTTCGGGTTCCACCCGTTGGTCGCGTTCGTCGACCACGGCGGGGACGGGACCGGGGAGCCCTTGACGATGCTGCTGCGCAAGGGCAACGCCGGGTCGAACACCGCCGAGGACCACATCACCGTGGCCCGGGCCGCCCTCGCGGCGCTGCCCGGTGTCGAGG
>JBGAQV010000080.1:0-13416 GCA_044220505.1 Dermatophilaceae bacterium
TCGAGCTGGATGAGATGACGACATCGCAATCGCCATCGTCCCAGCTCAGGAGCACTTTTCACATCACCGGCACACCCTCACCACACCAGCACGGTGAAATCTCGAGGCTAGGGTGAACGCGTCACTGGAGTCGCCGGTCGAGTAGGACGACACACCATGAGCCTTGTCGGCCAGGCGGCCGTGCTGGTCGCCTTCCCTGTCCTTGCCTCCGCCATCGGCGCGATCATCGCCGCCCTCCGACCGCCGGGACCACGCATTGTCAGCGGAGTCCAGCACTTCGCCGCCGGAGTTGTCATGGCCGCTCTGGTCGGCGAGATCATGCCCGAGTTGCGCGCCGAGGGTCACCTGGACTGGACCGTCGCCGGCTTCCTTGCCGGAACGGCACTGGTGTTGGGGCTGGGAGCCTACGGACGGCATACCGAAGCTCATGCCTCCGGCGAGCTGCCGCCTCACCAGCCCCGATTCGGGTCCTGGCGCCGTCAGGCGGTTGCCGCGGCAGGCGCCAAGTCGCTTCCTATCGGGATGCTGGGTGCGGTTGCCGTGGACCTGCTGTTGGACGGAGTCCTGGTCGGGCTCGGCGTGCGCCTCGGCACCACCCAAGGGGTCATCCTCACCGTGGCCCTCACCCTGGAAATCCTCTTCCTCGGGCTCTCGGTCGTGTCCGAGTTGCACGAGGGCGGCCTGGCTCGCACCCACGCCGTCCTCATGACGATCGGGCTTGGGTTGACCACGGCCGTCGGGGCGATCGGGGCCGCGCTCTTCCTCGGCGATGTGAGCACGAGCGTCCTGTCGTTCGTGCTGGCCTTCGGAGCCGCCGCGCTGCTCTACCTGGTTGTCGAGGAACTCCTGGTGGAAGCCCACGCGGAGCGCGAATCCGTCTGGCTGGGCGCGATGTTCTTCCTCGGCTTCATCCTCATCTACGTCCTCGCGTCGGTGGAGCTGTGAGCGATCTCGCTCTCACCTCTCACGGTTCACCCGCGGTGACCGCGCTCGGTCCAGCCTGACCGCCCGATCCACTCCTGCACCTGCGCAAAGGTGACCTCGAAGTAGGGCTCTTTCGCGCTCGTGTAGTCGCCGTTCCCAGTCACTTCCAGGGCCGCGACACGCCGCTTCTCGGCTCCGTATGCCGTGCGGGCCGCGGGCTCGGCGCGCAGCCAGTCACGGAAGGCCAGCGCGAAAACGTAACCGGGAGAACCGATCTCGCGCACGTGCACGTGGACGACCTGCTCAGGATCGCATCCGCTGTAGTAGCGCTTCTCCCACCCGGACAGGTCGGCCCCCGACGGGTGCGGCGTGTCGGAGCGGTTGTCGCGGCGCACGAGGTAACCAGCCCGGGTCAGGGCAGCCTCGAAGGCGGTCTGATCGGCATCGGCCAGCCGCCGCACGCCCACCTGAATATCGATGACGTCCTTGGCCACCAGGTCGGCCACGCTCGTGGAACCCACGTGGTCGACCTCGACACCATGACCGGCCAGGGCATGAGCTATTCGGGCCACAACCCTGGCTCCCGTCGCGGCCCAGGTCGGGTGGGGCTCGCACAGCTGCACCGGACGAGTGCGCCGGACGGGTATGCCGTGGCGCAGGTTGTCGTCATAGGGCACCAGCCGCTCGTGCCAGACCCGGCTGACCGCTTCGCCCAACTCAGTCCGGGACCCGTCGTTGGGGAGCCAGACATCGGCAGCCTGGCGGCGTTGATCCTCGGTGGCCTGGGCGGCGATCCGGGCGCGTGCGTCAGATTCAAGCATGCCTCGGGAGGTGACCAGCCGACGGACCCGCTCCTCGGCCGGCACGGCGACGACGATGGCCAGGTGCTCATGGACCCACAGGCCCTTCTCCACGAGCAAGGGCATGTCGTAGACATCGACGGTGTCTTCGGGAACGGCGCCTCGCAGCTGGGCCACCCGGACTGCGATCGCCGGCCCGGTGATCGCCTCCAGCGCACGCAGCCGCTGCGGGTCGGAGAAGACCATGGCTGCGAGCGCCGCACGATCCAACGACCCATCGCTGCCGACGACGGCCGCGCCGAACTCGTCCGCGATGGCCGACAAGGCGGGCTGACCCGGCTCGACCACCTCGCGGGCGACCGCGTCGGCGTCAGCGACGTGCGCGCCCAGATCCCGCAGCAGGGCTGCGACGGTGGACTTCCCGGAACCGATTCCCCCCGTGAGGCCCACTCGCAACATGCCCCCAGCGTAGGCCGCCGGGGGTCAGGACTGCCTCGCGCAGACCGATGCGGGGCGATGCCGCTCGATACTGCTACTTCTCGCCAGGACGACGGCGGGCTTCGAGAATCTCCAGGTCTTCTTCCTCGACCTGGTCGGGGTCGATGTCAGCGGTGCACCACTTGCACTTGAGCGCGTCGACCGCGACGAACTCCTTGCAGTAGGGGCATTCTCGCTGGCCCTGGGCGCGGAAGTTGCCCAGCCCGGCCTTCTTGAGCAGCTTGACGATCGAGAAGAGCACGATCGCCATGAGCAGGAAGCCCACGAAGTCGGTGAGGAAGGCGCCGTACTTGATCTCGGCGTTGTTGAACTCGAAGATCAGCTCACTGAAGTCGGGCTTGCCGAAGATGGCGGCGACCAACTGCATGAGGACGTTGCTGGCCAGGCTCTCGACGAGTGCCGCGAAGGCTGCACCGATGATGAACCCCAGCGCAAGGTCGAGCATGTTGCCGCCCATGGCGAAGGCCCGGAATTCTTTCCACATCTGCTTCATGGGGGGACATTGTGGAGGTCAGGACGTGGTCAGCGCCACACCACGCGCCGGATCATCGGTGACGAATGCATCGACGCCCGCAGCCAACACGGCCCGGATATCCGCGTCCTCGTTCACCGTCCAGGGCAGCACGGCCAGGCCCAGTGCATGGGCTCGTGTCACCAGCCCAGCGTCACACGACACGTAGTGAGGCGAAAGTGCTTGTGCCCCAACGGCATACGCGGCAGCTGCGAGGTCGCCGTCGTGGTCGGCATAGTCGACGGAGCCCAGCCAGACGCTGCCGGGATCGAAGGTCTGGCCGATGACGGCGAGCGCCGACCGCAACAGATGTGGGGCGACCTCTCGGGAGCGATCGAGGACTGCCCAGTCGAAAGAATGGACGAAGCTGCGCTCCCCGACGCCCGCGGCCTCGATCGCGGCGATGGTGCCGTCGACGAGTCCGTCGCGAGTCGCCACCTCGGCCGGGTCGGTCGGGTCGACCTTGACTTCGACGGTCCACCACACCTCCGGGTGGTCGGCGCAGGCGTCGAAGACGTCGGTGAGGGTGGCGATGTGCTCGCCGGGTGCCGGCCGTTGCAGAGGGTATGCCGGCAGGGTGCGACTTCCGACATCGATCGTCCGAAGCTGCGCGAGGGTCAGGTCGGCCACCAGCGCATCCGTGTAATCCGGCCCGGTGAAGAGGCACTTCTCGGCCTGCATGGTGGGGTCGTGCCACACCACGACCTGCCCGTCGGCGGTGAGGCGCACGTCGAGTTCGATGCCCGTCGCCCCGGCGTCGATGGCGGCGCGCATGCTGGCGATGGTGTTCTCAGGAGACAGCGCTCGGGCGCCGCGGTGGCCCTGCACGCGATGCGCCGAGAGATCGGGACGCCACGGCATACCGTCGGCGCGACCGCGAGAGGCGCGCGGACCGTCTGCAGTGTGGCCGGCAGCAGCGCCGGCAGCGGCAGCATCTGTCATGCCCGCAGCGACTCCCCCGACTCGGTGTGGAAGAAGTGGGTGCGCTCGGCCTCAGGGCGAACGTGGACGATGTCGCCGAGGGCGATCTTGGTGCGCTCGTCAAGCTTGACGGTGATGCGGTCCTTCTCGTCCCCCGCGACCGGGTGGCCGTAGACGAACGACTCGGACCCGAGGACCTCGACGAGATCGACGTGCACGGCGACACTCTGCGCAGTGTGTTCCGGGACCAACTCCCACGCCTCCGGACGCAGGCCGATGGTCACCGTGCTGCCTGCGCGCGCGGCCGTCTCCCGCGGGATCGGCAGGTCCAGCCCGTGCACCGTGGCGTGCCCGTCGCGGACCGCGGCCTCGGCGAGATAGATGGCCGGAGACCCGATGAACGAGGCGACGAAGGCGTTGACCGGCCGGTCGTAGAGCGCCTCCGGCGTGTCGACCTGCTGCAGTTTGCCGTCCTTGAGCACGGCAACCCGATGGCCCATCGTCATGGCCTCGACCTGGTCGTGGGTGACATAGCAGGTCGTGATGCCCAGGCGCCGCTGCAGGCCGGCGATCTGCGAGCGGGTCGACACCCGCAGCTTGGCATCGAGGTTGGACAGCGGCTCGTCCATACAGAAGACCTTGGGGTTGCGCACGATGGCCCGCCCCATCGCCACGCGTTGGCGCTGCCCACCGGACATTGCACCAGGCTTGCGGTCCAACAGCGGCTCGAGCTCGAGGATCTTCGCGGCTTCGGCGACCCGTGCGTCGGCATCGGCCTTGCTGACCCCGAAGTTGCGCAGCGCGAACGCCATGTTCTCTGCTGCGGTCATATTGGGATAGAGCGCGTAGCTCTGGAAGACCATGGCAACGTCACGGTCGCGCGGCCGGACGCCCTTCTGGTCGTGCCCGTCGATGAGGATCCGTCCCCCGTCGACCGGCTCGAGCCCGGCGAGCATCCGCAAGGTGGTGGACTTGCCACAGCCCGACGGGCCGACGAGCACGAGGAACTCCCCGTCGGCAATGTCGAGCGTCACGGCATCGACGGCCGGCGGGTCGTTCTGCGTGAAGCGGCGGGTCGCCTCGTCGAAGTACACGGTCGCCACGGGGGCGGGCCTCCTTGCGTCGGTGGAACGGGTGCCGGTATGCCGTGCCGCTCGCCGACCGCTCGCTGCACGTGGCGTCGCGATCGGCAGCGGGAATCGGTAGCGGGGTGGCACGGCATACCGGCAGGTATGCCGTCAGGGCGTCAGGCTCACAGCTTCGGCTTGATCTGGCTGTCGATCGCGGCCTGGGTCTCCTTGTCGAGCGCAGCGAAGACCGTCGCCACGTCCTGGCCCTGGACGATCTGGTCGAGGGCCTTCCCGATTCGGGCTCCGCCACCGGGGACGAGCACGCGAGCGTTGTCCTGGCTGCGGGTCTTGGCCAACTGCTGGACGGCGACCTTGGCGCGCGGGTTCTTCTCGAGGAAGGCCTTCTCGGCCTCGTTGTCGAGGGCCGACTTGCGCACCGGCATGTATCCGGTCGCCTGGGTGAAGGTCACCGTGCTCTCGACGTTGGTGAGGTATTCGATGAACTTCACGGCGTTCTTCTTGCGCTCGTCGGACAGCCCCGCGGGGATGGCCACGCCGGCCCCACCCGTGGGGCAGGCCCCGTCACCGGGCAGGAATGCCGTGCCGAAGTCGAACTTCGCGTTCTTCGTGATGCCGCCCAGGGTGCCGGTCGACTGCAGGGCGCAGGCGGCGATGCCTGCGCTGAACTCCGCGTCGGGGCTCTTGGAGAACTTCACCCACTTGTTCTTCGCGAGGTCCTGCAGGAATGTGCCGGCAGCCACGGTCTTGGGGTCGGAGGCGGTTGCCGTCCACTCCTTGGACATCTGACCGCCCATCGACCAGGCCATGTTCTGGAAGTACCAGTCGAGGTAGTTGGATCCGTCGGCCATCTGCAGCGGCACCTTGTCGGCACCGATGGCAGCGGCCAGCTTGGGGGCCCACTCCTTGAACTCTGCCCAGGTGGCGGGGCCACGGTCGGGCAGCCCGGCCGCCGACCACATCGCCTTGTTGTAGTAGAAAAGCGGCGTCGAACGGGCGAACGGCAACGCGTAGTGCTTGCCGTTGAACGTGTAGTCGTTGTAGAGCGCGGTCACGTAGTCGTCGGTCTTCAGCCCCGCTGCGGCGAGCAGGTCATCCAGGGGTGCGAGTTGCTTGTTGAGCGCGAAGTTGAACCACGTGACGTCGGACGCGACGATGACGTCGGGCAGCTGCCCGCCGGCGAGGGCTGCGTTGAACTTCTGGGCGACCTCTTCGTAGTTCTTCCCACCGTCGATGAGCGACACCGTGAAGCCGGGATTGGCCTTCTGGAACGCCTCGATGATCTTGGTCTCGGTGTCCTTGGAGGTGCCCGGGTGGTTGCTCCAGAACTGGATCGGTCCCCCGCCCCCGGCGCCACTGCTGGTCGGAGAGCTCCCGCTGCCGGCGCAAGCCGCCAGCCCGGCTGCCACTCCGGCAGCCCCGGCCAGTCCGAGGAATCCTCGGCGAGTCAGGTCGTTCATGTGTCGTGCCTCCCGTTGGATGGGTTCTTCTCGCTCGACCGCGGGCGCGGGCGGACGTCTCAACTCTTGACTGCTCCGGCCGTCAGGCCCTTGATCATCTGGCGTTGCAGGAAGAGGAACAGGATGAGGATGGGCAGCACGGTGAGCACGGTGCCGGCCATCACTGGACCCCAGTTGTTGCCGCCCTCGTTGTTCTGCAGCAGCGTGAGGCCGACCTGAAGCGGCGCGGTCTTCTCGTTGTCGCTCATGAGGAACGGCCAGAGATACTCGTTCCACTCGTTGACCACGGTGATGAGCGAGAAAGCCACCAAGGTCGGCCAGGACATCGGCATGACGACCCGCCACAGCAGTTTCATCGGTCCGGCGCCGTCGAGCCGGGCCGCCTCGATGATCTCGCCCGGCAGCGAGAGGAACTGGTTGCGCATGAGGAAGGTGCCGAAGGCAACGCCCGCCAGCGGGATGACGATGCCTTGGAAGGTGTTGCGCCAGCCGAGCTGCGCGATCAACGCGTAGTTGGAGATCACCGTGATCTGGTTGGGCACCATCAGCGCGGCGATGACGACGAGGAAGACGAGGTTGCGTCCCGGGAACCGCAACAGCGACAGCGCATAGGCGCTCAGGACCCCCAGGGTGATCTTCGCCGCCGCCAACAGTGCGGTGATGATGAGCGAGTTGCGGAAGTAGGCCGGGAACGGGATCGAGGTCACCGTGTCTCGGTAGTTGTCGGTCGTGGCGGGCGAGGGCCAGTACTGCGCGGGGCGGACGTAGATGTCCTGGCGTTCCTTGAAACTTGTGATGAGAATCCAGAACAGCGGCACGGCGATGACGAGGACCACGACGATCATCGCGGCATAGCCGGCGACGGACATGAGCGGCGTGCGGTGGCGGTCGCCCTGGGAGACCTGCAGATGGGTGCTCATGCTTTGGACCCCCGATCCATCACCCGGACCTGAACAAAGGTGATCGTCAGGAGGATGAGGAACATGATCGTCGCGACCGTGGCGCCATAGCCGGCCCGCATGTTGACGAAGGTCTCCTGATAGACCTGGAAGACCAACGTGGTCGTGCCGGTGCCGACTGGCCCTCCTCGGGTCTGTGCGTAGATGAGGTCGAACACCTGCACCGAGTTGAGCAGCACGGTGATCGACAGGAAGAACGTCGTGGGCCGCAACTGCGGCAGCAAGACCTTACGGAAATGCGTCCAGGGCGAGGCGCCGTCGATCTCGGCCGCCTCGTCGAGGTCGATCCGCCGCCCCTGCAGGGCGGCGAGATAGATGACGAAGGTGTAGCCGAGGTTCTTCCAGATGTAGGTCGTCGTCACCATGAACAACGCCCAGCCTGTGTCCTGGAAGAAGTCAGGGGTGCTGGCCCCGACCCGGGTCAACAGGTCGCGGATGAGACCGAAACTCGGGTCGAAGACGAATTGGAAGGCCACGCCGATCGCCGCACCCGACACGACGAAGGGTGCGAAGACCAGGGACCGCACGATGTTGCGTCCGCGCAGCTTCTGGTCCAGCAGCAGCGCCAGTGCCAGACCCAGGACCATCGAAATGATCACGGTGGAGAAGGTGAAGACCACGGTGTTGCCCAGGATGGTCCGGGTGTCGTCTCGGCCCAGCCACTCGACGTAGTTGGCGGTGCCGATCGGCGTCGCGCCCGTCGGAGACGAGATGTTGTAGTCGGTGAACGACAGCCGGAAGTTGTCGATGAGCGGCCGGTAGACGAAGAGCGTGAGCAGCGCGAGGTTGGGCAGCAGGAGTGCGGCGGCGAGCAACCACTCGCGACGGTCGGTGCCGGAGCGGCGGGGAGGCGGGCCGACGGGGGGAGGCGGTCCGGTGCGGACCCCGGTGGCGACCTCGGCAGCGGGCTGCATGATCCTCACCGTATGCCGCCGCACCTCCCGATCCAAGCATTGGGGGCCACCGAGTTTCGCGTTCGTCCGGCATCCCCTCGCGCCGACGTCGGTCGATCCGCCTGGGGCGCTGCGCGATTCGACGTCGTGACTCGGCATACGCACCGGCAGAGCCGACCGGCATACGGGCTGGCCCGGAGGGGCCGCTAAGGTGACCGAACATGAGCGATCCGTTCCATGCCTACCCTTACCAGGACCGTTTTCCGGTGCTGCGCACGCTGCCTGAAACGGGCCGCGACCGGTCGGACGTGCTGGCCGAGCTCGCGGCCATGGCCGCGGAAGAAGACCAGACCTGGCAGAGCGGGCAATGCTCGGGGACGATTTATCTGGGAGACCAGGAGCACTACGAGTTCCTCGGTGAGGCGTTCTCGCTCTTCTCGCACCAGAACGCCCTGCAGCGCGACATGTGCCCCAGCGCGACCCGCTTCGAGGGAGAGGTCCTCGCGATGGCGCTGGACCTCATGCATGCAGAGGCGATCACCGACGCGACGCCCGCTGGACTGGTGACCAGTGGTGGCACCGACAGCATCCTGCACGCCATGCTGTGTTACCGCGAGGCGGCGCTCGCCCGGGGCATCAGCCGCCCGACGATCGTCAAACCCGAGACCGCCCATCCGGCCTTCGCCAAGGCTGCTCACCTGTTCGGCATGGGCCTGACGGTGGTCCCGGTCGACCCGGCGACCACCCTCGTGGACCCCGCGACTGTGGCTGCTGCCATCGACGACGACACTGCCGTCATCATTGGCTCGGCCGGCAACTACCCCTACGGCACCATCGACCCGATCACCGAACTCGGTGCCCTCGCGCTCGATCGCGGCGTCGGTCTGCACGTCGACGGGTGCCTCGGCGGGTTCGTCCTGCCCTTCGGGGAAGAACTCGGGTATGCCGTGCCCCCCTTCGACTTCCGCGTCCCAGGTGTCACGAGCATCTCCGCCGACACGCACAAGTACGGCTACGGACTCAAGGGCACCTCGACGCTGCTCTTCCGGGACAAGGGGCTGCGTAACCGGGCCTACTTCTTCGTCCCCGACTGGTCCGGAGGCAAGTACTTCTCCCCCGGCATGGCCGGCTCCCGGTCGGTGGGTTTGCTGGCCTCGACGTGGGCATCGATGGTGACGATGGGTCGCTCGGGGTATCGCGATCGGGCCGCAGGCATCTTTGCCACCGCTGCAGGGCTCGCCGCCGTGATCCGCAGTCATCCCGAATTGCGGCTGATGGGTGAGCCGACCTTCCTCGTGGCGTTCACGTCCGACGAACTCGACATCTATCACGTCAATGACGCTCTGCGGCAACGCGGTTGGCGGTTCAACGGGTTGCAGTATCCCAACGGACTACACCTGGCGGTCACCGGTCCCCAGCTGCAGGAGGGGGTTGTCGAGCGCTTCGACGCCGACCTTGCCGGGGCTCTTGACTACGCCCGCGCCAAGTCCGGCACCCCGGCGCAGAGTGCCGCTCTGTACGGCGGGGTCCCAGGTGGCCTGACCCCCGCCGCCACGATGTTCATCACGGCCGTGATGACCCAGATGATGGACGCCCAGCAGAGCGTCCCTGCTCGCGCGTGACCCGGGCATGACCGCGGCGGCGGGCCGCACTCTGGCCGAACGGCATACTCTCGCCGTCGACCTCGGCACCGGCGGCCCGAAAGTGGGGTTGGTGAGCTTCGACGGGCGGTTGCGGTGGTCGGCTCACCGCGCCGTCGCCACGGTCCAGCGCGAGGGTGGGGTCGCGGTGCAGGACGCCGCGGCCTGGTGGGACGCTGTGACTGACCTGGCCCGCGAAGGGGTCCGCGTGGGCGGGGTCGAGCCGGCCTCAATCGAGGCGGTCGCCGTCACCGGACAGTGGGGCAGCACCGTGCCTGTCGACGCCGATGGCCTCCCGGTGGGCGACTGTCGGCTCTTCCTCGACACGCGGGGCGCCCGGCATACCGCGTCCTTCGCCGCCGGACCGTTTGTCGGCTACCACCCGCGGGCCCTGGTGTGGTTGCAGCACACGGCCGGCGCGCCCTCCCCCCAGGGGGGTGACCCCGTGGGGCACATGCTCTCGATCCAGCGCGACGAGCCGCAGGTCGCAGCCCGGGCTCGCTGGTTCCTCGAGCCGGTCGACTACCTGACGATGCGGTTCACGGGGCGGCCGACCGCCAGCCACAACTCGATGACCCTGGCCTGGCTGACCGACAACCGCCATCCGTCCCGACTGGACTACGACGAGCGACTCGTCCGGTGGACCGGCATCGACCCGCATCGGTTGCCGCCGCTGGTGCGCACCGGTTCGGTCGTGGGCCCGGTGCTCCCCGAGGTATGCCGTGCGCTCGGATTGTCCGACGGCACGGTCGCCGTCACCGGAGTCAACGACCTGCTGGCATCGACGGTCGGCTCGGGCGCGGTGCTGCCTCGGCAAGGGCACTTCGCGGTGTCGACGACCACGTGGATCTCGGCACCGGTCGCGAAGAAGAAGACCGACATCCTGCACACCATCGCGACCGTCCCCGGGTTGACATCGGACGCCCACCTGCTGGCCAACAACCACGAGACGGCCGGCGCCGCGTTGGCGTGGGTGCGAGACGAACTCTTCGGCGGGTCCTTCGACGACCTCACCGCTGCCGCAGCGCGGTCTCCAGTCGGCTCGAGCGGGGTACTCTTCACGCCCTGGCTGGCCGGTCTGCGCTCGCCGGTCGACGACCGAAGTGCCAGGGGTGGCTGGCACAACGTATCCCTGGCGAACGGCCGGGACGACCTGGTCCGCAGCGTGCTCGAAGGAGTCGCCTACAACACGCGGTGGCTGTTGGAACCGGTCGAACGTTTCGTCGGGCAGCGGCTGGACCCACTGCGGTTCATCGGGGGCGGCGCGCTCAGTGACCTGTGGTGCCAGATCCACGCCGACATCACCGGCCGGCGCATCGAGCGGGTCGCCGATCCGGTCAACGCTCCCCTGCGTGGCGCCGGGCTGATCGCAGCGATCGCCCTAGGTGCGACGACCCTGCCAGAGGCGGGGGCCGGCGTGGTGGTCGACCGGACCTTCGTGCCCGATCCTGCGGCCCGAACGACCTACGCGTCGGGCTACCGAGAGTTCACGGCGATGTATCGCCGGCAGAAAGGTCTGTGGCGAGCGCTGTCGCGGTGAGGGGGTCGACCGAACCGACCTCGGGAATCGTGAGCCAACTGTCGGGTGGCAGTTCGGGCTTCCCCGGCACCGGCCGGTGTTCGAGCGTCCACCGGTCCCCCGCGACCGCAGTGGCAACCCGGGTCCAGAAGGAGCGGGCACCGGGGTTGTAGTCCTGGAACCCGAGCGTCCAGCGACCGGGAGTGGCCCGCAGCACGGCCGTTGCTGCAGTCAATCCGACGCCGGAGCGCCGAAGCGCACGGACGACGAAGAAGTCGCCCAGCACCTGGCCCTCCGTGCCGTCGGCCCGGGTGAGGACGAAACCCGCGGTCTGCCCCGCGACCCGGATGAGCCACCCCTGTGCCGAGGGATCGTCGGCGACGAAGAAGGCATCCAGCCGGCGGTTGTTGAAGGTGCCGTCCCGGTTGGGTAGCAAGGCCATCCCCTCGGACAGGTCATGCCGGTAGAGCTGTCCGAGGTTGGACAACACGGCGCGATCGGATCGCGTCAGCGGCACCAGCTCGACCGGGGTGACGGGGGGACGCGGCGGGCCGGGCACGAGGGAGGTCACGACAGGCAGGATAGGCAATCTCCCGAACCGGCGGCCGCACCCGAGACATGCCGAGGGGGCCCGGACCACGGTCCGGACCCCCTCGGGAGGTGCGTGTCACGGCATACTCTGCCTGCCCTGAAACGTCTGCCTGCGACGCCTCCCTGGGATGTCCAGGAGGGCCGGTATGCCGTGCGGCTCAGTTGCCGGTGAGCTTCTCGCGCAGCGCGGCCAGGGCCTCGTCGGAGGCCAAGGTGCCGGTGGCCGGCGAGGGGTCGACGCCCGTCGAGGAGTAGGACGAGGGGACCTCGCCCGCCGCAACGGCAGCTTCGGAGTCGGCCTTGGCGGCCGACTCGACCTGCGCCTTGTGGGCCTCCCAGCGCGCGTGTGCCTCGGCGTACTGCTTCTCCCAACGCTCGCGCTGAGCCTCGAAGCCCGGCAGCCACTCGTTCGTCTCCGGGTCGAAGCCCTCGGGGTACTTGTAGTTGCCCTGCTCGTCGTATTCGGCGGCCATGCCATAGAGCGTCGGGTCGAACTCCGAGGAGGCGACCGCACCGTCGTTGGCCTGCTTGAGCGACAGCGAGATCCGGCGACGCTCGAGGTCGATGTCGATGACCTTGACGAAGATGTCGTCACCCACGGTCGCGACCTGCTCGGGCAGCTCGACGTGCCGCTCGGCCAGCTCGGAGATGTGCACCAGGCCCTCGATGCCGTCATCGACACGCACGAACGCACCGAACGGCACGAGCTTGGTCACCTTGCCCGGCACGACCTGACCGATCGCGTGGGTGCGGGCGAAGTGCTGCCACGGGTCTTCCTGGGTGGCCTTGAGCGACAGCGAGACCCGCTCGCGGTCCATGTCGACGTCGAGCACCTCGACGGTGACCTCGGTGCCGACCTCGACGACCTCGCTCGGGTGGTCGATGTGCTTCCAGGACAGCTCGGAGACGTGGACCAGACCGTCAACCCCACCGAGGTCGACGAACGCACCGAAGTTGACGATGCTCGAGACCACACCGGAGCGGACCTGGCCCTTCTGCAACTCGCGCAGGAAGGTGGTGCGGACCTCGGACTGGGTCTGCTCAAGCCACGCGCGGCGGGACAGGACAACGTTGTTGCGGTTCTTGTCCAGCTCGATGATCTTGGCCTCGATCTGCTTGCCGACATAGGGCTGCAGGTCGCGGACCCGACGCATTTCGACCAGGGAGGCCGGCAGGAAGCCACGCAGGCCGATGTCGAGGATGAGACCACCCTTGACCACCTCGATGACGGTGCCGGTGACGACGCCGTCTTCTTCCTTGACCTTCTCGATCGTGCCCCATGCGCGCTCGTACTGGGCGCGCTTCTTGGACAGGATCAGCCGGCCTTCCTTGTCCTCCTTCTGCAGGACCAGGGCCTCGACCTCGTCGCCGACCTTGACCACGTCGGCCGGGTCGACGTCATGCTTGATGGACAGCTCGCGCGAGGGGATGACGCCCTCGGTCTTGTAGCCGATGTCGAGCAGGACCTCGTCCCGGTCGACCTTGACGATGCGACCTTCGACAATGTCGCCGTCGTTGAAGTCTTTGATCGTGGCGTCGATCGCCGCGAGGATGTCTTCCTCAGTGCCGATGTCGTTGATGGCAACCTGAGGGGCGGTCTTTGCGACCGAAG
>JBGAQV010000081.1:0-13404 GCA_044220505.1 Dermatophilaceae bacterium
AGCTTCAGCGGGTCCCACTGGTCACGTTGGGAAGAGGCCCAGATCTCTTCCATCTTGGCCGTCTCCCGGTGCCAGCTCAACGGGTAAACGTTGGGCTGCTCGGTCTCCGGCGGCATCTCCATGCTTCCTGCGAAGCGCTCTTTGCTGCTCATAGGCCCGAGAGTAGATGTCGCAACCTAGATTGTCTAGGTCTTGACTACCTGGGTGCTAGGCCTCACACTGACCGATCGGTCGGGAAAGGTGCGACCCATCGATTCACCTCTTGCGGCGCCCTCCGAGGTGCCCTCCGAAGGGGTCTACCCAGGGGCGCGCGGGCTACTCGGTGCGGCCGCGCAACAGCCGCCGCATGAGCTCCACGAACTGCTCCAGGTCGGGTCCCAGCCGCGCGAAGAACGCGGTCTCGACATCGTTCTCCCGCCCGTATGCCGTCGCGAGACGCTCCTCGCCGGTGGCGGTGAGGCGCACGGTCACCAGCCGCCGGTCGGCCGATTCGCGATGCCGCTCGACGAGGCCGTCTCGTTCGAGGGTGTTGAGGACGCTCGACACAGCCGCTCGCGACAGGCCCGAATAGCGGGCGATCTCGCGTGGCTCCATCTCGCCGGCCACCCACACGCAGAACATCACCCGGAAACCTGCCATGCTCCACCCAGCCTCGCGATGCACCTGGGATTCGAGCCGGTGGACCAACATCGTCGACAGGCGCACGAGGTTGAAGGACGCGCGCAGGGCGAGCAAGTCGGCGTCGGGGTGGGTCGTGGCGACTTGCTGGGCTGCAGCAGACTCGAACCCGTCCGATGAGCCCGGGTTGATCATCACAACTCACATGATGTCACCCTTGATGATTTCTGTCAGGGGCACACGTCCCGCGAGCTGGGCCCCGTTGCGCGGGCCCGCCCGCCGACGCGAGTCGACACACAGTGGGGTTTCGGTGGCCGCGCAGCAGTCTGAAAGCCGACTTTGCGTCACCCCACGCAGACTCAACGGAGGCAGAGGGGAGATTCGGAGGCGGAGGCGAGATTCGGAGGGTGGCGAGCGCCCGGCATACAGTGGTGTGAGTCACGTCACGTCCTGCGGCGCGACACGAACCCACCGCCCCCAGGAGCCGCGTGATGACCCAGACCTATCCGGTGTCGACCTGCCTGTGGTTCGACACCGAGGCCGAGACCGCGGCGCGGCTCTACACCAGCCTGGTGCCCGACAGCGAGATCGGGCAGATCAGTCACTACGGCTCGGAGAACGAATACGGCGAGACCGGCTCGGTCCTGCAGGTCGAATTCCGGCTCGGCACACAGCAATTCGTCGCACTCAACGGCGGTCCGATCTTCACGCACTCGCCTGCGGCCTCGATCCAGGTCTTCTGTCCCGACCAGGCGGAAGTGGATCGGCTCTGGTACGGGCTGCTCGAGGGGGGCGGCCAGGAGTCGCAATGCGGCTGGCTCACCGACCGGTTCGGGCTGTCGTGGCAGATCATCCCGACCCGGCTGGGCGAACTCGCCGGCGACCCGGACCGCGAGCGCGCCTCCCGGGTCATCGCCGCGATGCTCCAGATGCGCAAGCTCGACATCGCCGCCCTGGAGGCAGCCGCCGACGCCCCAGCCGAAACGGCCGCCCCGACCACACAGTCCTGAATCGAGCCGACATGCGCCCCGTGACCGCCGCCCTGTTCACCTCGATCGACGGTGTCGTCGAGTCGCCCCACCTCTTCCAGTTCGACCACTTCGACGCCGACATGGGCGGGCTGATGACCCAGGCACTCAGTGGCGCCGACGCGGTCGTCATGGGCCGACGCACCTACGACGAGTGGTCGCAGTACTGGCCCGCCAACACCGACGACGGCTTCGGCGACTTCATCAATCCGATCCGCAAATACGTCGCGTCGAGCACGCTCACCGACCCGCTCGCATGGAACAACTCGACCGTCATCCCCGGCGACGCCGTCCAGTTCGTCCGCGAACTCAAGCAGACCGAGGGCGCCGGCATCGTCGTCACCGGTTCGATCTCGCTGGTGCGCCAGCTGCTCCTGGCCGGCGTCCTCGACCGGCTCACCCTCATGGTCCACCCGGTCGTGGCCGGCGCAGGGCTGCGGCACCTCTTCGACGCCGACCAGGAGACCACCCGCCTCGAGCTCGTCGACCACACCGTCACCGTCTCGGGCAACGCGATCCTCACCTACGCCCTGCGCTGCTGAGCGGGCTGCGCCCGCAGCAGCCTGTATGCCGTGTGACACGGCATACAGGCGGGGGTCAAGGACGGATCGCCTTCCAGGTGAGCAAGCGCTTACCGGCAAGTAGGATCCGATCATGAGCGCCCTGCAGATCACCGCCATTGCGCTGTGCTTCACCATCCCGCTGTTGGGGTGGGCGTTGCTCTTCCGGCAGGCGTTCCGCTTCTATCGGCTGTTCCAGACCGGGGCGCCCGACACGAGCCGGCGCGACCAGCCCACCACGCGCGCGCTGACAGTTGTGCGCGAGTTCCTCGGGCACACCCGGATGAAGCGCAAGCCATGGGTGTCGGTGGCGCACTGGTTCACGGCGCTGGGGTTCCTCATCCTCTTCGCCACCCTGGTCAATGCGTTCTTCCAGCTCATCTGGGCCGACTTCCGGCTGCCGGTCGTCGGGCACTTCCCGCCCTTCGAGTGGCTCATCGAGCTGTTCGCGGTGACCGGATTCATCGGCATCGTCTTCCTCATGCTGGTCCGCCAGAAGGAGCACCCGCGCTCCTCCGACGGTGACCGCGGCCGCCGCAGCCGCTTCTTCGGATCGACGTGGTGGCAGGCCTACTACGTCGAGTTCACCATCCTCGTGGTGATGGTGTGCATCCTGTCGTTGCGCACCCAGGAGGCCGCGCTCATCGCGCGCATCGAGCCCGACACCAACATCGCCCTGCACTTCCCCTTGACCGGCTGGGCGCGCGGCATCTGGGGCGGCCTGTCCGAGCAGTGGCTGCGCGAGTCGATCTATGTCGTCGCGGCGACCAAGATCCTGGTGAGCTTCGCGTGGATGATCACGGTCTCGCTCACCCCGACGATGGGCGTGGCGTGGCACCGTTTCCTGGCGTTCGTCAACATCTTCTTCAAGCGTCATGCCGACGGGCGCACCAGCCTCGCTGCGGTGCAGCCGATGATGGTGGACGGCAAGCCGATCGACCTCGAGCAGATCGAAGACCTCGACGAGGACGCCGCCCTCGGGGTGGGCAAGGCCGAGCACTTCACCTGGAAGGGCCTGCTCGACTTCACCACGTGCACCGAGTGCGGCCGCTGCCAGGCGCAGTGCCCGGCGTGGAACACCGACAAGCCGCTCTCGCCCAAGCTGCTTGTCATGACGCTGCGCGACCACGCGCATGCCAAGGCCCCCTACCTGATGGCCACCGAGGGCGACCGGGCCGACCTGCCCGCGCACACCCTCAAACTCGCCGACGCGCCGCTGATCGGTGAGCCGACGGCATACGACGTCACCCACCCGCTCACGGCATACGACGCCCTGGGCACCGACGGGGTCATCCACGAGGACGTGCTCTGGGCGTGCACGACGTGTGGCGCCTGCGTCGAGCAGTGCCCGGTCGACATCGAGCACGTCGACGCGATCGTCGACATGCGCCGGTACCAGAACCTCATCGCCAGCGCCTTCCCGAGCGAGCTCGGCGGCCTGTTCAAAAACCTCGAGAAGAACTCCAACCCCTGGGGCCTGGCCCCGCGGATGCGGATGGACTGGGCCAAGGGGCTGCCGTTCGACGTGCCGGTCGTCGGAGCCGACGTCGAGGACCTCGCCGAGGTCGACTACCTCTTCTGGGTCGGCTGCGCAGGCGCCTTCGAAGACCGCGCCAAGCGCACCTCCCGCGCGGTCGCCGAACTCCTGCACACCGCCGGTGTCACGTATGCCGTGCTCGGAGACGGTGAGGCCTGCACCGGTGACTCGGCTCGGCGGGCCGGCAACGAGTTCCTCTTCCAGATGCTCGCCCAGCAAAACGTCGAGGTGCTCAAGGAGGTCGGCGCGACCAAGATCGTCGTGACATGTGCGCACTGCTTCAACACGCTCAAGAACGAATACCCGCAGCTGGGTGGGCTTTACGAGGTGCTGCACCACACCCAGCTGCTCAACCGGCTGGTCCGCGAGGGCCGGCTCACCCCGGTGTCTCGCCCCGGCGAATCCGGCGGCACCAAGGACGCCTCCACGGCCCCGACGGTCACTTATCACGACCCGTGCTACCTCGGCCGGCACAACCACGTCTACGCGCCGCCGCGCGAGTTGCTCGGTGTGCTGCCGGGCGTCTCGCTCTCGGAGATGCCGCGGCACGGCGAGAAGTCGTTCTGCTGCGGCGCCGGTGGCGCGCGGATGTGGATGGAAGAGCGCTTGGGCACCCGGATCAACGTCAACCGGGCCACCGAAGCGGTCGAGACGGGAGCCGCCCGTATCGCGGTCGGTTGCCCGTTCTGTAAGGTCATGCTCAGCGACGGCGTGAACAAGCTCGTCGAGGAGTCCAAGGTCGCCGAAGGTGCGGTCGAGGTCGTCGATGTCGCCCAGATGCTGCTCGCCGCGGTGCGCCGCGGCCAGGAGCCGGGTGCGACAGCGGCGGCCGAAGCGCCGGCACCGGTCCCGGCCTCCTAGACCCGTCGCGTCGGTTCGGGCCGAGACCTCGGACGAGGTGCCCTGGAGGGGTCAGCCCGATCCGGTGCGACGTGCGCGGCACGGCATACCACGCAGGTATGCCGTGCCGCTGTCGTTCGACGCGCGGAGCGCCCTGGGCGTCTGACGCCTAGGGTCGCCGCGTGACCATCGGTGGGACCTGCACGAGATCAATGCATCCAAGGGGAAGGGATGTGACCTGTTGGACAATCACCGGATCAACCCGCGCCGCCTTGCCGTTCGATCGACTGTGTTCATCCTTTGTTCGACAATCGGCCTCGGCGGATGCGGCGTGATCGGCCACTCGTCAGACCCACGCGGCCCGTCCGCCGGACCCATCACCGAGGACCAAGCCGCGGCTGACGCACGAGCCGCGATTGCAGCCGTCCGCGGATTGCCGGGGGTCGTGTCGACCAACCTGTCGTTTTCCCCGGCGAGGTTTGGATACCCCTCGACGATCTACGGCACCATTCACGTCACACCAGACGCCGAGCCTGTCGATGTCTTGGACCGCGCGATCTTTCAGCTCTACCGAGACGCCCGGGTGGACTCCTACCAGGTGATGACCGAGCGTGACGGCATGCTGTGGGACACCGAGAATCTTGGGCTGTCGCGATCAGAGGACTATTCGGGACTCGTCGACCGCTACGGGCAGGTGACACCAGGCCAGAGCTTCCCGACGCCACCACCACCTCGGTCAGCACCGACCTCACGACCGGTGCCAGATTCGACCGATTTCGGCGGAGCAGACGGCCGTCGACGCCGCGGCCGCGATTGCTGCTGTCCGAGCCATCCCTGGCGTGGTGTCCACGGAGCTGGCCTACTCACGCGAGAAGTTCGGCTACTCCTCGTCCATTCACGGCGCCATCCACGTCACGTCACAAGCAGACCCTGTCGACGTCTTGGACCGCGCCCTGTTCCAGCTCTACCGGGATGTCCGGGTGGGTGGCTACGACGTCATGACCGAGCGCGACGGACTGCTGTGGGACCCGGAAAGTCTCGGACTCTCGGCCACCCCCAGCCGATCAGCACTTGTCGGTCGTTACGGCAACCTGGCGCCGGGACAGACCTTCCCGACGCCACCGCCGCCCAGACCGGCACCCACGTCACGACCGGTCCCCGCGAACTCGCGCTCGACCGCCACCTCCTCAGCCACTCCGTAGGTTGCCTCAGCGGGCCGGCACGAGTCCCGAGCCGTCAGCCTGCTGCCAGCGGAATGCCCACGCAGGAGGCCGCGCGGCCGGAATCAGCCGAGGCCGACCTTGGCCAGCCACTCCTTGGCCACGACCTTGGCGTCCTTCTTGTCGACATCGACCTGCTTGACCAGGTCGGTCAGGGTGGCGGTGTCGAGCTTGGCCGAGACGGCATCGAGCGCCGCCGACACCGTCGCATTGGCCTTGTCCTTGCGCACCAGCGGCACGACATTGTCGGAGCCGAAGAGCAGCTTGGGGTCGGCGAGCGTGACGAAGCCGTTGACGGTGATCGCCGGGTCGGTGGAGAAGATGTTGGCCGCCTTGGCCTGCCCACCGAGCAACGCATCGACGACGGCCTTGCCCTTGAGCGGGCGGAAGTCCTTGGGGATCAACGCATATTGCGCCTTGAGGCCCATGAGGCCCTGCTCCCGGTTCTGGAACTCCGGCGGGGCGGCGACGACGAGTTCGTCCTGGTGCGCGACGAGGTCGCCGATCTCCTTGAGCGACCAGGCGGCGGCCGTCTCCTTGGTGACGACGATGGAGTTCTTGTCCTCGGCATTGCTCTTGGCCAACACGGTCAGGCCGGCCGGCAGGGCCTTGCCCAGCGCGGCATAGACCTCGTCGGAGGCCTTGGCGGTGGCCGCCTTGTCGAGGTAGCTCAGCAGCGAGCCGGTGTATTCGGGCACCATGTCGACCGAGCCGTCCTCGACGGCCTTGAGGTAGACCTCGCGAGAGCCGATGTTCGGCCGGGTCGAGGCGCTGATGCCCTTGGCCGACAGCGCCTGGGCGTAGACCTCGGCGAGCACCTGCGACTCGGAGAAGTCGGCGGCGCCGACGACGATCTTGGTCACCGACCCCCCCGACCCGGTGGCTCCGGCGCCCGAGCCCGAACTCTTGGTGGGGTCGGAGCCGGCGCCACAGGCCGAGAGGGCCAGGCCGATGGCGAGGACAGCTCCGGTCGTCGCGACGAAAGGTCGGATGGTGGTCATGTCGACTCGCTTCCGGTGGGGAGAACCCGCGACGAGGTCGCCGGGGCTTCGTGGCGTCCAACACCCCTGACGGGCGGTTGCTTCCCTCCGCGCACGGGTCGTGAGCGCCCGGTCAGGCCTGGCGACACGGCATACCGGGTGAGCAGTGCCCAACCGAGGTCGACGGCGAGCGCGAGCGATGCCACGACGACCGCACCGCCGGCCATCTGTGGGTAGTCGCGGACCGCGAGCCCGTCGATGAGGTAGCGACCGAGGCCGCCGAGGCTCACCGCGGCCGCAATCGTCGCGGTGGCGATGACCTGCAGGGTCGCGGCGCGGGCGCCGGACAGCACGAGCGGCAGCGCGCACGGCACCTCCACCTGCCACAGCACCTCGCGGGGTCGCATCCCCATCCCGTATGCCGCGTCGCGCACCGCCGGGTCGACGGCCCGCACCCCGGCATAGGCACCGGACACCAGCGGCGGGATGGCCAGCAGAACGAGGACGACAAGGCTGGGGATGACATAGGCCAGGTCGGAGGAGATCCGCGGGCCGACGAACATCGCGACGGCGAAGAGCAGGCCAAGGCTCGGGACGGCCCGGGCGGCGTTGGTCGCGGTGACGATCCACTGGGCGCGGCCGGAGTGGCCGACCCAGAGCCCCAGCGGGACGGCGATGGCGGCGCCGATGGCCAGGGCGAGCGCGGAGTAGCCGAGGTGTTCGAGCACCCGGTTGGGGATGCCGCGGCTGCCGCTCCATTGCTCAGGGGCGATGAGCCAGGCCCAGATCGAGGCGAGCATCGGTCACCGCCCGGCCCGCGCCCACGGCGTGAGCGCCCACTCGCCGGCCCGGATGGCACCGTCGAAGAGCAGCGCCAGCAACAGGCAGCCGACGATCCCGACGCCGATCTCGAGCGGGAAGCTGCGCTGGTAGCCGTCGGTGAGGTAGTAGCCCAACTGCGGATAGCCGATGAGCGAGGCGACCGACACGATGCTCACATTGCTCACCGCGGCGACCCGCAGCCCGGCGGCGAGCACCGGCACGGCCAGGGGCAGGTCGACGGCCACCAGTCGCCCGAAGCCGCGGTAACCCATCGCCGTGGCGGCCTGGCGGGTCGCGTCGGGGACGGCGCCGAGCGCATCGGCGACGGTGCGCACCAGCAGCGCGACGGTGTAGATCGTCATGGCGACGTAGACGTTGATGGCGTCGAGGATCTTGCTGCCGAGCACGAGCGGCATGAGGATGAACAGCGCCAGGCTCGGGATCGTGTAGAGCAGGCTGCTGCCTCCGACGACGACCGACGCGATCGGTGGATAGCGCCGCGCCACCCAGCCCAGCGGCAGCGCGAGAAGCAGCCCGACGACCAGGGGAATGCCGGCGAGCAGGGCGTGCGAGACGGCATACCCTCCGATGTCGCCGAGATGCTCCCAGACCCAGGTCATGCGCGGGGCGCCTCGCGTGTCGAATCCCCTTGCGTTGCAAGGCTTTCCGGTATGCCGTGCGGCAGGGCGGCGACGACCTCGCCGGCCGTGACGGTGCCGGCGAGCCGGCCGTCGGCTGCGACGATCACCCCACGACCGGAGGGCGAGGAGAGCGCTGCGTCGAGGTAGGCGCGGGGCGGGGAGTCCTGACGCGCGACGGTGCCCCCTCGATGTAGGTGTTCCGGGCCGATCGCCGTGGTGAGGTGCGCCGGTTGAACCCAGCCGACCGGCATACCGGCGTCGTCGACGACGAGGAGCCAGGCGTCGGCGGTCGCGGCGCGAGCCTGCTGCGGGGACGCGCCGAGCGCGACCGTGGGCTCTGCCGCGAGCGCGACCCGCGGCGGGGCCTGGAACCCGAGCGCGCGGTAGCCTCGGTCCCGGCCCACGAAGTCGGCGACGAAGTCATCGACCGGATTGGCGAGCAGCCGTTCGGGCGGGTCGACCTGGGCCAGGCGCCCGCCGACCCGCAGCACCGCGATCTGGTCGCCGAGGGTGATCGCCTCGTCGATGTCATGGGTGACGAAGAGGATCGTCTTGGCGAGGTCGCCTTGGAGGCGCAACAGATCGGCCTGCAGCTGCTCGCGCACCACGGGGTCGACGGCGGAGAAGGGTTCGTCCATGAGCAGCACCGGCGGGTCGGCCGCCAGCGCCCGGGCCACGCCGACGCGTTGCTGCTGGCCACCGGAGAGCTGGGCGGGGTAGCGGCGGGCGTAGGTGGAGTCGAGGCCGACCCGATCGAGCACCTCCATGGCGCGGTCGCGCGCGCGCCGAGTGTCCCAGCCGAGCAGCCGCGGCACGGTGGCGACGTTGTCGACGATGGTGCGGTGCGGGAAGAGTCCGGCGTGCTGGATGACGTAGCCGATGCCGCGGCGCAGCTCGGCCGCGTCGAGTGCTGCGGTGTCGCGGCTGTCGAGGGTGATCGTGCCACTGGTCGGCGCGATCATCCGGTTGACCATCCGCAGGGTCGTCGTCTTGCCGCAGCCCGAGGGTCCGACGAGCACGGTGATCTGCCCGGTCGGCGCCGTGAGGGTGAGGTCGTCGACGGCTGCCGACCCACCGGCATACCGCTTGGTGACTCCCTCGAACCGGATCATCCCGTCACGCTAACCCAGCGATGGGGCAGCCGCGCGGGATGAGTGCGGGATGTGTGCGGCGGCCTGGCTGGGAGGCGGCGGCACGGCATACCCGGGTCTGCGCGTCCGCCAGAGGTCTCAGAGCGGGGTGCGGTGGAAGTTCTGCCAGGACCGGCTGGCCGTCGGGCCACGCTGGCCTTGGTAATGCGAGCCGTAAACGCCTGAGCCGTAAGGGTTTTCGGCCGGCGACGAGAGCCGGAAGAAGCACAGTTGGCCGATCTTCATGCCCGGGTAGAGCAGGATCGGGAGCGTCGCGACGTTGGACAGCTCGAGCGTGACGTGCCCCGAGAAGCCTGGGTCGACGAAACCGGCGGTCGCATGGGTGAGCAGCCCGAGCCGCCCCAGGCTGGACTTGCCCTCGACGCGGGCGGCCAGGTCGTCGGGCAGCGTGACCGCCTCGAGCGTCGAGCCGAGCACGAACTCGCCCGGGTGCAGCACGAACGCGTCGTCCTGGCCCTCGGCGCCGACCTCGACCATCCGAGTCAGCCCGGGCTGCTCCTGCGCGGGGTCGATGAACGGGTAGCGGTGGTTGTCGAAGAGCCGGAAGTAGCGGTCCAGCCGCACGTCGACGCTGGAGGGCTGGGTCATCGCCGGGTCCCAGGGCTCCAGGCGGACGCGTCCGAGGTCGACCTCGGCGCGGATGTCGCGGTCGGAAAGCAGCACGTCATCACGCTACCGGGCGCTGGATTGGGGCGGGGTATGCCGGGTCGGCTAGACTTCCCGACGCCTGCTGCGGCCACCTCACAAGGGTCCGGCTGCAAGAAAGTCGGCGTGGTGGGTGCGCGAGCGTAGCTCAATGGTAGAGCGGTAGCTTCCCAAGCTACATACGCGGGTTCGATTCCCGTCGCTCGCTCGCAGAGAAAGCGCAGGTCATGGCCGGTTTCGGGGATCACCCGGAGCCGGCCTTTTGGCTATCCGGGGGTGAAGCGTGGCCCGCCCACCGCGCTCCGCTGAGGGTCGCTGCGCTCCGCTGAGGGTCGCTGCGCTCCGCTGAGGGTCGCCACGCTTCGCTGAGGTTGGACCCTCAGTGCAGTGCGGCTTCCCTTACCGCAGTGACGCCGCTCAGGGCCGGGCGGCTCGGCTACCCGCACACAGATCGCGATCCGCGCACTTGGGTCCCGATGCAAACGTGGCCAAGTGCACGGATCGCGATCTTTCGAGCCGGCCGCTGGCTTCCCGTGGCGCACGCGCCCGAGGCTGCTTCGCTGAGGGTGTCCACGCTTCGCTGAGGGTGGACCCTGAGCGGAGTGCGGCTTCCCTCACCGAAGCGTCTCTCTTGGGGCTGGTCCGGGCTGCCGAGACCGAGGGCGATGGGTCAGGCCGCGCGGTTGCTCACCCACACGTGGTTGGTCACCGCGAGCGCCAGCACGAGGCCGATCGCCAGGACGCTCACTCCCATCGACAGGCCCAGGAAGGGCACGATGAGCACGCCCGTCGCCGTGACCACGGCCGGGATCGATCCCCGCCAGCCCTCCCGATCGGCGAGGGTGTGCAACCCGGCCAAGGTCAGTGCGTACATCGCCACCGACACCGCCAGCACCAGCGCGACCGGCCGCACCCCGACCTCGGACTCGCCCTGGACCACGTCGACGGCCGCCGCGAGCCCCGCTCCCACAGCCGCCACCGAGGCGAAGATCGGCAGGTGGCCATAGCCGAACACCCACACCGTGTGCTGACCTTCGATGAGATCGGCGTGGTCGCGCTTGAAGTAGAACCACCAGATGGCGAACACCGTGAGCAGCCCGCCGACGATGAGCGGAGCCATCGACGCGCCCTCACCCGGCGCACCGCCAGTCGATCCGAAAGACACGTGGTGTCCTGATCCTCCCGAGACCGGCCCGGCAACGGCGTCGGCAGCCGCAGCCATCGCCCCCTGGACGGCCTGCACCGACGAAAGGATCACCTCGCCGAGCACGATGATCGTCAAGAGCGAATACCGCTCGGCCAGGTGGTGCGGATGGAAGGGGGTGCGGCCGCCGAGGTTCTCCGCCACGACCGGCACGAGCAGCTCGATGGCCACGCACGCGAAGAAGGTCGGGATCCACCACGACTCCGGCACCCAGAGCCTGCCCACCCACAGCAGTTGGGCGAAAAGGATCCCACCGGCATACAGCAGCGCGGTCTTGCGCCGCTCGGGGTGTCCGGCCGCCGCCCGCAGCCACAACCCGATCATGCCCACGCGCATCACGGCATACCCGGCCACGACGACGACCGACTGGCCGTCGGCGAAGATGTCCGGCACCCCGGCCGCGAGCGCAAGCGCGCCGGCCATGATGAGGAAGGTCAGCAGTCGATAAGGGACGTCCTGGTTGTCGTAGGCCGACGCGAACCACGTGTAGTTGACCCACGCCCACCAGATCGCGAACCACGTCAAGGTGTAGCCCTCGATAGCCGACCAGTGCCCGCCCGAGATCCCGTGGTGCAGCTGCGCCGCGTTACTGGCGATGGCGACGACGAAGACGAGATCGAAGAACAGCTCCAAGGGCGTGGACACCCGCCCGTGTTCGTGCGGGTCCCGGGGGTGGGTGGGGAGCCGGAACGGGATGCGATTGACGGCAGGCACGGTCGGAGTATGCCGTCCTTGCTCGGCGGAGTGCGACAGCGGGAACGCCGGGGGCACGAGACCGCGGCCGTTAACTTAGCTGCCCGATTGAATTATCGAAGGGTCAGGTCTGGTTGATTGCCATGTATCAACCACTCTAAACTTCGATCTAGCTCATTCTCGTCGACCGGCTTCACGATCCAACCAGCGCCGCCCCTGTGCTGTGTGTCGCATTGGTCCGGAGTGAGCGGGCGGCCCCGGCCGAGATTCCCCCTCACTTCGGCCGGGCCGCCCACCTCTCCCGCCCTCGCAGACCTTCGGGCGCTCTCGCAGCTTTGGGTCACCCGAGGCTCGGGTTACCGGCCGAGGTCGACCACCGTCATCCCTACCGTCGAGGCGCTCGGATCGTCCATCGCCATGAGCGCTGCACCCGCGTCCTCCAGCGCGACGACCCGACCGACCAGCGCCGCCGGGTCCAGCCGCCCGGACTCCACCAGGGCCAGCATCTCGGGGTAGTCGCGCGACGGCATACCGTGCGATCCCAGCACTTCGAGCTCCCAGCCGATCACCCGACCCATCGGCACCCCGCGGTCGGCGGCGTCACCGAGCAGCAACCCGACCTGGACGTGCCGCCCGCGCGGGCGCAGCCCGAGCACCGAGGCACGCATCGTGGCCACCGAGCCGAAGGCGTCCACCGACACGTGCGCCCCGCCGCCGGTCAGCTCCGCAACCGCCGCCGCGACCTCTCCCGACTCGCCGCCGGCCACCGTCACCGCCCCGAGTCGCTCGGCCGCCGCCCGCGCCTGCGGCGACAGGTCCACCCCGACGACGCGGGCACCCAGCGCCACTCCGATCTGGACCGCGGACAGGCCGACCCCGCCGCAGCCGTGCACGGCCAGCCACTCACCGGCCGCGAGTCGACCGACCGCTACCACCGCCCGGTATGCCGTGGCGAAGCGGCACCCCAGCGCCGCTGCCGCCACCGCGTCGACGCCCTCGGGCAGGGCGACGACATTGGCATCGGCCGCGTGCACCGCGACCAGGTCCGCGAACGACCCCCACCCGGTGAAGCCGGGCTGGGTCTGCCGCGGGCAGACGTGAGTGTCGCCGGCCCGGCATACCTCGCACTGCCCGCAGCCACACGCGAAGGGGACCGTCACCCGGTCACCGACTCGCCACCGAGTCACCCCGGCGCCGACGGCGGCGATGGTGCCGGCGAACTCGTGCCCGGGCACTATCGGCAGTGGCACGGGGTCGTGCCCCCGCCAGGCATGCCAGTCCGACCGGCAGACCCCCGTGGCCTCGACCCGGATGAGCACGCCCCCGTCGGGACAGCTCGGGTCGGGCAGCTCGCCGAGCGTCGGTGCGACCGAGTATGCCGGGTAGCTCACCGCCCGCATCGGCCCCCACCCCCCCCCGGGGAGCCCCCCCCGGCGCCCCCCCCCCCCCCCCCCCCCCCCCCCCC
>JBGAQV010000082.1:0-13194 GCA_044220505.1 Dermatophilaceae bacterium
GTCCTGGGCCATGGCCTTCTGGGCCTCGGTGCCGCGCACCAGGTCCCAGAGCAGCTCGAAGCCCTGCCGCTGGTGGAAGGACTCCTCCTTGCAGGTGCGGATCATCGCCCGGGCGTAGGGCCCGTAGGAGCACCGGCACAACGGCACCTGGTTCATGATCGCCGCACCGTCGACGAGCCAGCCGATGGCGCCGATGTCGGCCCAGGTCAGGGTCGGGTAGTTGAAGATCGAGGAGTACTTCTGCTTGCCGTTGTGCAACCGGTCGAGCAACTCGGCCCGGTCGATGCCGAGGGTTTCGGCCGCGGAGTAGAGGTAGAGGCCGTGGCCGGCCTCGTCCTGCACCTTGGCGATGAGGATCGCCTTGCGCCGCAGCGACGGGGCTCGGGTGATCCAGTTGCCCTCGGGCTGCATCCCGATGATCTCGGAGTGCGCGTGCTGGGCGATCTGCCGGATGAGGGTCTGGCGGTACTCCTCCGGCATGACGTCGCGGGGCTCGACGCGCTGGTCGGCCGCGATGATGGCGTCGAAGTCGCTCAGGTCGATCTCGGACCGGCGGTCGACGTGCGCTGCTGCCGCCTCGACGGCTCCGCCGTCGGCTGCATTGAGGGGACCCGCGCCAGGGTCGTTGGGGTCGACGAAATCGTTACCGTACATATGGTCAGTATGGTTCGTCCGTCGAAATACCGCTATGGCAGAGGCGGACGGCTTTCCCCGGACCCGCGGGGTGGCAGGCACCAGAGTGAGCGGCCTCACATCGGACTGTCGATGAACCAGCGCCCGTCGATCCGCACCAGGCTGAGGTCCTGCCGGTATGCCGTGGGCACGCCGGTGAGCTGGTCGGCCCGGACACCGGCGCGGTCGCCGTTCGCCGGGAGCTCTGCAACGGTCACCGCGGACAGGGCGGCGAGATCGGCCGGAGTCGCGAGCTCGCCGATGGCTTGGAAGCCCGACCGGCACAGCGTGACGTCGTCCCCGACCAACGGCTTCCCGGCATACGAGACGAGCTCGCAGGCGGCCGTCACGTCCTTGCGTCCGAGGGCTCGGTAGAAGTCCTCGACGGTCTGGGCCGGTGAGCCGCCGGCCGTGGAGCACGCCCCCAGCGCAAGCGCCGGCAGTAGGGTCGCGACGACGCCCCAGGCGGCCCCGAGGGCCGAGACCCGACGACCTGCCACGCGCCCCTTCCTTCCTGCGACACCTGCCATCCACAACCCTGGACATCCACGACCGTGGACATCCAAACACGTCCGAACGCGGGCTCTGACAGGATCCCGATGTGAGGAGTCGGCGGTGACCCGGCCCCCCGGTGCCGAACCGGGCGGCTCCGCACGCCCAGCCGGGCGTTCAACCGCGCACCGGGCCGTGCAACGGCAGGCCTGGTCGGTCGGGCTGGCCACCGGTGCCTACGGCGTGTCTTTCGGGGCGCTCTCGGTCGCGAGTGGGCTCGACGTCTGGCAGACGGTGGCCTTGTCGGCACTGATGTTCACCGGGGGCTCACAGTTCGCCTTCGTCGGGGTCATCGGGGCCGGCGGCACCGGCGTGGCCGCGATCGCCACGGCGACTCTGCTGGGCATCCGCAACGGGCTCTACGGGCTGCAGGTGAGTGAGTTCCTCGGGGTGCGCCGGGGGCAGCGAGCGCTGGCCGCGCAGTTGACGATCGACGAATCGACCGCCGTCGCCATTGCTCAAGACCACGATCACCCGCGACGGATCGGCTTCTGGCACACCGGGATTGCCGTCTATCTCTTCTGGAACCTCTTCACGCTCATCGGGGCTGTCGTCGGCAACGCCCTCGGCGACCCGCGGCGCTGGGGCCTGGATGGTGCGGCAGCCGCGGCCTTCGTCGCTCTGCTCTGGCCGCGGCTGCGCTCGCGTGACGCCGGCGCCACCGCAGCGCTGGCTGTTATCGTCACCGTGCTTGTCGTGCCGCAGGCCCCGGCCGGCATACCCGTGCTCGTCGCTGCCCTGGCCGCTCTCGTCGTGGGGCTGTGGCCGCGGCGTCAGGCACCGCGGGAGGCGACCCCGTCATGACCTTGTGGATGGCGGTGCTCGCCGCCTGCGCCTTGGCCTTTCTCACCAAGTGGCTCGGTCACCTGGTGCCGGCCGCCTGGCTGAGCGGCGTCCGCACCCGCCGAATGACGAGCCTGCTGCCGGTCGCGCTGCTGGCCGCCCTGGTCGTCGTGCAGACCCTCGGGGGCCCCGCCGGCACCCTGGTCGTCGACGCGCGGCTCGTAGCCGTGGCTGTTGCCGTGATCGCGCTGGTGCTGCGGGCACCGTTCATCCTCGTCGTCGTGCTCGGCGCTCTCGTGGCGGCGGGTCTGCGCGCGCTCGGGTGGTCCTGACCCCCAGCCGACATCGCGCAGCCGGGTTCAGATCCCGCCGATCAGGCAATCCCCAAGTAGTGCTCCAGCCCGACCGTGATGCCCGGGTGGTCGGCCACTCCGCGCACTCCGGCCAGCACCCCGCCCATGAAGGATTCGCGGTCCAGCGAGTCGTGCCGGATCGTCAGCGTCTCCCCGACATTGCCGAAGACGACCTCCTGGTGGGCGACCAGCCCCCGCACCCGCAATGCATGCACCGGTATGCCGTGCACCCGGGCGCCGCGCGCGCCGCCTGGGTCCTGGGTCGTGGCGTCGGGAACGGCCGGTAGGCCCGCCTCGTCACGGGCGGCGCCGATGAGATCGGCAGTGCGCGCCGCGGTGCCCGACGGCGCGTCGACCTTGTTGGGGTGGTGCAGTTCGACGATCTCGACCGACTCGAAGAAGCGGGCGGCTTGCTGGGCGAAATTCATCATGAGGATGGCCCCGAGCGCGAAGTTGGGAGCGATGAGCACCCCGACCGGCGGGCCACCACGCGAGGGCGGTGCCGTGTCGAGGCCCTCCTGCAACGCTGCGAGCTTTGTCTGGTCCCACCCGGTGGTGCCGACGACGACGTGCACCCCGCGCTGCACGCAGGCGAGCACGTTCGGCAGCGAGGCATCGGGCACCGAGAACTCCACGACCACCTGGGCGCCCCCGAGATCACCGAGGTCGTCGCCCTGGTCGTACTCCCCCACAAGGCGCAGGTCCGGTGATGTGGCGACCGCACGGCATACCGTCGCTCCCATCCTGCCCTTGGCCCCGATGACGGCGACGGTGGTCTGTGCTTCCATGGCCGCCCAGCCTAGCCATGACACCATGGCCGACATGGACCTGGACGCGGCCGTCGACGAGCTCTACGGTCTGGCTCCGGAGGAGTTCCTGGCCCGTCGCAAGGCCCTGGCCGCCATGGCCAAGGGCGGCGGCGACGCCGATCTGGCGCGCGAGATCACGGCCCTGCGCAAGCCGACCATGGCCGCGTGGGCGGTCAATCTCCTCGCTCGACGACGGCCCGATGCGCTCGACCGGCTCGCCGATCTTGCGGGTGAGCTGCGCCAGGCCCAGCGTTCGTTGGATGGGCCCGAGATGACCCGGCTGGGCAAGGAACGCACCGCACTCGTCGACGACTTGGTGGCGGCCACTGCAGCGGTGCTCGCGGATGCCGGTGCCCGGCTCTCCCCCGCTGCGGCCGCGGCCGCCGCGTCGACCTTCGTTGCTGCCCTGGCCACCCAAGAAGCCACCGAGGTTGTGCTCTCCGGGCGGCTGACCCGGCACCTGGAATACGCAGGGTTCGGAGAGGTCGACCTGCGCGACGCCACCGCCCGTCCGTTGCGGCTGGTCCCCGCCCCGGCATCGTCGTCGCTCCCCCGCTCGCACGACGGCGGCCCGCCGGCGACTGCACCCCCGGCCCTGTCGTCCCACGTCATCGCCGCGGAAGCCGCGCTGCACGCGTCGATGTCCGCGGCCACCGCGGCGACCTCACGCGCGGGCGTCCTCGCGGCTGAATCGGAGCTGGCAGCGACCCGCGTCGCCCAGCTGCAGAAGGAACTCGTCCGGGCTCGAGCCCACCGAGATGCCACCGACGAGGCCTTCGCTGCCGCAGAACTGGCCCGCGAAGCTGCCGAAGCCGACCTCACTGCGGCTCGGGCGGCGCTGGAGGACGCGCGGACCGCCGAAGGGTGAAACTCGCGTGCACGGCATACCGGCGAACCGGGAGGATCGCCGGCATGCCGATTCGCCGCCTCCCCGAGCGCGCTCAGCACGAGCGCGCGCAGCTGTATGCCGTGCTCGACGCGATGTGGGTCGCCACCCTGTCGGTCGCGGTCGGTGAGGTCGCCCAGAGCGTGCCGATCCTCTATGGGCGGGACGGCGACAGCATCGTGCTGCACGGGTCGACCGGAGCGGGGACCTTGCGACTGCTGGCGGCCGGCCGGCCGGCGACCCTGTGCGTCAGCACGCTCGACGGGTTCGTCTACGCCGAGTCGTTGTTCGACTCGAGCGCCAACTACCGATCCGCAGTCGTGACCGGGCCGGTCGAGGTGCTGTCCGGGGCAGCGGCCGATGCCGCACTGCTGGCGCTTTCGGAGCGGATCATGCCGGGCCGGGCCACCGAGGTGCGCCCCTCGACCCGCAAGGAACTCGCTGCCACCGTGGTGCTGCGGCTGCCGATCCTCGAGGGCTCCTACACTGTCAAGGTGCGTGACGGTGGCACCGGCGAGACACCCACCACCGACGACACGTGGAGTGGGGTGCTGCCGGTCCACACGGTGTTCGGCACCCCGGTGCCGGAGGTGGACGGCATACCGCTGCCGGCGTCGATCCACGCGCGTCTGGCGACCGGTCGGTGACGACCCGCGGTGCGGTGCCAGCAGGCATTTCCGGCCGTGGCGTGCCCTGGCAGGTGAAGTTCGGGCTCCTCGCGCTCATCTGGGGTGCGAGCTTCCTGTTCATCAAAGCAGCACTGGGGCTCCTGCAGCCCCTCCAGGTCGGCGCTGGGCGGATCGTGCTCGGCGCGGCCACGACCGGCGCCCTCGCTGTGGCGGCGCGGGTGCGTCTGCCTCGATCGTGGCGAGTGTGGGCCCACCTACAGGTGACCTCGGTGTTGCTGTGCACCCTGCCGTTCCTGCTCTTCCCCCTCGGCGAGGAGCGAGTGAGCTCAGCCTTGGCCGGCATCGGGAATGCCATCACGCCCGTCGCCACCGTGCTCGCGACTGCGGCCCTGGTGCCGCACGAGACCTTCTCACGCCGCAAACTCCTCGCTGTCGCAGCCGGTTTCCTCGGGGTCGTCGTCATCATGGCGCCCTGGCAGGTCACCGAGCGGCCTGACCTCCTGGGCTTCGGAGCGACCCTGGTTGCAGGGTCCTGCTATGGCCTGGGCTGGACCTACATCAAGCGCTTCCTCGGTGACGCCGATCTCGGCGGACTGGCCCTCCCAGCAGCCCAACTCCTTTCTGCCGCAGTCCAAATCACGCTGGTGACGGTCATCTGGTGGGCGTTGCAGCGCGACCAGCTCGCTGCCCCGTGGTCGCCCCGCCCCGATGCCCCGGCCCTTGCCCCCGGTCCTGCTCATGCTTCTGTACTGGCGCTGCTGGCGCTGGCAGCCCTGGGCGTGCTCGGGACGGGGGTGGCCTACGCCCTACAGTTCGACGTCTTCCGCGAGGTCGGACAGCAGGTGTCCTCGACGGTCACCTATCTCATCCCGGTCGTCGCGGTGCTGCTCGGCGTGCTCGTCCTGGGCGAACGACTCACCTGGGCCGAGGTCGCGGGCTTCGCCATCGTCCTGGGTAGTGCGATCGTCATCGGGCTGCCCGAGCCGCGCAGGCACGTACGCTCCTAGCCATGGCCTCACCCGGCGCACGCGTGCGATTGCTCCCACCGGCGGTCTTCCTCGTCCCGCTGGGTGCGGCTGTCGCGCTCGACCGACTCGCCGGGCTGCCGAGGTTCGCCCTGCCGAGCGTCGGGTTGGTTCTGGCCACGGCCCTGGGTCTGGCCGGGGCTGGGCTGTTCCTCTGGGCCGGCCAGACCCTGCTGAGCCGAGGCACCACGGTCATCCCCTGGCACGCTGTCGAGCAACTGGTGACCACCGGTCCCTTCGCGCGCAGCCGCAATCCGATCTACCTCGGCGACGCCCTCATCTACCTCGGCCTGGCCGGGTGGGCTGGTTCGTGGACCGCAATACTGCTGCTCCCGCTCATCCTCTGGGTGATGACCAGGTGGGTCATCCGGCGTGAGGAGGCCTACCTCACGCAGCGGTTCGGCACGGCATACCAGTCGTATGCCGTGCGGGTGCGCCGCTGGGTCTGACCTCTGGACGGTGTGGCCGAGCCCTGCCACGGGTAGAACTGCAGCCATGAGCACCCGCGTGGAGAGAGACAGCCTGGGGACCGTCGAGGTCCCGGATGAGCGCTATTGGGGCGCGCAGACCCAACGCAGCCTCGAGCACTTCGACATCGGGCGGCCGGCCTTCGTCTGGGGACGGCCGATCATCGCGGCCCTCGGGCTGCTCAAGGCCACCGCGGCGGAGGTCAATGCGGAGTTGGGTGAGCTCGACCTAGACTCCGACGCTCTCGCCGCGCTGGTGGGCGCTGCCCGGGAGGTGCAGGAGGGCCGGCTCGACTCGGAGTTCCCCCTGGTGGTGTTCCAGACCGGCAGCGGCACCCAGACGAACATGAACGCCAACGAGGTCATCGCGGGGCGCGCCAACGAACTCACCGGCCACGGCCGTGGCGGGCGCGACCCGGTGCATCCCAACGATCACGTCAACCGCGGTCAGTCCAGCAACGACGTCATCCCCTCCGTTGTCCATCTAGCGGTCGTCGACCGGATCGAGCACGCCCTCTATCCAGCGCTAGATCGGTTGCGCGACACGCTGGGCGACGCGGCCGTGCGTTTCGAGCCGATCGTCATGGTCGGCCGGACTCATCTGCAGGATGCCGCTCCCATCCGGCTCGGCCATGCGGTCGGATCCTGGGTGACCCAGCTCGACCACGCCATGGCCGGCCTGCGCCGCGCGCTCCTGCCGATCTACGGGCTGGCCATCGGTGGCACCGCGGTCGGCACCGGCCTCAACGCCCACCCCGAGTTCGGGGCGCGGGTCGCGCAGCGGCTCGCCGAACAGACTGGTATGCCGTTCCACCAGGCCGAGGATCTGCCGGCCGCTCTGGCTTCCCGGGACGATCTCGTCACCCTCAGCGGGGCGCTGCGGACGGTTGCCATCGCGCTCTACAAGATCGCCAACGACGTGCGCTGGCTAGCCAGTGGGCCTCGGGCCGGCTTGGGAGAGCTACGGATTCCGTCCAACGAACCGGGGTCGAGCATCATGCCGGGGAAGGTCAACCCCACCCAGGCCGAAGCGCTACGCATGGTCGTCGCGCGAGTCGTCGGCAACGACGCCACGGTGGCGTTCGCCGGCGCCCAGGGCGCCTTCCAGTTGCACGTGGACACACCGGTCATCGCCCACGCGCTGCTCGAATCCATCGATCTGCTCGCCGATGGCGTGGCATCGTTCGATACGCATTGCGCACGCGGCCTGGAAGCCGACGAGGGTCGCATCGCAACCCACGTGGCTCAGGACCTCATGCTCGTCACGGCGCTGGCACCCCACCTCGGTTATGACCAGGCGGCGGCGATTGCCCACCGAGCGCTCACCGACGACCTCTCGCTGCGCGAGGCGGCCATCGCCTCGGGATCACTGACCGGGGCGGAGTTCGACGGCTGGGTCGACCCCGCGGCCATGGCCGGACCGCTGCGGGGCGCACGCGCGAGCGGGTTGCCCGATGACTGACCCGCGCGCCACTCAGCTCACCCGTAACTGGGACGAGCTCCTGCAGGAGATCCGGGTGACCCAGACGGGGGTCCAGATCCTCACCGGGTTCCTGCTCACCGTGCCGTTCTCGGCCCGCTTCGACGAGCTGACGCAGACCCAACGATGGGCTTTCCTCGCGGTGCTGGGCGGCTCGATCCTCACCACCGGCCTCGTGGTGGCGCCGGTGGCCTTCCACCGGATGCTCTTCCGGCAACGGCGGCGCGAGCTCCTCGTCGATGTCGGTGACCGGTGCGCCCGCCTCGGCCTGGTGACGTTGGCCGTCACTGTCGCCGGCGTCGCGGGCTTGGTCGCCGACCTCACCGTCGCGGGGAATGCGGGGCTGCTGGCCTTCGCCGCCGTGCTCGTCGGGCTGACCCTGCTCTGGGGCGTCGCCCCGCGGTGGGCCGACCGACACGACGCCCGCCCTCGCCTGGCCCCGCCCGAGTCGGATGACGACGTCAACCCCACGACGCACGAGCGCCGACTGTCCTGAGCGGCGCATCCGCTGTGCCGCGGCGCGATCGTCACCTCGCCGACATCACGGACGGGTTGCGGCTCACTGCAATTCGAGAGTGGCGTGCCGCCTGCTCTGGGCCTCGACGTAGCGCAGCGCCAGCAGCCCCGCCACCGTGAAGGCCACCCCGAGCGCCGCCTCACGCGCCAGCAACCCCGCGACATCGCCGAGCCCAGCCCCGCCGGCCACCCGTCGGGCCGCCTCGATGGCGTGCGTCAAGGGCAACACCCGACCGACCCCCGCCATCCACGCCGGGAGCGCGTCCAGAGCGACATTCGTCCCGCAGAAGACGAGCAGGACACCGAAGACGATGTTGGACAGCACCGCCGTGCTGCGCACCCGCAAAGCGATCGATGCCTGCAAGAGGCCGAGGCCGGTGCACGACGCCGACGCCACGACGACACACAGGGCGATTCCCGGCCACACCCGCAGTGGCAGATCGACACCGAGCACCCGGCCGCCGACGAAGAGCGCAACCATCGCCACGAACCAGCCATTCGCCACCACCGGCAGCGACCGCCCGATGAACAGTGCCACCCGATTGACCGGAGTGGACAAGACGATGCCCAGGGTCTGGGTGAACCGTTCTCCGGCAATGGTGTTGGCCATCGCGAAGAGGCACGGGATCGAGGCATATTGCACGGCGTTGCCGATGACGTAGAACCCATCGTCGGCCACCCCGGCCGAGCGACCGACATACGCGAACAGCAGGATCTGGAAGACCGGTGAGATGAGCATCGTCGGCACGTAGATGTAGGGGTTGAGCCAGTTGAACAGCGCTCGGAAGGAAATCACCCCGCCGACGAACACCACCCGAAGTGCCGCGAGCAGCGACACCCCGCCCGAGGCCGGCGCTCCCGGTCGCATCGTCACAGCCGGACCTGTCTCACTCATCGCCGCGCCCGCTCAGGTCAACGCCAGCGTGGCGTTGCGTCGGGCCGAGTCGACGAGCCGCTCCGACAGGACGGTGGCGAGGACGGCATACCCGAGTCCCAGCCCCGCGCAGACCGCGATCTCGCCCCACGGCGCCTGACCCGCCGCGGCCGAGCGGATCGCCGCCATCCCCCAGGTCGGAGGCAGCGCCTGAGCCAGCCACTGCACCCAGGTGGGAAACAGGTCCAGCGGCACAAGGAAGCCGCACAGCAGCCAGCCGGGATACTCCAGCAGGTTGCCCAGCGCCCAGCCGGTCCGATACCGCACGACGGTGACCGACAGCAGGAAACCGAAGGTCGCCAACGAGGCGAGCGTGACGGCCAGCGCGACGACGAACGCGACCGGGCTGGCGATCTGCACCTCGATCCCGAACACGACCCGCCCCCACACCAAGGTGGCCACGAGCGAGTAGAGCGCGACCGTCGCCAGGGCGGCCGTCACCGGGAGCACGGCCAGCGCCAGCCGAGTCGGCGCGCAAACCAACAACTCCAGGGTGCCCTGCCAACGCTGGCTCTGCAGCGCACCGCTGGCGGACGTGGCCATCGCCGACCAGGTACCCATAACGGCCGCGCCGAGGCCGGCATACACGAGGGCTTCCGGTTTGCCGGACTGGCCGAACATGAGGAAGGCAGTCGTTGCGAAGAAGAGCGGATAGATGACGTTGAGGATGCCGTCGAAGGCGGAGACCGCGACGATCTTCAGCTGCAGCCACCACAGCGTGAAGAGCACCCGCACCGAGCGGCGCACGCCGCTCACGAGCCGACCAGCTCGACGTAGGCGTCTTCGAGGGTGGGTTGCCTGCTGACGACCCGACCGACCCGTATGCCGTGCAGCGCGTCGAGGGTCGCGCCGGTGACGTCGGCACCTGAGTCGATCGAGACGACGAGCGTCTGGCTGGTTGCTCCGGTCGTCACCGTGGCGGACCGGACGCCGGGCAGTGCCTCGACGACCGACAGCCGTCCGCCCAGCCCGTCGAAGACCTCGACCTCCAGGACCGATCCGGCGCTGACCCGCGCCTTGAGCTCGGCCGGCGTTCCGGTCGCGACCAACTCGCCCCGGGTGATTACCGCGATGCGGTCGCACAACTCGTCGGCCTCGAACATGTAGTGGGTCGTGAGCAGGATCGTCTTGCCCTGCTCGCGCAGCCCGGAGATGGTCTGGCGCAACTCGCGTGCGCCGACCGGGTCGATCCCGATCGAGGGCTCGTCGAGGAAGAGCAGATCGGGGTTGTGCAGCAACCCGCGGGCGATGTGCAGGCGTTGCCGCATCCCGCGCGAGAACCCCTCGACCCGCTCCCGCTCTCGGCCGGCCAGCCCGACCAGCTCGAGCAACTCACCGATCCTGGCCGGCTGCTCGCGGGCGGGCACGGCATACAGCTCGGCGAAGTAGCGCAGATTGTCCAGGGCCGAAAGGCGTTCGTAGAGACCACGATCGCCGCCGAAGACATATCCGATCCGGCGCCGGACGGCTCGTGGCTCGGCGACCACGTCGTGCCCGAGGATCGTCGCCGAGCCCGATGTCGGCAGCAGGAGGGTGATGAGCATCTTGATCGTCGTCGTCTTGCCCGCGCCGTTGGGACCGAGCAGCCCGAAGACCTCGCCCCGATCGATGTGGAACGAGATCCCCCGGACCGCTTCCACCGGATCGGTGCGGCGGCGCAGCACCCCCGTGGTCGTCGCGAACGAGCGCCTCAGCTCGTGGGCTTCCAGGATGCTCACGCGGTGCCTCCGGGGTGCTCGATGAGGTAATGCCATTCCTCGGCAGCGTTACGAGCGCCGGTCGCTCGCAGCCCGGCACGCAGCAGCGCGGCTTGGCTCGCCACGTTGTCGGGGCCGGTGTGGGCCTGCACGGTCGCGCCCGCAGCGAGGGCAGCGGGGACCGCCAAGGCCACTGCATCGGTGATGAGACCCTCGCCGCGAGCCGACGGGACGAGGCCATAGCCGATCTCCACGCGACCCGTTTCGTCGGGTGGCCCGTAGAAGCCCAGGGTGCCCACGACCGCTCCGTCGCGGCGCCGCACGATGAGCCGGGACCCCCAGGTCTGAGCGGGCGTGCCGTCCTCACCGTGCATGGCCAGCGCCACGAGATCGTCCTCGCGCGGGAAGTCCGGCGCCCAATCCGGTTGTGGCTCACCGGCTTTCACTCGTGCGGCGAGATCTTCGGTCACCGGCCGCAGCTCGACCAGCCGCCCGCGCAGGGGTTGGCAGTCCAGTGGCCGCACGGCATACCCCAGGGGGGTGTCCGGCAGGGTGATCCAATACCGCCGGTGGCCGTCCCGCACGTCTTCCAGCACCCCACCGCAGCGTTCGATGGTGCGGGCCGACGCGACGTTGTCGTCGTCGCAGGTCACCAACACGGGGTTGATGCCCAACCGGCGCGCCTGCGCGAGCATGAGGCGCAGCGCCGCGGTCGCGACTCCGAGTCGCCGAGCGCTGGGGCGGACGGCATACCCGATGTGTCCGCCCTCGCGCAGGAGATAGTCAGTGAGCTCGTGGCGCAGGTTGATGCTGCCGACGATCTCGCCGTCCTGCTCGATCCAGCGGGTGGTGCAGGCCACCCGGTCGGGGGGAAGGTCTTCGCCACGCTCATGCGCACACATGGCTGCCACCCAGGCCCGGTATGCCGTGGGGTCGCCGAGGGTGCTCAGCAGGGTGGGATCCGCCGATGCTCCGTCGATGTGTGCGCCGGCGAATTCGCTCACGAAGTCGAGCCATTCGCGGTGCAGGCTGACATCCGGAGGGCGCAGGGCGATCACCCGGCCACCTTAAGGTCCGCGAGAGTGTGACACGATCGGTTTTCCGACCGTCGGCAAGTCACGAGGACGAGATGACCAACTACGCCCAGACCGAGCGTCAGGCGCTCTGCGACACCATGGAACGAGTCGGTCCCGACGCGCCGACGCTGTGCCACCCCTGGCGAGTGCGGGAACTCGCCGCCCACTTGGTCATCCGGGAAACCCGCCCTGACCTCGCCTTGGGGATGTTCGTCGGACCGTTGCGGGGTCGGATGGAACGCTCGCTGCTGTCCAAGGCGTCCGGGGACTTCCCGACGCTGCTCGAGGCGTTGCGCTCCGGTCCCCCGAAATGGACGCCAGCCGCGCTCTCCCCCGTGGACCAGGCTCTCAACACCATGGAGTTCTTCATCCATCACGAGGATGTGCTGCGCGCCCAACCGGATTGGAAGCCACGCGTCCTCATGCCGGGCCACGAGCTGGCGATCTGGGGCGGTCTGACGACCATGGCCTTCCTGCTCTACCGGCGCGCCGATGTGGGCGTCATCCTCGAGACCCCGATGCTCGTGCGCCATGGGGTGCGTGGGCCGAGCGCCGCCGGCACCGTCGTCATCAAGGGTGGCGTCGCCGATCTCGCGCTCTTCTCCTATGGCCGCAAGTCGGCCGCACGAGTCGCCTTCGAGGGCTCCCCCAGCGCGATCGATGTTGTCAAGAAGGCCGAACTCTCCCTCGGCTGACGCACCTGCCGGTATGCCGCCCGGCCCGGCGCGGGCGCGAGGCACGGGCGCGAAGCACGGGCGCGAGGCGCGGCACACCGGGAGCCATACCCCACCGCACCTTCGACGAACGGGTGCGGAGGTGGGCCCCCGCTCTTCATTCCCCGACGGCCTCGTTCATCAACTGCGTTCGTGACCGTGACCAAGGTTGCTCCCGGCCGGCTCGAAGGTCGGCGTCATGCCCGACCCCGGACGTGGACAGACTTCGCCCCTGCGCCCACCTGGTCACTCGTGCCAGGTATTGCGCGTTCGTGGAAGTAGACAGTCTTCGCCCCTCGGCTGTCGGTACTGATGTGGTGTCGGTGGTGGGGGTCGTGGATCAACCGGTGGTGGTAGCCACACAACGGGATCGCGAGGTCCAGGTCAGTGAACCCGCCTTTGGACCAAGGATGCTGGTGATGCAGCTCCGACCACGCGAACGGTCGGTCACACCCGTCCGCAGCGCAGGTGTCGTAGATGACCGAGAGGGCGGTGCGTTGTGGGTCGCTGAAGAACCGGTGATGTCGGCCGAGGTCGAGGATCTGCCCCGGTCCACCCAGGACTGCGGGGAGGATCCCGGCTTGGCAGGCGATCCGCCGCGC